>CAMLWC010000005.1 GCA_946488855.1 uncultured Mycoplasmatota bacterium
TTAATATTATTCTTATCAAGTAATTTAGATAAATATTCTCTTCCATTGATATAAATTTGGACATTATAAGGAAACCAAGTTTGGATTTTTAGAAACATTAAACCAAACTCTTCATCATTAAAGTAAAAATAATAATGCTTACATTTAGTAGGTCTTGGGGTAACCTCTAACTTTTTCTATTTCTAAATAATGATACTCTTGCAATTCCTTTAGTATGGATCTAATTCCATCTCTACCCTCTTTACTTATAGAACAAAGACCTGCCAAAGAATAATCCCAATCTTCTGGCAAACTTAACATAAACGATAATAACCCTTTAGCTTTATACGATAAATTTTTATCTCTTAAGTGATAATTAGACATAACAGTATAGTTATTATTTTTTTCTATTTTAAAAACTGACATATTTACACCTCCTAACATTTACAAAATAAAACTGATTTAGTTTATAGTATCTAAATCAGTTGAATTAACACAAAAATGGCGTCCCTGAGGTGACTCGAACACCCAATCTTTCGCTTAGGAGGCGAAGGCATTTTCCTATTATGCTACAGGGACATATACCTTAATCTTAACAAATAAATATCAAAATTAAGGTAATTTTTTCAAAACTTTATTGTTTTTTTTAAAGATAAAGACAAATTTTCGCGACTATCTTATTTCTTTAAATTCTGTCCTTCCTCATAAAATAAAGGTTTCTAATACATTTTCCCTTATTTTAAACAACCCCTCAGGTGGCTATCGCTCTATCCTACTGAGCTACGAGGACACAACAATATTATAATATATTTTTAATATTTTAACAATCAAAAAAGATAGAAAACTATCTATTTTATAAAATTAAATAATAACAAAACTGATAAATTTGAAACATATCTTAGTTTATATCCAAATTTAATGCCAAACTCAGATAAAGCTACCTTCTTATCATATAAACTAACTAACCAACTTTCCTTATATTTAGGAACAACTAAATTTAATGGAAACATATGGCTTCTAATGATATCTGATTCTTTGGTATTAACATTAAATTTTTCTAAAGCATTTATTTCTGCTTTTAAAGGATGCGTAAATGTAGAAATAAATTTTTCTTTTAAACTAACATTTTCACTATCAAAAAAATCATGTAATAATCCGCCAATTGCTACTGACTTATAATCCATTTTGTGTTTTTTAGCAAACTTATACGCTTGATAAGAAACTTTTAAAGAATGATCAAATCTTGTTATTCCGTGATGCTCACATTTTTTTAAATTCATAAATTCTTCACTTTTTAGTATATGTTCAACTAACTTTTTGTACTCATTATCTAGTTCCATTATTTCACCCCGAACTATAACATTATATCATAGTTCGTAAAAAAAAAGAATAACTTTTGTCTAAAAACTATTCAATTTCTAAAGTTTTATTTTTAGGTTGTATTTGTATATACGTAATTCCATCATTGACAGTTAATTCTTCCCCATTTAACAATTTATATACAGTTTGACCTGCAGGACTCTTTTTCTCCCATGTAATAGGAACCGCATAACCATTAGATATAAAATATCCTTTGCCACTACCTATATTATCAATTTCTTGTCGTCCATAACTATCCATACTATAATTATTTACTTGATAAGTTATAATATTTTTAGCAGCAAATGGTTCTCCAGTAACATAGTCTTTACGCAATGTATCACCGCTATATTTATTATAAACTTTATTAACAGCATCATATTTAAAAGTATTTTCTTGATAATCAGAATATTTAATATAAACACTGTCTGCTTTAATAGCGCCTTCCATAGTTGATAAATCAATTTCATCAATACTATAATTTAGTAAAGGTTTTGATGTTGTTGTAGTTTCATAACCTCTTTTTTTTGCTACTTTTAAAATATTTTCAATATTAATATAAGCAGTATGTTCTGTTGGAACACCGTTTGCTTTTAATTCTTCATCACGCCAAAATCCACTATCTACCATACCATTAACATTATCAATATTTAAATTATTAATATCTGATTCTGCTTGTGGACTCCAACCAAAATGTGTATATATTGCATCATTTTCTTGAGCATAATCTAAAAAATAATGTCTTGAACTTCTTACAGTTCCAATAGTTGCAGTATCTTTATCCTTAAATACAGCCATCATACGCGTAATACCACCTTCGACAACAATTTCATAAACTAAATAGGCATCATTCAATCCTGTTTGATAAGGTTGAGCTGTTTTGTGATTATTAATCATAACTGCTATTGGCCTAGTATCAGATTCTAAATCTAAAATTTGTAATTTTTTTTCAACTATCGGTGCTGGTTCTTCAGTTTTTTCTTCTTGTTCTAATTTTTCCTCTTTATTGAAAAATATAAAATATACTCCGACACTAATTAATAAAACAAATACTAAAAATACAGATATAATTCTACCCCATCTTAATTTCATAAACATACTCCTTTATAAAATGGTGCTGGAAATAGGACTCGAACCTACGACCTACGCGTTACGAATGCGTTGCTCTACCAACTAAGCTATTCCAGCAACTATATTAATTATATCACATTAATATTTAAAAAAAGACATAAATTTTTAATGTCTTTTTATTTAATATCAATATCGTCAATAGTATGTCTATTGCCATATACTTTAAATTGTAAATCAAATACTTCATCATAATTGGCTATTTTGTTTTCTTTTAAATTTTCAACACAGTCATTATACCAATCAATAAAACCTTTATTTTGAGAACTTAAAATTATTTTATTATTAGATTTGTTTTCATTTACATTAACAAAATTTTCATTATAAAATACTTCAATTATGATTTCATTATCATCTAAATCATTATCAATAATAGTTTCATAATCGCCATCTAAATATAAATCTGTATTATTTTCTATAGTATAATTGTATTTTAATACATCATCATTATTATACTTAATATATTGAATATTTTTGTAAGTATTAAATGATAAAATTGTACCTATAGCAAATAAAATAATAGATATTAAAAATGGATAAAATTTAAAAGATATTTTTTTACTAAATAAATTAGATAATTGATTAGAAATATAACCAAAGAAAACTAATAAACTAAGTAAAATAAATAAAACGCCAAATAAATCAATACCAATTATTAAATAATAAATTATAAAACAAATAGCTACAACAATACCTAAATTAACAAAAATTAAAGGTAAAATTATAAAAATAAATATAAAAATTTTAGCTATCTCTTTTAAGATACTTATTACTTCATCCTTTTTTATTTTTTCTTCTTTTTTTTCACTAATTTCTACCTTTTTGTTTTTTTTTACTGTTTTTTTTACTTCTTTTTTAACATTATTTATATTATCTTTAAACATCCTAATACTTATTAAGACACAAACCACAAAATATAATACCCATATCAACATCCCCCATAAAATAATTAATATAATATCTAAAGGGAAAAATACAATATCTAATATATTATGTCCTAAACCATAAATAACTAAAAATGGTATACTAATAATAGCAAAAATAATTAATAAAATAATAGCTTTAATAATTACTTCAAAAACAAAATCTAAAGTAATATTATCATGTTTTTTTATATCATCAACTAAACTTTTTGTAAAATTAGATAATTTAGTAGAAGCTTTATTAATAAAATTGTCAAAATCAGTTTTAATATCATCATCAGTATATTTAGGATTAATTTTATATGCTTTTAATATTTCTTTACTTAATTCGTTAACATCGCCAAAATCTTTAATCGCTTCTTCTTCCGTTTTACCATTTTTTATTTTTTCATCAATTATTTCACTATATTCATCAATAATATCTTTTACTTCATTTTCATCTAATATTTTTAAATTCTTCTTTAATTTATTAATAAAACTACTTTTGTTCATTTTTCATACTCTCCTTTATAAATTTATTAACACTATTAGCAAATATTTTCCAATTTTCTCTTAAATCTTCCAATCTTTGTTTACCTAAAACAGTTATTTTATAATATTTTCTTGCAGGGCCTTTAGTAGAATCAACTAAATAAGTTTCAAAATATCTCTCATTTGTCAATCTTTTTAATAATGGATAAATTGTTCCATCATTAACATCAACAACTCTAGATACTTCCATAACTAATTCATATCCATAACGATCTTTTTTATTAACAGCCAGTAAAACAATTAGTTCTAAAACGCCTTTTTTAAATTGTGTATTCATACATCACCTCTACTATAATTATACATTAACTATCTTGTATTGTCAAGTACTATATATTTAAAAATAGTATATTCACATACTATTTAGATAAACATAATACTTTTTGCTTTTTAGAAATAATGTTATTAAACATTATAGCAAATGAATTAGCAATTTTTTGATTTTTGCTACCACTTAAACAAAAACATATAGGACATATCTTAGCATTAGCAAATATCTTATTTGGATTATTATAAAAATGTATAATATAACAATCATCTTGTTCTGTAATAGTTAATCTGTTAGCATTTTCATATTCTCCATAATCTTCACCTATCCAAACAAATTGATTATTATTTAATAATCTATCATATGGTTTATCATTAATTCTTATTTCTGTAAATATTTTTTTGAAATAAACATATAATTCATTTTCTTCATCTATAACAAATTCATTGTCATCATGATAATTATACATTGTAAAATAAAAATCTGCTCCTTCAAAACTCATTTGCATTTCATCGCCATTGTCTTTTTTTAAAACTATTATATGTTTATCATCTACATAACGGTGTAACAATTCCATATAATTACCTTCTTTATATAATTATTTTGGTGCACAGAAAGGGACTCGAACCCTCACGAATTACTTCACAAGCACCTCAAGCCTGCGTGTCTACCTATTCCACCATCTGTGCAAATAAAACTAGAAATTATCTAGTTTTTAAGTGCTTTAAACATTTTACGCCATAATTTATCAGAAGAATAATTTAAAATACCTACTTTATATATTTTTAAACCATACTTAATTAATAAATATATAACTACTATCATTAATCCCATAGATATCAATACATCAATAACAGTAAACTCTCCCATTACTAATAATGATGGACTTAATATAGCTGATATAAAAGGTACATATCCTAAAATATTAATTATAATAGATCCTTTAAAACCACCAGCTATAATAGCTAAGTAATAACCTATTAAACTTATTAACATAATAGGAGTTTGTAATTGTTGAAAATCTTCTGTATTAGTAGTCATACTTGCTAAAATACCAGCTAATAAAGAATAACCGATAAAAGTTAAAATCATAAGGATTAAAACTAAAGGTATAATATATCTTAACGATGACACAAATGATGGTGTAAATAATTCATTCATCATACCTGTAACTTGATTAAATACATCACCAACACCTGATGCATCGCCAAAGAAAGTTCTTGATATAAATCCTAAAGCTCCATATAATAATAATAATCCACCTTGAATTAATATAAATAAATTACCTGCAATACATTTACTAAAGAAATGAACTTGTGGTGATACATTACCAATTATAATTTCCATACCACGTGTTGTTTTTTCATCATTTACTTCTGCTCCAATCATTTGAACTAAAAATATTACTAACATAAAAAATGGTAAAATAATTATTTGAAAAACTGTACTCATAATCATATCCATATTTTCTTCAGCTGAATCTTTATTTTCATCTAAAACTGTTCTTTCAATAGTAACTGGGGTATTAAGTGCTAACAATTCTTCTTCACTTATTTCAAATTTTTCAACTGCTAAATAAGTTTTAACTGAATTTATTGCACTATTAATCAAAGTCATATTTAAAGTGTCGACAAAACCATGTGTTATCATTGAAACTTTAATAATATTTTCTTCATCATAATCAAATACTAAAGCAATCGAATCTTTTTCTTCTTCATTATTTTTTATTTCTTCAGTTATTTCTTCTTTTGTTTTATCATATTTGATTACTTCATATTTACTATCTTCGGTTAACTTAAATCCAGCATCAATGCTAGCTTTAAATATATCATAAGTATTAGTATTATCAATTACATAAATTTTGGTAGTTTTATCAAAATCACCACCAAAGAAAGTAATAATGTGATCAATATTAGCAACACCTATTATTAAAATTGCTAGAAAAATATTTGCTAAAACAAACCATTTTGTTTTTATTTTTCTTTTTAAACTCATGCCAATTAAAAACTTTAATTTATTTTTCATATGATTCACCTACTTTTGCTACAAATATTTCATTTAAAGATGGTTCTTCAACAGAAAATTTAGTTACATTATCACATTTACTAACATATTTAAATACATCTTTAACTATATCTTGATTTTCAATTTTAACTTCATATTCATCAGCTTTTTTAGTAACAGTTACAACACCAGCAATTTTTTCTATTTCTTTAATATCAATATCACCTTTAATTAAAATATTTTTTTTGCGATATTGTTCTTTTATTTTTTTTAGTTCACCTGATAAAACTGATTTACCATTTAATAAAACTACTAATTTTTTACAAAACAATTCAACATGTTCCATTCGATGTGATGAAAAGATAATCATACTACCTTTTTTAGACATTTCAACAATTTCTTTTTTAAACAACTCAACATTAAATGGATCTAATCCACTAAATGGTTCATCTAATATTAATAGTTCTGGTTCATTTAAAATTGCTGTTATAAATTGAACTTTTTGTTGATTACCTTTTGATAATTCTTTTATTTTTTTATCTAAATATTCAGGTATTTCAAATTTTTCTAATAATTCTTTTGTTCTTTTTAATATGTCTTCTTCTTTCATACCTTTTAAAACGCCATAGAAGATACATTGTTCTTTAACCGTTAATTTAGTTAATAAACTTCTTTCTTCAGTTAAAAAACCAATTTTATCAGTAACATCATAATCTATTTTTTTACCATTTAAAGTAATATTACCTTTAGTAATATCAAGTAATCCCATAATCATTCTAAATGTTGTTGTTTTACCAGCACCATTAACACCTAATAATCCAAATATTTCTCCTGGTTTTACTTCAAACGATAAATTATCTACTGCTTTAAAATCACCATAATATTTTGTAACTCCATCTACCTTTAACACTATAACCACCTCGAATTTTTAACCTTTTTTAATTTATCATTTTCGTATTCATTATATATTTTAATTAATTTCCTAATAACCCTTTCATAATTATCATATATATCATCTTTTAATTTTAATTGAACATATTTATAAAAATCTTCTTTATCAGTATACAAATTCATGATTTCATCAACTTTAATTTTACTTTTTTCACTTTTAATATTAAAAACATATTCTTGATAATAATCAATCAATAACTTAGACATAATATCATTTTCTAAATATAAGAAATTAACAATTTTATCATAATGTTTACAACAATTAATTGTTATCATTTAATTATAAACCTAACAATGTCATTATAAGTTATTGCTACCATTAATATCATAAGTAAAGCTAATCCAACTGCATGAATAGTGTTTTCAACCTTAACATTAATTGGTTTTCTTCTAATTTTTTCAATTATTAAAAATAAAATTCTTCCACCATCAAATGCAGGTATTGGTAATAAATTAATAAAACCAACATTGATACTTAAATAACCTGTTAAATAAATTAAATTAATTATTCCTAATTTTGCTGTTTCTCCTACTAAATTATATATACCAACAGGTCCTGATAAATTAGATAAACTAAGTTTTCCTGTAATCAAATAAGCAATAACTAAAAACATTTGTTCAATTAAACTAAAAAATTTACTAATACCATATTTAATACCTTCAAAAAATCCATATTCAACTGTTGAATCTAAAGAAAAACCATAAGAATATGCACCATCTTTTTCAGTTGGAACTATATTAATTTTTTCTAATTTATTATCTCTTAAAACTTCTAATTCTAAAGTTTTACCATAATTTAATTGATATTCTAATAATAATTTATCAATACTGTTTATTTTTACTCCATTCATAGTTTTAATTACATCACCAGCCATTAAACCAGCTTCATAACTAGGACTTTCAACTGGGACTTGTGAAACAATTGGTTTATTATTAGGATTACCATTTATAAAACCAAATATAATTAAAAGTAATATGGCAAAGATAAAATTAAACATAACACCTGCTACAATAGTTAAAAACTTTTGCATCCAAGTTTTAGATTGTAATTTTTTATTCTTAGGGACATCTTCATCATCTTCTACCCCTTCACCAGCCATTGCACAAAAACCACCGATTGGAAATAATCTAATACCATATTCAGTTTCATCATTTTTTCTTTTAAACATAAATATTCTAGGTCCCATACCAATGCAAAATTCATAAACATAAATACCTGCTCTTTTAGCAAAGATAAAATGACCTAATTCATGAACAAATATTGTAATACTTAATACTAATATAAAATATATTAAAGTCATAACTCATCTCCTATAAAAAATTTATAAAATATATAATAGCCAAAGCTACAAATATAATACTATCAAATCTATCTAAGATACCACCATGACCTGGCATGATGTTAGAAAAATCTTTAATTTTATAATTTCTTTTAATTTGTGAAAAAAATAAATCTCCTAATTGACCAAATATAGATAAAATCAAAGTTATTAAAATTAATAGAAATATATTTATATCTTGATTTATAAAAAATAAATAAAATAACGAACTTATTAATACACCAAAGAAAGCACCACCTAAACATCCTTCCCATGTTTTATTAGGTGAAATTTCATTTATTTTGTGTTTACCAAACAATATACCGATTGATTGAGCAAATGTATCTGTCATAATTGTTATTAAAAATAGATAAATAAAATATAACAAACTCATATTTCTAATAATAATTAAAGTAGCAAATGCCATAGTTAACAAAATAGTTGTACCAATCAAATAAAAACATTTTTCTATATTAAATTCTTTATTTTTATGATTAATCAATAATAAACATCCGTATATTAATAAAATAATACTTAATACTTTAAAATCTAAAATATTATCTAAACTATTTTCATTAATACTAGTTCCTAATAAAAATAAGTAAGATATATAGCAAATTAAACGATTCCAATAATTTTTAACTAATAAATCTAATATTTCTTTAAAAGCTAATAAAGCAATAATTATAGCTAAAAAATAAAATGGAGTCCCTCCTAGATAAACTAATGGAAGAGATATTATTAAAGCTATTATTGCACTAATTATTCTTGTTTTCATAATTAATTCCTCCAAACCTTCTATCACGATTATTATAACTTAATAATGCTTTATCAAATTCTTCTTCATTAAAGTCTGGAAATAAAACATCAGTAAAATAAAATTCTGCATAAGCTAATTGCCACAACATAAAATTACTTAACCTGATTTCACCACCAGTTCTAATTAACAAATCTAAATCAGGTAAATCATTATATAAATATTTTTGAAATGTTTCCTCATCTAAATTATTTATATCTAAATTATTATTAATAACATCACTATTTATTTTCTTACAAGCATCAATTATTTCAAAATGAGAACCATAATTTAAACAGAAATTTAGTATCCCACTTTTATTATCTTTTGTTTTATAAGTAATATCATCAATAATATCTAATATTTCTTTTTTTAAAGGATTTCTCCTTCCAGAAAAAACAATTTTAATATCTTTTTTATTAAAAATTTTAAAGTCATTTTTAAATTTTTTAACAAACAAATCCATTAAATAGTTAACTTCTTCATCACTTCTTTTAAAATTTTCTGTTGAAAAAACATATAAACTTAAAACTTTAATTCCTTTATCAAATATATATTGACATAAGCTATCCAAATTTTTAGAACCTGCTAAATGGCCTTCACTTCTTTTTTTACCTCTTTTAGTTGCCCATCTACCATTTCCATCAACAATTATTCCAACGTGATTAGGTATTTTCATTTTTATCACCTATTTAATATTATATTATAAATTTATATTTAATACAAGAAAAAAAGAAGATAAATCTTCTTAAAATGAATCAATATTAATTTTTACTTTTTTTAAACCATTAGCATATGATGAAGCTTGGACAATAGTTCTAATAGCATTAGCAATAACACCTTGTTTTCCAATTACAGAACCAATTACACTATTATCTACTAATACTTGAATTGTAATATAATCTTCATCATCCTCAAATTGTTTAACTGAAATCATATCAGGATCAGTTACAACACTTTTTACTAAAAATTCTGTCAATTCTACTAAATTCATAATTATTCTCCTTTTGTCATTTTAGACTCATGGAAATTTTTTAAAATACCTTGTTTTTTGAATAAAGCTCTTACAGTATCAGTTGGAATTGCTCCATTACTTAACCATTTTTGTGCTAATTGTTCATCAATTTTAATTTCTGCAGGTTCAGTAATTGGATTATAATAACCGATTTCTTCAATAACTTTACCATCTCTTTTACTTCTAGAGTCTGCAGCTACTACACGATAAAATGGTCTTTTTTTAGCTCCCATTCTTTTTAATCTTAATTTAACAGCCATCATTAATCACTCCTTTTCTTGAACAATTGTAACATAAAAATCAAAAAGTGTCAACTATTTTTGGTTGACACTATATATAATTTTCATTTATTTCATCTAATTCTTTGTCAATGTCATCGTCCACTATATCTTCCCATGGTTCTTCATCTTCTTCAATAGCTATTTTTACTTTTGTTTCACCTACTATTTCAACACCTAATTCTTTTTCAATATCAAAAGAAATTTGATTATTTTCTAATATATTAACGCCCAAACATGTAGGTTGACTTAAAGTCCTTACAATTATATCTGTTTCACTACTTAAATCAGCATTTTCTTTTAATTTTACATTAAATAAATCATTGTATTCAATCTTTTGATTAACAACAGTTGTTTTAGAATCATTTTCATAAGAATACCAAATATTTACATCAAAAGACCCATCGACACCTATTTTATCTCCTGTTTTATATCCTTTAAACTTATGATTAATTACCCAACATCCTAAAATAGTAGTTGGTTGATCACTAGTAGTTATTTTATAATTATTTTTAAAATATTTTTTACCTTTACCAATAACTGCCTTAGTGACTATTTCTTTATATAAAGACACAATATCACCTCTCATTTTAATATATGCAACAAATAGTCATTTGTACATAAAAAAACAAATAAATTACTTTATTTGTTCCCATGGTAAATTATTATAACCAAAATGACCATAACTTGCAATATCATAATAAATTGGTCTTAATAAATTTAATTCTTTTATAATGTTATCAACTGAAAAATCAAAATTATTTTTAACATAATCATTTATTTCTTCCATACTTACTTTATTAGTATTAAATGTTTCAATATTAACACTAATAGGTTGTTCTAATCCAATAGCATAAGATAATTCAACTTCACATCTATCACATAAATTATGATATACAATATTCTTAGCTACATACCTCGCATAATAAGCAGCACTTCTATCTACTTTAGATGGATCTTTACTACTAAAACAACCACCACCTACTTTTCCAACACCACCATATGTATCAACAACTATTTTTCTTCCAGTTGTGCCACTATCTCCAAATGGTCCACCAACAACAAAAGAACCGCTTGTATTAATCAATATCTTAGTATCTATCATTAATTCTTTAGGTATAACTTCTTCAATTACATTTTCTTTTATATATTTTTTCAATTCTTCTTGCGTAACATCTTTTCTATGTTGAGATGAAACGATTATTGTATCAATTCTTTTAGGAATATTATCTACATATTCTACTGTAACTTGAGCTTTACCATCTGGCATTAAAATAGAATTTTTATCTTTCTTTCTAACTAAAGTTAGTTGCTTTGTTAATTTATTAGCAAGTAAAATAGGTAAAGGCATAAATTCTTTTGTTTCATTAGTTGCATAACCAAACATTATCCCTTGATCACCTGCACAAACTTTATTTTTAGAAATTGCATTATTAATTTCTTGTGATTGACCACTTACTTTAACTAACACTTCAAAATCATCATTATATCCAATATCTTTAAGTACATCTTTAGCTATTTTTTCATAATTTAATTTTGCTTTAGTATTAGCTTCACCATAGATTAAAATAAAATTATCTTTAATTGTTGCTTCTACAGCCATATGACTATTAATATCTTCCGTTAAAGCCATATCCAATATTTTATCACTTATTTTGTCACATATCTTGTCTGGGTGACCTTCTGTCACTGATTCACTAGTTATAAATTTTTTCATAAAATTACCTCCAATTATATTATATGAAAAAAGACTCCATGAAAGAGTCATTTTTTTCTTTCATCGTTATTAGCTTTACCACCTAACTTAATAGGTTGGTATGAGTTCATTGAGCTAATCCTCTCCCTCATTCTTGATAAAAATTATTAAATTATTTCGCCATCCATACTCCATGTTTTAACTGAAGTTATCTTAACATTTACTATTTTTCCTAAATAGCTACTATCTGCTTTAACATTTACTAATTTCATTGTATCGGTATATCCTTTTAAATAACTACCATTTTTACTACTATAATCTTCTAATAATACAGGTACTACTTTATTTAAATATTTATCATTATTTTCTTTTGAATATTTATTTATTAAATCATTTAAAATTTGTAATCTTTCTTCTTTTTCTTCTAATGTTATTTCATCTTTCATACGACAAGCAGGTGTCCCTATTCTAGGTGAAAAGATAAAAGTAAATGCTCCATCGTATTTGCACTTGTTAACTACATCTAAAGTATCTAAAAAATCTTCTTTAGTTTCATTTGGAAAACCAACTATAATATCAGTTGTAATAGAACAATTAGGTATTTTAGATTTTAATTTATTATATAATGTTAAATATTCTTCTTTAGTATATCTTCTACCCATTAATTTTAATATTTTGTTAGATCCAGATTGTAAAGGTAAATGAATATAAGGCATAATATTTTTATATTTACTTATTACTTCAATCATGTCATCATTAAAGTCCCAAGGATGACTAGTTACAAATCTAACTCTTTCAATATTAGTTTTAGCAACATCTTCTAATAAATTAGCCATATTATAATCAATATCTAAATCTTTTCCATAAGCATTAACATTTTGACCTAATAATGTAACTTCTTTATATCCTTCTTTAATTAATTGATTTACTTCATCAATGATATATTTTGGTAATCTACTTCTTTGTTTTCCTCTAGTATAAGGAACTATACAATAAGTACAAAATTTATCACAACCATACATGATATTAACCCAAGCCTTATATTTACTATCTCTTTTAACTGGTATGTTTTCAATTACATCTCCCTCAATAGAGAATACATCAATTTCTTGTTTATTTTTTGATTTTTCAATTATATTAGGTAAATCATAAATATTATGAGTACCAAAAACAAAATCAATCCATTTATATTTATTTAATATTTCTTCAACTATTACTTCTTCTTGAGCCATACAACCACCGAAACCAACCATAACTTCTTTAGTTTGTTTCATATGCTTAATTCTACCTAATAATCCAAATACTTTATTATGAGCATTTTCTCTTATAGCACATGTATTTAAAATAATTAAATTAGCATCTTCCATATTATCAGTTGCAGTATATCCCATATCTTCTAATATTGCTTTAATGTTTTCAGAATCATGTTCATTCATTTGGCAACCATATGTTTTTACAAAATATTTTTTATCTTTACCTAATAATTTTTGTTCTTCAGTTATTTTATAATTTTCTAAAATTTGAACTTTTTCTTTTGTTCTTTTCCTTGCATCATTTAAATTTGGTAGATTCATTAAAATCACTTCCTAGGTATAAATAATATCATATTTATAAAATTATTTCAAGAAAAAACTGTACAATTAAGTACAATTTAAACCTCTTGAATCATAATTAAAATAATTGGTTTTGATTCTGTTTGTTGATAAAAATAATTACCTACTTTATCTCTTATTTCATTCTTAGTTTTGCCATAATCAATATACGATACTTTAGTATTATTTTTAATTATTTCTAAAGACATATTTTCTGCTTCTTTAATCAAGTCTATATTTTCTTTAACATAAACAAAACCTTTAGTTACAATTTGTGGACCTGATAAAATTTGTTTTGTAGATTTATCAACGATAGCTAATATTAAGACAATACCATTTTCACCTAACATTTCACGATCTTTAATAACTAAGTCACCAATATCGCCTACTGTTTTACCATCAATTAATATATCATCAACTTTCACAAATTCTTTTTCTTCTGTTAAATTACCATTAACAAAAGTAGCAACTTCACCATTTAACTTAAGAATTATATTTTCATCTTTCATACCCATTTGTTTAGCAACTTCACTATTAGCTACTTGATGTCTATATTCACCATTTACAGGAAAATAATATTTAGGTTGTAATAAATTAAGCATTAACATCAAATCTTCACTTGACGCGTGTAATGAATTAAATTGTTTACTAGACATAGTTATTAAATTGCAGCCTTTTTTTGCTATGTCATCAAATAACATAGTAGCACTTTTTTCCATTCCATCATATACAGGTGAAGCAAATATAATTGTATCATCTTCTGATAAAGTTATAAATTTATCATATCCTTTAACAATTCTTTTAATATTAGAAAATGGTTTTTCTCTTTCATCAGATACTATAATAATTGAATCTTTTTCTAAATGATGAATATTTCCAATTCTTGATTTATCAAAATTAATGTAACCATTATTAATTGCTTTTATTAAATTAGTTTCTAATCTTTTTCCTAAAATAATAACTTTCTTATTTGCTTCAGTAACAGTATTCAATAACTCTTGAATTCTAAATATTTGTCCTTGTAATATATTAATTAAAATTCTATTATTACATGTATTGATAATTTCTCTTAAAAAATTATAGCTTCTATGTTTAGGTGAAGTATATCCTATCTTATCAGCATATAATGATTCGCTCAATAAACATAATACTCCCTGTTTACCGACATAAGCAAGTTTTCCAATATCTGTCTTATAATTTCCTTGCATAGCTGAATCAAAAACAAAATTACCAGTATAAAAAATTGCACCATCTTTAGTATACAAAACATAACCAACACTATCAGGAACAGAATGTGATAAACTAATTGGAAAAATATAATTTTTACCTACTTTTATCTTTTTATGTGGTTTAATTTCAATTAAATCTGCTTTTATTTTTTCTTGCTCTAATTCTTCTTTTAATAAATCTAAAGTAAATTTTGTTCCATATATTTTAATATTAGGTAAATCATAAAGTATATCAGGAATCGCACCCATTTGTTCATCATGACCATGTGATAAAAATATACCTTGAATTTTATTTTTATTTTTAATTAAATAATCATAATTAGGTATTATATAATCAACGCCTAACATTTTATCATCAGCATATTTTAAACCGGCATCAAATATATATATTTCATCATCTACATTAACTATATACATATTTTTACCTATTTCATTTAAACCACCTAAAGCGAATATTTTAATCATTTTCTTACCTCCTTTCATTTAAAAAGACTAATTAATTATATCAAAAAATAACAAATTAGTCTAGTTCTTAAAAATTAATGATTTTATTTTTTCTTTTTCTCTTTGTTTATTTATGTCATTAATTGCTTTTTTTGCTAATCTAACAGACATAAATGGTTTAATAAATTTTGAACTATAATTCGATAAAGGTTCAAAATTAATATATCCATCATTTGTTTTATCCGATTCAATATTTAAATTGTCACATATTACTTCATAATCATTTAATGAAGTAACAATCGGCTTATAAATTTTATTATCAAATAAATTCATATAACCAACAAAATTTTCTTTTTCATCTATAACTAAAACAAATATGCTTTTTTCTTTTTTTATTTCAAAATGATGAATTACAGTGGTTGAGTTATATATACCACCATACACATATTCTAATGTTTCATCAACATAATCAGCTATGTATAATTTATTTAATGGTATCTTTTCAAACATAAAATTTTCCTTTCTTTTTTTGAGGGGGAATTTAAGTATATCATAAAAAAAAAATAAGTGTCAATAAAATTGGTATAATTTACCATATTATTGACAACTTACAATAATAGCATCATCACCGATTGTTTTTATTTGACTCCATTTAATTTCTACTTCATCTTTTGAAGTAAACATTGAAATTAAAAATTTTGTTTTTTCAACAATTAAATATTTTATTGTCCCATTTTCTATTACTACATCTATAATATTACCTATTAATTTGCCATCAGTAGTTATTATATTTTTTGATTGTAAATCGCTTAACCGCATTTATACCACCTATTAAAATTTATGATTATTTTAATGTTTTTTTCATATTATCCAAACAATTTTTTTCTATTCTAGATATTTGAGCTTGTGATATACCAATTTCTTCTGATAATTCCATTTGCGTAATACCTTCAAAATATCTTTTATAAATTATATATTTTTCCTTTTCTTTTAAGTTATTTATAGCTTCTCTTAACATAATACTCATATCTTGACCAATTTTATCCTTTTTATCAGCTATTTGTTCTTCTAAATATATAGTATCACCACCATCACTATAGATTGGTTCAGACATACTAACTGCATCTTTAACTGCTTCAAAAGCTTGAATAACATCTAACTCTTCTAATTCTAAAACATCAGCTATTTCTTTTATAGATGGTTCCCTATTTAATTTATTAGTTAATTCTTCTTTAGCTTTTAATCCTTTATATGCAATATCTTTCAAATTTCTTGTTACTCTTAAAGAACTGTTATCTCTTAAATATCTTTTAATTTCTCCTAATATCATTGGTACTGCATAAGTCGAAAACTTAACCTCATGAGATAAATCAAAATTATCGATTGCTTTAATTAAACCAACACAACCAACTTGAAATAAATCATCTAAATTATCTGTTCTGTTATTGTACTTTCTTAAAATAGATAAAACTAATTTTAAATTACCATTAATCAAATCTTCTTTTGCTAGCTTATTACCATTTTGATACTTTTTAAACAAATCAATCATTTCTTCATTACTTAAAACTTTAATATTCGCAGTATTCACGCCACATATTTCAACTCTATGACGTGCCATATAAAAAATCTCCTTTCATATCAATTATGATATAAAAAGAGATTTTTAATTCATTATTTTATAAAATTACCATCAAATATTAATTCTTCATCACCATATATTTTTAAATCAGAAGTACCAATCATAAAATCAACATGAGTACTACTTTTATTAACTATATCAAAATTAGGTTCTTTAATACATTCTAAATAACTTGAACCTAAAGCTAAGTGGCAAGCAGCATTTTCATCATATAAAGTTTCATAAAAAACTAAATTAGATTTTGATATTGGCGAATCATAATCAACTAAAGCTACTTCTCCTAAATACTTAGAATTTTCATCAGTTTCAATAATTTGCCTTAAAATATCATTACCTTTTTTAGCATCAAAATTAACAACTTCACCATCTTTAAACTCTAAATAAAAATCTTCAATTAAACTACCATTATATACTAATGGTTTAGAACTATAAACTATTCCATTAACTCCATATTTGTAAGGTGATGTAAATATTTCTTCAGTTGGCATATTCGCAATCGTAGGAGTACCATTTATAATAGTATTACCTCCAGCCCAAATATGATCTTTAGGGAGTTCTATTGTTAAATTAGTTCCTAAACTATTTTTAAAAGTTAATTTTTTATATTGCTTATTATTCATAAATTCTGATTTTTTACTATTTAATTTAATCTTATTATCCCATTCTTTAATTGGATCATTTTTATCGACTAAACACATTTTATAAATAATATTCCATAATTTATTTACATTATCATCTTCATTTGGAAATAACTTATCAGCCCATGTTTTAGTTACAACAGATGCAATACACCATACTATCTCATTTTTTAATTGTCTATCCTTATATATTGGTTTAGTTTCTCTTACCAATTTAGCACTTAAATCTAATTTATCACTACTTATACCACTAAAATCTTCATAAGCGTATAACATTAAAAAACAAGCATCTTTTTTAGCATATTCATCAAATATTGATTTATTAAAAAAAGGACTATTTTTTAAATCTTCTTCACTTAAATTTTTTAATTGTAATTTTTTTAATTCTTCATCTTCAAAATCAATATATATATCTTTAACACCAATTCCATAAGATTTTTTGATTAATATTCTAACAAAATCATAAGCTTCAATCGGACAAGATATTAATAATGGTTGATTTGTTATATTTAAACATCTTTTTAATAATAATTCTGCATACTTCTCTTGCATTTTATCACTCTCCTATATCTATTATATCCCAAAATGATACATTTTAATTATTTTTTTAATATACTTAATTAGGTGATGAATTATGTACAAATCAAATTTACCGTATCCAGATATTAAAGTTGAAAAAGAAAATATCGAATATGCCGAATTATTATCATATCCATATGTAGGATTAGTTAGTGAAGATACTGCTACTCATCTATATATGTATCAATCATTTATTTTAGATGGTGAAATAAGTAATATATTAGAAAAAATTGCTATAGTTGAAATGCATCATTTAGAATTATTAGCAAAAACAATTAAACTATTAGGTTTGAATCCAGAATATAAAGTAAATGATATTTATTGGAATGCTAATTATGTTAATTATAATAATAATTTAAAAGATATATTAAAAATAAACATTGAAGCAGAAACATTAGCAATTAAAAACTATAAAAACTTAATTAAAGTAATAGATGATAAATATGTTAAAGAATTACTAAGAAGAATTATTATTGACGAAGAAATACATTTACAAATATTTAAAAATTTATATGAAAAAAATAGTCAGCAATGACTATTTATTTTTATATGGTAGCGAGAGGGGGATTCGAACCCTCGACCTACTGGGTATGAACCAGGTGCTCTAGCCAACTGAGCTATCTCGCCAAAAATTGAACAATATAATAATATCATATTAATTCAATTTTGACAATAGTTTTATAAATTTTTTTCATAATTTTTTAAAACATTAGAAAGCAACATTGCTACAGTCATTGGCCCTACTCCACCAGGAACAGGTGTTATGTAAGATGCTATATCTTTAATATTATTGAAATCAACATCCCCATATAATTTACCATCTACTCTATTCATTCCTACATCTATTACAATAGAATTTTCTTTAACCATATCTTTAGTTATCAAATCTTTTTTACCAACTGCACTTATTAATATATCAGCTTGTTTAGTAAAATTACTTAAATTTTTTGTTTTAGAATGACAAATTGTAACAGTTGCACCATTTTGTAATAGCAACATTGCAAGTGGTTTACCTACTAAATTTGATTTTCCAACTACAACAGCATGTTTTCCTTCAATATCAATATTATATTCTTTTAATAAATTCATAATTCCTAAAGGTGTACAAGGAACTAAATTATTATAATTTTTAAATAACATTCCCATATTAATATCTGTTAATCCATCAACATCTTTATTTTTATTTATTAAATTTAATAATCTATATGTATCAAATGTTTTAGGAATTGGTAATTGAATCAATATACCATTTACATAGTTGTCATTATTTAATTCTATTATCTTATTAATTATTTCTTGCTCTAAAGCATCTTCTTCAAATTTAATATGAATAAAATTTATTCCTACATTTTCACAAGCTTTAGCTTTAGTTTTGATATATATATTACTAGCTTCATCATTACCAATTTGAATAACAGCTAAAGTAGGTTTAATTAGATAATTTTTTGTTTTTAATTTAATTTCTTCTTTGATTTTATCACTTAATGCTTTTCCATCTAATAACATATTATCCCTCCAATGGATATTTATCAGTTATTTTTTTAACTCTTAATTTTAATTGTTCTTTATCTTTACCATTTAAGGCATCAACTATAATATTTCCTATTTCAGCAAATTCTTCCTCTTTTAATCCTCTAGTAGTCATAGCAGGACTTCCTAATCTTATACCACTAGTCTTAAAAGGTGATTCTTTATCAAATGGAATAGTATTCTTATTAACTGTAATATTAACTTCATCTAATAATGTTTCAGCTTCTTTACCTGTCATATTTAAGCTAGTAACATCAACTAAAATTAAATGATTATCAGTACCACCAGATACTATTCTTAATCCATTATCACTTAATACTTTAGATAATGCTTTAATATTTTTTAAAATTTGTTCTTGATATGTTTTAAATGAAGGTTGTAATGCTTCATAAAAACATTGTGCTTTTGCAGCAATAACATGCATAAGTGGTCCGCCTTGAATACCTGGAAAAATAATCTTATTTATTTTTTTAATAATTTCTTCATTATTAGTTAAAATAATACCTCCTCTTGGACCTCTTAATGTTTTATGAGTAGTTGAAGTTACAACGTCAGCATAAGGAATTGGTGATGGATGTAACCCTGTTGCTACTAAACCAGCAATATGAGCCATATCAACCATCAAATAAGCTCCAACTTTATCAGCAATTTCTCTAAATCTTTTAAAATCTATTATTCTTGAATAAGCCGAAGCACCTGCTATAATCATTTTTGGTTTTGTTTCAATAGCTAATTTTTCTAATTTATCATAATCAATCATTTCAGTTTCAGGATCAACATCATAACTAATTATTTCATATTCTAAGCCACTAAAATTGATTGGATGACCATGAGTTAAATGACCTCCATGTGACAAATTCATTCCCATTACTTTGTCACCAATATTTAATAATGCTTTATATACTGCCATATTTGCACTGCTTCCAGAATGTGGTTGAACATTAGCATATTTGCAATTAAATAATTTTGTTACATAATTAATGGCTAAATCTTCAACTGTATCAACATTAACACAACCACCATAATATCTTTTACCAGAATATCCTTCAGCATATTTATTAGTAAATATGCTTCCTTGTAAATTTAATACATCTTTTGAAACATAATTTTCTGATGCAATTAATTCAATATTATTTTGTTGTCTTTCTTTTTCTTTTTCTAAAGCTTCTTTTATTTTTATGTCCATTCAAATCATCTCCTCTTATAGTATATCATAATATAGAAAAAAACTCTATTCAAATGAATAAAGTTTTTTTAATCCATTAATTCTTGTTCTAAAGCTTCTAATGGTTCATCATCAACATAAGGTATTTCTAAATCATAATTAGATTTACGATATTTTTTAGCACCAGTACCAGCTGGGATTAATTTACCAATTATAACATTTTCTTTTAGACCATTTAATTCATCTACTCTACCATGAATTGCAGCATCAGTTAAAATTCTTGTTGTTTCTTGGAATGATGCAGCAGATAAGAATGAATCAGTTTCCAAACTTGCTTTAGTAATACCTAATAATACTGGTCTACCTAAAGCAGGAGTTTTTCCTTCAAGAATTAATTTTTTGTTAGTATCAGCAAAATGATTTATATTAACCATAGTACCTGGTAAATAATATGAATCACCTGATGAAATAATTTTAATTTTAGAAATCATACGTTTAGCAATAATTTCAACGTGCTTATCAGAAATACTAACACCTTGTGATTGATAAACTTTTTGAATTTCTAATAAGATATATTGTTGTACAGTAATAGGGTCGGTAACAACTAACAATTCTTTTGGACTAATAGCTCCAAATGTTAATTTATTTCCAGCTTCTACTTCTTGATTTAATTCAACTAATAATTTAGCTCCATAGTTTGTAGTATGAACTTTAGTTTCAGCATCATTAGTAACAGTAATTTCATATTTACCATTAGACTCTTCAATCTTAGTAATTTTACCATTAATTTCAGAAATAGTAGCTTTTCCTTTTGGATTACGAGCTTCAAACAATTCTTGAACACGAGGTAAACCTTGAGTGATATCGTCTCCAGCAACACCACCAGAGTTGATAGTACGCATTGTTAATTGGGTACCTGGTTCACCAATTGATTGAGCAGCCATGATACCTACAGCTTCCCCTACTTCAACTATTGATCCAGTTGCTAAGTTACGACCATAACATTTACAGCATACACCATGTTCAGTCTTACAAGTTAAAACTGTTCTAATAGGTACTTTAGTAATACCAGCTTTAATAATTTTATCAGCTAATTGTTCAGTAATATAAGTATTTCTTTCAGCTATTACATCCTTAGTTTCAGGGTTAATAACTCTTTTACTTGTATATCTACCAACAATGCGATCTCTTAAACTTTCAATTACTGTATTATTTTTATCATCAATAAATGCTTCAACAATAACACCTTCAGTAGTGCCACAGTCATCTTCTTTAACAATCATATCTTGTGATACATCAACTAAACGTCTTGTTAAGTAACCAGCATCAGCTGTTTTTAAAGCAGTATCAACAGCACCTTTACGAGCACCATGCGTAGCTAAGAAGAATTCTGATACATTTGCACCTTCAGTAAATGATGAGGTGATTGGAATTTCAACTGCTTCACCGGTTGGTTTCATCATTAATCCACGCATACCAGCCATTTGGTTGTAGTTAGACATATTACCACGAGCACCTGAATCAATCATCATAGAAATAGAGTTATCTTTATGAGTTTTAATAAATCCCTCTAACTCATTAGCTATTTTATTTTTAGCTTCGTTCCATGTATCAACAACATTTTCATAACGTTCTCTATCAGTAATTAAACCACGTTTGAATTGTTTATTAATAGTTTCTACTTTTTCTCTTGCTTCTGCTAATACTTCAGGTTTAGTTTTAGATTCGATAATATCCCCAATACCAATAGATATACCAGATAATGTTGAATATTTAAATCCTAAATCTTTCATTTTATCAAGCATAACTGAAGTTTCAGTTGTTTGATATCTTTTATATATTTGAGCAATTAATTTAGTTAATACTTTTTTGCCAAATGGTTTAATTAATTCCATTTTAGCTATTTCTTCTTTAATATTTTTTCCTCTATCGATGAAAAATTTACTTGGTGTAATTTTTTCAATATTTTCATCAGTTCCTTCATTAATGTATTGGAAACTATCAGGGAATATTTCATTAAATAATAATTTACCTGGTGTAGTAACTAAATATTTATCTAAATATTTATCAGGGAATATTTTATGTTTAAATGATCTAGCTGGAATAGCAATACGAGTATGTAATGTAATTTCTCTTCTTTCATATGCCATTAAAGCTTCATTATCATTTTTAAATACTCTTCCTTCACCTTTCAAATTAGGTTTTTCAATTGTAATATAATAGTTACCTAAAATCATATCTTGGCCAGGTGTAACAATTGGTTGTCCATCTTTAGGTGATAAGATGTTATTAGCACCTAACATTAATATTCTTGCTTCTGCTTGAGCCTCATCAGAAATAGGAACGTGTACTGCCATTTGATCCCCATCAAAATCGGCATTGAATGCAGCACAAACTAATGGATGCAATCTTATACTTCTACCTTCAATTAACTTAGGTTGGAATGCTTGAATACCTAATCTATGTAATGTTGGAGCACGGTTTAACATAACAGGGTGTTCTTGAATAACTTCTTCAACAATATCCCATACTCTTTCATCTTGGTTTTCAATCATTTTTTTAGCAGCTTTAATATTTGATGCAATTTCTTTAGTAACTAAGCCATGAATTACATGTGGTTTGAATAATTCTAAAGCCATTTCTTTAGGGATACCACATTCATACATTTTTAATGATGGTCCTACAACGATAACTGAACGACCAGAATAATCAACACGTTTACCCAATAAGTTTTGTCTAAATCTTCCTTGTTTACCTTTTAACATACTAGATAAAGATTTAAGTGGTCTATTACCTGCACCAGTTATATTTCTACCACGTCTGCCATTATCAAATAAAGCATCTACAGCTTCTTGAAGCATACGTTTTTCATTTTGAATGATAATTGAAGGAGCACCTAATTCCATCAATTTTTTAAGACGATTATTACGATTTATAACTCTTCTATATAAATCATTTAAGTCAGATGTAGCAAATCTACCACCATCTAATTGAATCATTGGTCTTAATTCCGGAGGAATAACAGGCAATGCTTCTAATATCATCCATTCAGGTCTATTACCTGATTCTAAGAAAGCATTTAAAACATCTAATCTTTTAATTAATCTTATTCTTTTTTGACTAGTTGAGTCTTTAATACTTTCAATTTCTTCTTTAATCTTATTTACTTCTTCTTCTAGATTTACTTGTTCTAGTAATTCTTTAATTGCTTCAGCACCCATACCAACTCTAAATGCACTACCATATTTTTCATAATATGCACGATATTCTTTATCAGAAATAGTTTGTTTTTTCTCTAAAGGAGCTGGTCCTGGATCTAAAACAACATATGATACGAAATATAAAACTTCTTCTAAGTCTCTAGGTGACATATCTAAAACTAAGCCAATTCTAGATGGTACACCTTTAAAGAACCAAATGTGAGAACAAGGAGTTGCAAGTTCAATGTGTCCCATTCTTTCTCTTCTTACTTTACTACGAGTAACTTCAACTCCACATCTATCACAAACTATATTTTTATATCTTAATCTTTTATATTTTCCACATGAACATTCAAAGTCTTTAGTTGGACCGAATATTTTTTCACAAAATAATCCATCTCTTTCTGGTTTTAAAGTACGATAGTTAATTGTTTCAGCTTTTTTAACTTCACCATAAGACCATGAACGAATTTTTTCAGGAGAAGCTATAGAAATTTTTAATCCTTCAAATTCATTAATATTCATTACATAGCCTCCTTATCTTCTGTATCTTCTGATTCATCATATTCTTCATCATCTAAATCGTCATCAAATTCATCATCAAAATCTTCTTCAGATTCATCAAATTCATCTGTTTCTTCATCTAAGTTTTCTGTATCATTTTCTTCAATATTTTCTTTGATTGGTTGAATACTATTTTCAAAATCTTCAACACTTACAAATCCTTCTTGATCCATTGCTTCTACATCTTTCATATCAATTAATTTACCATTTTCAGATAAAACACTGATATCTAAGCCTAAAGCTTGGAATTCTTTAATTAATACTCTAAAGCTTTCTGGTACACTGCTTGGTGGAAGTGGTGTTCCTTTAACTAATGCTTCATATACTTTAACACGACCTACAACATCATCTGATTTAATAGTCATCATTTCTTGTAATACATGAGCAGCACCATAAGCATATAATGCCCAAACTTCCATTTCTCCAAATCTTTGACCACCAAATTGAGCTTTACCACCTAATGGTTGTTGAGTAACTAATGAGTATGGACCAGTAGATCTAGCATGTAATTTATCATCTACCATGTGGTGTAATTTAATCATATACATAACACCAACAGATATTCTATTATCAAATGGTTCACCAGTTCTACCATCATATAAAACCATTTTACCATCTTCTGATAATTTAGCTTCTTTTAAAGCATCAATAATTTCTTCTCTAGTAGCACCATCGAATGCTGGAGTCATAACATGAATATTTAATTCTTTAGCAGCTGCACCTAAATGCATTTCTAAGATTTGTCCAATATTCATACGAGAAGGAACTCCTAATGGGTTAAGTAAGATATCAATAGGTGTTCCATCAGCCATATAAGGCATATCTTCTTGTGGTAATATTAATGAAATAACACCTTTATTACCATGACGTCCAGCCATTTTATCACCAATTGAAATTTTACGTTTTTGAGCTATATAAACACGAACTATTTTAGATACACCAGCAGGTAATTCATCAGAATCTTCTTTAGTAAATATTTTAACATCATGAACGATTCCTTCACCACCATGAGGTACTCTTAAAGATGTATCTCTTACTTCTCTTGTTTTTTCTCCAAATATAGCATGTAATAATTTTTCTTCACTAGTTAATTCAGCCATACCTTTTGGTGTTACTTTACCAACTAAAATATCATCATCGTGTACTTCAGTACCGATTCTAATAATACCATTTTCATCTAAGTTTTTACGAGCATCTTCACCAATATTTGGAATATCTCTTGTAAATTCTTCTGGACCTAATTTAGTATCACGACATTCAATTTGATAATCTTCAATATGAATAGATGTATAAACATCATCAGATACTAATCTTTCATTTAAAATAACAGCATCTTCGTAGTTATATCCATTAAAGTTCATAAATGCTACAGTTACATTTTTACCTAAAGCCATTTCACCTTTATCAGTAGAAGGTCCATCAGCAATTATTTGATCTTTTTTAATAACATCATTTACTCTTACAATAGGAACTTGATGATAACAAGTACCATTATTACTTCTTTCATAACCATTTAAATAATAAGTATCTTGTCCACCTTTAGTTTTTACAATAATTTTTTTACCATCTACGTATTCTACTATACCATCAGCATTAGCTATTACTACAGAACCCCCATCACGAGCAGAAATTGCTTCAATACCTGTTCCAACTAATGGTGCTTCTGATTTTAATAATGGAATAGCTTGACGTTGCATGTTAGAACCCATAAGTGCTCTTTTACCATCATCGTGTTCCAAGAATGGAATACCTTGAGTAGTAATTGAGATTACTTGTTGTGGTGAAACATCAATATAATCTACTTTTTTAGATTCAATCATAATGTTGTCGCCACGATATCTAACTGGTATTTTTTCTTCAATAAAACAATTATTTTCATCAATTTTAGCAGTTGCTTGAGATATATAATGATCTAATTCTTCATCAGCAGTCATATAAACAACTTCATCAGTTAATTTACCATTTTCTACTTTACGATATGGAGTCATAATAAATCCATAATCATTTACTCTAGCATAACTAGCTAAAGCAGTAATCAAACCGATATTTGGCCCTTCTGGAGATTCAATTGGACATAATCTACCATAGTGTGATGGATTAACGTCACGAACATCCATACCTGCTCTATCTCTTGATAAACCACCTGGACCTAAACTAGATAAACGTCTTTTATTAGCAAGTTCAGCAATTGGATTTGTTTGATCCATGAATTGTGATAATTGAGATGAACCAAAGAATTCTTTGATAGCTGCAGTTAGTGGTCTAATATTAATCAAAGTTTTAGGTGTAACTTCAGCTAATTCTTGAGTACTCATTCTATCTCTAATTACTCTTTCAATTCTTGACACACCAATTCTAAATTGATTTTGTAATAATTCTCCTACTTGTCTTACACGTCTATTAGATAAGTGGTCGATTTCATCAAATGAACCAATACCTTCAAATAAATTTAAATAGTATGATACTGATGCATAAATATCAGAAATAGTTAATCTTTTTTCAGTAATTGTTTGATCATTACCAATAATTTTAGTTACTTTACCTTCTTTATTGTATACTTTAACAATTTGAACTCTATTATAACTATCTAATTCTTCATTAATTAATACTTCTTTAACACCATAACCATTTTCAAAAACTGGTTTTAATTTTTCTAATAACTCTTTAGTTACTAAATCACCATCATTAGCGATTACTTCATTATCAACTTTAATTGTTTCAGCTAATTTATTACCTAATAATCTATCTAAAACATTTAATTTTTTATTAAATTTGTAACGTCCTACTTTAGCTAAATCATATCTAAATGCATCAAAAAATCTAGTAATTAATTGATTTTTCGCACTATCTAAAGTAGATGGTTCACCTGGTCTTAATTTTGAATGAATATCAATTAATGATTCATCTGTATTTTTATTAGTATCTTTTTCAATTGTCTTAGTAAGTAATTCATTTTCACCAAATAAATCAATTATATCTTCATCACTATTTAAACCAATTGCTCTAAGTAATGTTGTAATAGGAACCTTTCTTGTTCTATCGATTCTTACATAGATAACATCTCTTGAATCGATTTCATATTCCAACCAAGTTCCTCTAGTTGGTATAATTTGTGAAGTAATAGTAACTCGTCCATTTTTCTTATCTACTTCTTTACCATAATAACAACTTGGAGAACGAACTAATTGTGAAACGATAACACGTTCTGCTCCATTAATTATAAATGTCCCAGTTTCAGTCATTATAGGCATATCACCTAAGAAAATTTCTTGTTCTTTTACTTCCCCTGTTTCACCATTAAAAAGTCTTGCTTCTACCTTTAAAGGTGCTGCATAAGTTGCATATCTTTCTTTGCAACCTTTAATTGAATATTTTGGTTGTTCAAAAGAGAAATCTCCAAATTCCAACGATAAATTTCCTGTAAAACTTTCTACAGGGAAAATGTCATCAAATACTTCTTTGATTCCTTCTGTCATAAACCAATCATAAGATTTTTTTTGAATTTCTAACAAATTGTTTAATTCAATTGCATTTTTTGTTTTTGCATAATTTCTTCTTTCACGATAATCTCCACATTTTTTTGTTGTATATGCCACTCTTTCACCCCTATACACTATATTATCATGCAACAAAAGTACATGCCACCAATTTATAATTTTACCAAATGTTTATCAACATGTCAATTGTTTATTGCTCTAATTATGAAAAAACCTTTATTTTTACAAATAATTGTAGTTTCATATTCTTTGCTTAAGTCTTTAACTAAACTTTTAGCGCCTTGATCTTTATTTATCACTAACCATAATTCACCATTTTTATTTAAATAATTTTTAGCATCAAATAATAATTTATATAATATTTTTTTACCTACTCTAATAGGGGGATTGGTTACAATAAAATCGTATTTTTTATTAACATTATCATATAAATCACTTTCAAATACATTTGTTTTAACATTATTTAGTTTTGAATTTTTAATAGCCAAATCTAAACTTCTTCTATTAACATCAATCATATCAACTAATAAATTATTTTTTTTAGAAATATAAATACCGATTGGACCATAACCACAACCGATATCTAAAATATTTCCTTTTAAATCAGGTAAATTTTCTAGTAGTGTTCTTGTACCGAAATCTAATCCATTTTTAGAAAAGACTCCATTATCAGTATAAAAAGAAAAAGGAAGATTATTGATAATTACATTTATTTTTTTTACTTCGCTTTTTAATGTTTCATCGTTAGTAAAATAGTAACTCATTTATCTTCCTCTTTTCTAAAAACACAATAAGCCCATACTAAAATCGTACAGGCTTTTTATTAATTATTTTAATTCAACAGTAGCGCCAGCTTCTTCGAATTTAGCTTTTAATTCATTAGCTTCATCAGTTGAAATATTTTCTTTAACAGCTCCACCATTATCAGCTACATCTTTAGCTTCTTTTAATCCTAATCCAGTGATTTCACGAACTAATTTGATAACAGCGATTTTGTTAGCACCTGCAGCAGTTAATACTAAACTAACTGTTGATGGTCCTTCTTCAACTGCAGCAGCTGGAGCAGCAGCAACAGCAACAGCTGATGGATCAACACCAAATTCCTCCTTCATTGCGTCTACTAATTCTTTAACTTCAAGAATTGTCATTTCTTTTAAACCATTAATAAATTCTTCTTTTGTAAATTTTGCCATTCTAATCATTCCTTTCTTATTTTTCTAAATCTTTACTATATAAATCTAAGCAAATTGATAAATCTTTAACAACACCCATTAATCCAGATGCTAACATAGTAAGTAATCCTTCTCTTGATGGGATGCTTGCTAATTGTTTTAACATATTTGTATCAGCTATTTGACCATCTACATATCCAATTTTCATAACTAATGCTGGATGATCTTTAGCGAAATCACTTAATACTTTGATAGGAGCAACTGCATCAGTACCGAAAGCGATTGCTTTAGGTCCATTTAATTCAGAGTCCATATCGATATTTAAGCTATCCAAAGCTCTTTTTACTAAAGTATTTTTATATACTTTATATTCAGAACCAGCTTCTTTTAATTTTCTTCTTAATTCCACAGTTTCATTAACTGTTAAACCATGATATTCAAATAAAACTGTTGAAGATGATTCTTTAACTTTATTAGTTATTTCGTTAACTGTTTCTTGCTTTCTAGCAATTATTTTTTGATTTGCCATATTACACCTCCTTGTTATCTATATAATACCGCATTTCAAAACTTAAAATGCCCTTACCTTACCGTAAGAGCATTAGAAAACTTATTCTAAGTCCTCGGTAGGAAATATTAAGTCTATTTTGACTCCTACTGTCTACGGTACTTCACACAACAAATTAATTATAACATATTATTTATTACTTGTCAAAAGAATTTACATCAATTTTAATACCAGGACCCATTGTTGTAGAAACACTTATATTTTTAACATAAGTTCCTTTAACAACTGATGGTTTAGTTTTTAAAATTAATGAAACAAAGGCTTCTAAATTTTCAAGTAATTGTTTTTCTGTAAAACTAACTTTACCAATGATAATATGAACATTACCATATGAATCTGTTCTATATTCGATTCTTCCTTGTTTTACTTCTTCAACTGCTTTTTTAATATCCATAGTTACTGTTCCAGTTTTAGGGTTTGGCATTAAACCTTTTGGACCTAAAATTTTACCTAATTTACCTAATTGAGGCATCATATCTGGAGTAGCGATTAACGTATCAAAATCGAACCAATTTTCTTTTTCAATTTTTTCTAAATAATCCATATCTCCTACATAATCAGCACCAGCATTTCTTGCTTCTTCAGCTTTTGGTCCTTTTGCAATAACTAAGATTTTTTTTGTTTTACCTGTACCATTTGGTAAACAAATAGTACCTCTTAATTGTTGATCAGCTTTTTTAGTATCTAAGTTTAAAGACATAGCAACTTCAACAGATGAATCAAATTTAGTTGTTGATGTTTTCTTAACTAAATCCATAGCTTCTTCTTTAGTATATAATTTGTTTTTTTCAACTAATTTAGCTGCTTCAACATATTTTTTACCTTTCTTCATTTTATACCTCCTTATGTGGTCTAGCGGATTTTTCCTTCCACATAGAATTAATCTATGAGACTATTAACTATACATAATGATAATATTATTAATGAAATAACGCCTATTACAATTATAATAACTCTTAACAAACTAAATCTTTGATTAGTTATAGTTTTATAATAAAATCCATAACAAAATAATACAAAATATATTAATATAACATCAAAAATATTTTTATTTTCTTTAGATGATATAAATCTAAAAACAATCAAAGTTAGAATAATTATAATCAACTGTATTCTTTTATTATCACGAATTTTAAAACAAACTTCTTTTAAATTACGTTTCATTATTTTACTTCAATTCCCATATTTAAAGCTGTACCTTCAACAATTTTCATTGCATCTTCGACAGTATAAGCATTTAAATCTGGTAATTTTGTTTCAGCAATTTCTCTTAATTGGTCTTTTGTAATTGAACCAACAATACCATTTTTACCTTTAGCTGAACCTGCTTTTACTTTAGCTGCTTTTTTAATTAAGAATGCTGCAGGTGGAGTCTTAATTACAAAATCGAAACTTCTATCATCATAAATAGTAATTTCAACTGGTAATACATCTCCCATCTTATCTCTAGTTGCATCATTATATTTTGTACAAAATTCTTGTAGGTTTATTCCTTTTGGACCTAAAACAGTACCAACTGGTGGCGCTGGAGTAGCTTTACCTGCTTGAATTTGTAATTTAACTTTACTTGCTATTTGTTTTGCCACGAAAACACCTCCTAAATTTAATTTTTCGCGTTGTGGTTATAATGATCATCCGCTTAAAATCAATCTCCCACATCTATATAAAAAATTATATAGCGAATTAATAATAACACTTTTTTTTATATTTGTAAATACTTATGCCTTAGAAATTTGCGTTAATTCTAATTCAACATTAGTTTCTTGGCCAAATAAATCTAAAGCAACTTCAACTTGTTGTTTTTCAAAGTTAATACTTGTTACTTTACCATACATATTAGCAAATGGTCCATCAACTACTTTAACTTGATCACCAATTTGTAATTCATTAGCGATATCTAATCTACTCATTCCCATTGAACCTAATATTTTATCAACTTCTGCTGGTGTTAAAGGGAATGGTTTAGCTCCTTTACCACTACTACCAATGAATCCCGTTACACCTGGTGTATTTCTTACAACAAACCATGCTTCATCAGTCATAATCATTTCAACTAATATATAACCAGGAAACATTTTTTTTACTTTTTCTTTTTTTACCCCATCTTTATATTCTACTTCTGTTTGTTCTGGGACTACTACTCTAAAGATATAATCTTCAAGTCCCATACTAGAAGCACGCATCTCTAATTTTTCTTTTACTTTACTTTCATGACCTGAATAGGTGTTAACTACATACCATTCTTTTTCCATTATCCCACCAACATTTTAAATCCTGCGATAATTAAATCACCTAAAGTAAAGAATAAACCAAAGAAAATTATAAATGATAAGGTTGCAATAGAATATTTAATCATTTCTTTTTTTAATGGCCAACGAACTTTGCCCATTTCTTTTTCTACACCTTTAAAAAACGATTCTTTTTTAATTTTTTTTGTATTCTTGTCTTTTTTTGAAACTTTTTCTTTTGTTACTTTTTTAGTGTTCTTTTCATCTTTTTTACTCATAATTCACCTCTTACATTATATGAAAATTTTTTCAAAATAAAAACACTTTTTCGTGTCTACATAAATACTATCATATATTGATTTATTTGTCAATTATTTTAAAAAAATTGATGCAAAGTATTCACCAATTTTTAATTATATTTTTTTAATATTTTATTTTTATTAAAACTCCAATTAATTGTTTCTCCTTCACTTATTTTATTATTATTGTTAATTAATAATGTTATATCCATATTATCTAAATTATTACATTCATTATAATTTAAAGAAACTATATAACCTACAGGCTTGTCTTTATTGAAATTAGATGTCGAAGGAACACCAATATATAATTGATTAATATCATCATGAGAATTATTACATAAAAATCCATTATGTAAATGGCCCGAAATTAAAACATCAAAACTATAATCTTTAAAATAACTTTTTTTTATTTCATCAATACTTAATATTTTTTTATCTGGTAAAATCAAACTATAATAAAATTTATGGCTAAAATGAAATGAAGTATTAGAAAATTTTGCTTGCCAATATTTTCTTGGGATAACATAAAAATTACTAACATATCTTGTAGTTTGTCTTAATGCGTAATCATAAGATAAAGCACTATCATAAAATAAAGTATTATTTTTTTTATCGTGATTTCCAATTAGAGCAAATGTCTTTATTTCATTAGGATAATTTTTTTCAAAAGATTCAAATGGACATAATATTTTTTTTGAACTGTCTATACATTTTCCTGAAAAAACATCCCCTAAATGAAAGCATACCTCTACACCTTGTCGTTTAGCAAAAGTATATATATTTTGTAATAATTCAAAATTTTCTAAGTTTGGATTTCCGATATGAGTATCTGATATTAATAAAAATTTTTTATTTTTATTATCATCAACTTCAAAAGAATAATAATGTCTGCTAAAAGACGAATCGTGGTAATATTGATCTTCAATATACTTATAAATAGATTCTTTATTCCAATAATCATCACGAACAATTTTACCATAACCAAAATCCGCTAGCAAAATGTTGACAGCTAAATTTATTTCTTTCAAATCATAACAATAGCCATTTAAATCTAAAATTTCTTTTATTTGACTAATAGTTAATTGGCAATATTTCTGAAATAATTCTTCTATTTCAGGAACAAGATTATATATTTTATTGTCATAATTCATAAATCAAGCCCCCTTTTGAGGGACTATTATATCATAATTTTAAAAAAATTAAAATTTGATTATGCAATAATAAATTTATTTAATATTTTACAAGTCTTCTTAACTAACAATATCATAGAATATGTATTATTTGAAATATGTATTTACGCATCTTCATTATTTTTAAAATATTATATAATTTATATTATATAATTTACCATTTTAATTTTAAGTTTTTATTGTAATTAAGAATTTCATATTTTTTGATATATTTATTTTTTAGAATATTTATCTATTATATTCATACTTATAAATTTATTTTAATTTTAAAATTTTTTCTATAATTTCATCCTTAACGTCACAAGTATCCAAATTTTCGTCTATTAAAGTACGTTTTAACTCTTCATAATCATAAATAGAAGAAAGTTCTTCATGAATCCCTGGTATTGATTTTTTCATACAACAATCAAAACCAGAAGGAAGATAATAAGCTTGAAATCTATTTTCTAGTATTTCCTTAGGTGTATAATGATAATTATTTTCAAAATTTTTATTCAAAATTAATACATCAAAAAGTCCATTAACATCTCTATACCAGGAAATTGCAGCAAGATAGTGAGACATTAGTTGACCACAATCATCTAAATAATTTTCATCCATTCCGTTTTTAATACCCAATTCATATAATTTCAATAATTCTTCAGTTTTATAATCTATTCCTACCAATTTTGATGTTAATAAACAATATTGAAAATAATTATAATTCAAATTTCCGTACCGGCCCATATTAGGATGTATTATTTTAAAAATTTCTTCTAGTAATTTATACCTTTTTTCAAAAGGAACTGAAGTAACCCCACAAGCTAAATGTTGAATATAATGTCCTTGATCATCAGGTTTATAAAGAGAATCTTCACGAAACCATCTGCGTAAAGTTTGAATATTTATTTCATCTACTGTATGAACATTTATATAATTTCTAAGATTAAATTTATTCATTTCAAATTGATAACATTCTAATTTTTTTTCTTTATATGTAGAACTATCTTCTATTCCCAAACTTTTCTTCCATATGTCTTCTGACATTTTTTATCATCCTCACCTTCTAAATAATTTAAATTATATTTTATATTAATATAATTCATAAAATTATCAAAATCTTGATTTAAATTTTCCCCATAAATTCCCATTTCACTAGGTGTAGATATATAAATAGTATTTTTCATTTGTTTTATCTCCTCGTCATTCTTTTTATAAGGATAACCATACCCAACACTCCAATTATTATTACAATTTGGGATGATTTCTATTGCCCTAAAAATTAGTCGCCTTAAAAATGATGGATGAACTAGTGGAAAGTAACTCAACTTAATATTTAATTTTTCTTTATCTCTTTTTATTGGAACAATTATTTCAATCATTTCATCTTCACAAACTGCTGTACTACTAAATTCTAAAATGCAATCAATTCCTAATCTTTCTAAATAAGTTATCAAACTTAAAATACATACTCCTCTATTTATAACAGCGTCTATTTCCGTAAAAGCTGAATAAGATATTTCAACATTAATTTTAATCGCTTTTTTAACCGTTTCGTTTATTTTCGTTTTAATATTTTTTGGATTACCACATAAAAACTTTGCCACATTAGGAACATACCCAACACAACTATATTGATTTTGTAATCTTTCGATTTGACTAAATTTCAAATTCAAAATATTTAATTTTGAAATAAACTTATCATATCCATTATCCCAACCAAAGCGACATAAATTCCATGCTTCTTCAAAAGATTCTGTGCCACTAAATGAACAATCATTCATTTTACTGCTAGGACAAGAAAAAACTTCGTAATTAATTGGCATAGTAACAATAGCTTTTAAAAATGTATCTAAATTATAATAATTATATCTAAATATTTTATATTCACTTTTGTCATGATGATATCCCAAATCTATTTTTATTCCATTATTTGATATTTCTTCACCTAATGTTACATTGTTTTCTAATACCATCTATACCCACCTTCATTATAATTCATTTTTTTATCTAAACCATATTTTTTAGAAGCATAATTTACAAATTGCATTGAATAATCATCTTCGGTTTTTATTCTCGAACAAATTATATTTAAATCATTTTTATCAAGTCCTTGAATAATAGTCCAATCGAAAATATCTTCTAAATCAAAACAATCCATATCCAATAAATCACTAGCATTTTTTATATTTCTTGTCGATATTACGTGTCTTATTGTATTGCTTTGAATTATATCACGAATTTGCCAATACAAATTCAAAATTTCTTCATGATTGATAATATTTCTTTCTAAATCTTTATCATAATCAATAACAATTGGTAAAAATCTATTTAAAGTAGCTCCATCTAGAGCTTGTCTTCCAGAATAAATCATATCTGCACCCGTTCCAAATGTATTTGCAGCAGCTATTAAATGAAAATCATTATGTGCTTGATAAAAATTACCATCAGGAAAAGCCATATAGTGATTATATCCTGTACCAATTGAAGCATTGATTGCTAATAAAGCTGAAGGATTAGAATTATCAATTTCGTCAATAAAAATAATTCCACCATTTGTAAAAGCTTTAAAAAATTGTGTTTGTACATATCTTCCATTAGCATCGACAAAACCCATTATTTTATATTCATCTGTAACATCATTGCAATAATAAAATTGTAATCCTAATGCTTTTGCAACCTGTTCAATTATAACATTTTTCCCACTACCGGCTGGTCCTTTTAAAAGAACTGGTTTTTTAGTAGAAACTAATTTTAAAATTTTTTCGAAATCTTTATGAAATATATCTTTTGTAGAAAATTGTTTTTTTATTGCTTCAATATTAATATTTACAATTCTACATGGATTTTTATTAATTAATATTTTTGTAGATTCCTCTATTACTTGTTTTAAAATGTCAGTTTTTTCTTGCATATAAATTTTATTTAAATCATTAATATAAGCTATAAATTCTTTTTTAATTTCTTGACTTTTAATAGCTAAATCATCGTTTAAATTCTTTTTTAAATTTTCTAGCATAGATTTTGTATCACTACAGTCTTTAATAATTTTATTTAATTCAATTAATTCTTCTTTTATTTTTGAATATATAGAGTTTAATTCTACTTTTTTACCACTTATACTTTTTTCTAGTATATCATCAATTGATTTTTGAATTTCATTAATTATATCATTAGAAATTTCTTCAGCCTTATTTTGATAATTTTCCATTTTTTTAAACAATTCTTCTAATTGTTTTTGTTGTTCAAATATTTTTTCTTCTTTTTCATCATTATCAATTAAATATTGCTGAATTAATTGATTCATTTTTTTATTTTTTTCATCTATTATTGTTGGATTATATTCTAACTGTTTTTTTATTTCTGTTACTTCTTGCAACATTTGAAATAACGAAAATTCATTTCCAACAATCGGCATTACTTTTACATGATTTGGAATGTCAATAATTGTTGTTTTATCTAAATTTACAAAAATAATTTTAATATTTTCCCAATTAAAAGCATTTTTTTGAACAACCAGAATGTTGCTCGGAATATAAACATACTGTAACTTTTCCCAATCTAAAAATGTGTTGCTTGAAATTTCTGTAATTGGATTATCCCTAGTTCCAGATGGAATAATGCAGCAAATTTCATTTTTTACATCATCTATTACTGGTAAAAACATTTGTCTTTCAAGTATCAAATAATCACCCCCTAAACATCAAAATCAAACAATAAATAAACATAATTTTATAAAATCTTTCATTAACATTTTCTATATATTTTTAACTGTTTTATATTATAATTTTTATTCATTGAAAATAACTTATTTTTTCCTTTCGTGTTGTATTATAAATTAATTTATGCTATAATACAAATACTTTTTTGTTATTTCATTCATAACTATCAGTTATGTTTAAAAAGGAAGGTTATATATGAATGTTAATTTAGAATTGTACAAAATATTTTTAAGTGTTGCCAAAAATGGTAACATAACAAAAGCAGCTAATGAATTATTAATTAGCCAACCAGGTGTAAGTAAATCAATTAAAAATTTAGAAAATCAATTAAATTGTACTTTATTTATTAGAACAAAAACTGGTGTCCATTTAACTAAAGAAGGAAAATTATTTTATGAAAAATTAACTAATGCAATGGAGATAATTGATAGTGCTGAGAAATCATTAATGGAAATGATTAATTTAGATAGCGGATATATAAGTATTGGTATAAGTAACACATTAACAAAAAATTTTTTGTTAGAATATTTAGAATATTTTCATAAATTATATCCTAAAATTAAAATTAAAATTTATACTAATCCAACTCCTGAATTAATAGTTAAAGCGCGAAATGACATAATAGATTTTATTATTCTAAACCTTCCTTACAACACCCCTAAAGATTTTAATAAAAAAAATTTAAAATCTATTCAGGATTGTTTTGTTGCTAATTCCAACTATGAACAGTTAAAAAATAAAACTATTCCCTTAAAACAATTAAATGAATATCCATTAATTTTATTATCGAAAGGTTCAAATACTAGAAAATTTTTAGATGATTTTTGTTCTAATTTAAATATTACCTTAACTCCCAATATGGAAGTTGCTAGTTATTCGTTAGTTCATCATTTTGCAAAAATAGGGTTAGGAATAGGTTTTGTTATTAAAGATTTTGTCAAAGAAGAATTAAAAAATAATCAAATATTTGAAATAAATACTATTCCTAAAATTAAAAAACGATATATTGGATTAATTTATTTAAAAGATAAAACATTAAGTAGTAGTGCAAAAAAATTTTTACAATTATTAGAAAATTAAAAAACAAGTTTAAATAGTTTAACTTGTTTTATTCTATATTAATCATATGAATATCTTCTATGTAATCATTATCTAGTTCTAATATTTGATCAGCAAACTCTTTTCCAATAACTTCATAAGTTAGTTCTACTTTATCTTTTTTAATTGATTCAGTTTTTAAAACACAATTTTTATTAGCAAATATCTTAGCAACTTCTAACGAATCTTTTTTACTAGTATTTACGACTAATAAATATTTTTCAATTGGTTTAAATACTTTAAAATAACTTATTAAATAAAATAATCCTAACAAAGCACAAGCGATTATTGTAATTAAATAAAGTCCTGCTCCTGACATAATACCTACAGCAATTGCCCAAAACATAAATATTGTATCAACCGGATCTTTTACTGCTGTTCTGAAACGAACGATAGATAAAGCACCAACCATACCTAATGATAACGCTAAATTAGAATTAATTGTTCTAATTACTAAAGATGTTACCATAGCTAACAATATAATTGATAGTACAAATGATTTAGTATAAGAAACTCCGGTATAAGTTTTTTTATAAATATAAGTTATAAATATTGCACATACAAAAGCAATAATAAGTGATAAAAACAAATCACCAGTTGAAATTGTTCCTGTAAATTCTTCAACTACTCCTTTTTTAATTAAATCTAAAAATCCCATAATTAAATCTCCTTCTTTTCAAAACATAACGCATATTTAGATATTGCTTGTCTTACGCTTGGTACATTCATAATAACCGAAGCAATATGTTTAGGTAACATTTCATTAAATTTAACTTCTAATACTATATCATCACCTAATGTATCATAAGTTAGACAATCACCAAATAAATCATAATTAAATCTACTTGATTTGATATTTTCATCAAAAGTAATTCGTGTATCAAATAATGGATAGGTATAAGCAACTCTATTATAATCTACTATAACAGCCGGCTTTAATCCTTTAGTTTTAATGAAAGTTACAAATTCTTTTAATAAGTTATTAGATAAATCAATATCATCTAATTTATTATTAATTATTTTATTATATATTTCTTTAGTAATTATCGTTTGTTCTTTATGCGTCAAGTCCCTATCTTTATCTTTTCTTTCTAATCTAATAAATGAATCATCTAAATTATATATTCTAATTCGATATTTTTTTCTTTTTTCTACCCCATCTACTTTTTCATAATAAGCACTATTATTGATATCATCAAAATATAAGCTTCTAATAAAATAAGTATTATCAATCGAATTTTCATCGATATCCATTATCAAAGCAAGTTGATTTTTTAACATTTCAGCATAAGCCTTATTGATTATGAATTTTAATTCATGTCTATACATCTTCAAAGTATTTTTCCATCTCCTTACTTGATAATCCAAAATACCACTTAACGCTATTTAACATAAAACTTCTTCTTTTTTTGATATAATTTTCTAATTTATCTAATTCGCTATACCAGGTAGACATCGTATAACCCCATCTTTCTTGGTTACGAGGCATTTCCGGTTCGATTAATTTTTTTAGTTCATTAAATCTATTTAAAACATTACTATCTGTCCAAACATTATTCATATTATAAGATAATCTTTCTAAAAATAGTTGTTTAAATTCTTTATTTTGTAATAATCTAATTAATAATGTATTATCATAACCATATTCGCCCATACCATCAGGATTAAGCATCCAAGATAAGTAATTAAAGCCATAGTTATAAAAGGCAAAGTCAAAATCATAAAAAATCATTTTAATTTTACCATTATCTAATAATGAATTATTAAAATATCTTAAGTTAACGATGTCATTATTAGTAGTATATAACTCTCCTATCCAAAAATCAATATAGTTTTCGATATCTAGCATTTCCTTTACTTTGTTGTAATTATTACTATTTGTCATATCGTTATTTTTAACAAAGTTTAATAATTTAGTATAAAAATCACGAGTACCATATTTTACTTCGCCATCGATTCTTAATATATTAGAATAACTACCATCGACATTATAATTGTTTTCGATATAGTCTTCATCAACTTTTTCTCTTAAGTAATATATTCCCCAATATTTACCGTTAACATATAAAATAACTGGTTTATAGGCTTGAACATCGACTGTACCGTAATCATCCATAATCGATGTTGCAAGTTCATCTCTTATCATCGAATATTGCCCATCTTGTGATCCACTTCTTATAACTAATGATTTATAATTAGTGGCTTCTCTATTATCAAAGACCTTGTATTCTAATGATGAATCACCATATTTTGAAGAAAATTTTAAAGCAAAACTTTTTTTAGGTATATATCTTGTGCTTCCACCAAATAGTTTTAATCCACAATCAATTGTAAATGAACCATCACTTTCAAATAATTCGGCGTGAGTTGGTAGAGTTAAAGATGAACCGCCAGCATTTAATACCCTATTAAAATCACTAGGATCCATTCCAAGTGATAAAACAGGTAAAGTATGATTTTCATTAATGATATAAGAAGCAGTTACGATTTCACTAGTTTTTTTATCTTTTTCATAATTTATGATTCTAACAACTGTTGTTTTAGATAAAACAATAGGACTATCATATACTTTAGAACTAGTCGTTGGTTCACTTCCATCCAAAGTATAATATATAGTCCCTGAACCAGTTATTTCTACCGTTAATTTATCAACATCATTATATATTCCTGGTTTAGTATCAAAAGTTGGTGTATATGCAATAGCACTAATACCTGAGCCATTACTTTTACCAGGAGTTGGTGTTTTGAAATAATAAAATCCATCTTTATTTCTGCCATAACTATATTCTTTTGGTACACTTGAAACAAATACTGAATCAATTAATTCACCATTTTTATATAAATATAAACTTTCGGTAGATGATATTTTAAAATTAGCGTGTTTATATTTACTATTACTATTATTTATATCACCAGATGCCATTAAAATATAATATTCACCTGGATTTAATTCTTTATCTTCTAATTTATATAGATTAATATTATCAACATCAGTAGTTATTGTATAATCACTTAATTTAATAGTTTTATCACTATTGTTATATAACTCAATCCAATCATAATAATTACCACCATTTTGTGGTAAATAAGTGTTATTGCTTGTCATAACTTCATTTATCATTAAATCTTTAGGATTACTACGATATTCTTTATTAAATTTTTCTATGTCACTATTATCATAACCAGGGCTAATATTTATACCTTCATAAAATGTTCCATTATTTTTGATATAAGCATAACCACCTGTTACATTAGTATAATCAACTTGTTCAACTATTTTATTATTTTTAGATAATATTATTGTTCCTGAATTTTTATTTAATTTAAAATCGGTATTATTAATATTATCTAATTCAGTTGTATAAAATAAATATACTTCATTACTCTTTAATGTAATGTCAGGTAGTTTCCAAGAAAATGGTTCACTATAATCATTAGATAAAAAATAGTCTCTTAAATTTATTGTTTCACTACCGGTATTTTTAACTTCAATATAAGATAAAAAATTACCATTTATACTAAAATTACCTTTATTATTTGGTAAAAATTCATTTATTATTAAATAATCTTCTGTTGTTTTCAATGATTCTAAATATTTGTTTCTTCCTTCATTATTATTGTCAAAACCTGGTGTTATTTCAGTTGTTTTAAACCAATTACCATCGCCATTTCTTGCCATTGTTATGTTCTTATCTAAACTTTCTGTTCTAATTGAATCAACTACTTTACCATTTTGTTTTTTTAAAGTAAGTAATTCGCCACCTTCTTTTCTTAAAGCAAAATTAGCATACAATCCTTCATTGTTAGTTCCTGATAAATAAATAATTAAATATTCTTTACTTTTGATTGTCACATTTGGAAATATCCATTTTGATTTTCCTGATTCTTCATCACTTAAAGTATAATTCGCTAAATCAATATCTTCACTAGAACCATTATATAGTTCAATCCAATCGTAGATATTACCATTTATATCAGCATATGCTCCTTTATTAGAAGTCATTATTTCATTTATTACTAATTGATTTATATTAATTTGATCATCACTTAACGAACCAAATATATCTTCTTTATTATTTATTAACAAATCAATTAATGCTAATAAAATAGTTACAACAATTAATATTATAATCAATAAGGCATTATCTTTTAATTTATCTTTCTCGAACATTGGAACCACCTTACATTAATAATAACACATAAATAAATTTTCTACAATATAATAATTGTCTATTTGTTATAAATTTGATATAATTATGACATTGTATGAGGAGTAAAAATATGATTAGTGATAAAAAGCAAAAAATCTTTAATTTAATTAGTTTAAGTATTATTATTTTTTTTGGTTTATTTTATTTAAGTAGATTAATTTACTTTAAAATATTGAATGATAAAAAAATAGTCTACTCTGATTTATTAGCAGAACAAATTAAACAAAGAACTTATAAATACGAAGCAATTCCAACTTTAATTGAAGAAGATGGCGTTTACAGATTCGCTAATGATGCAAAAAATAATTATGTAAAGTTTATGGGATATATTTGGCGTATTGTAAAAGTTAACGACGATAATACCATTACTATAATAACTGAAGATAATATAATTTCACTTGCTTATAATAGTGATAATTTTGATAATTCACAAATAAAAAATTGGTTAAATGAAGAAACATTCTCTAATTCATTGGATACAAGTTATATGACTACTACTAAAACTTGTCTTGATAGTTTTGATTCTATCAATAATATAAGTTGTAAAAAAACAAATAATTTTGATATTTCTTTATTAAGCGTTGAAGATTATACTAAAGCAGGTGCTACTAATAGTTATTTAAATAATGGAGAATATTTTTGGACAACTAACAATTATCAAAATAAATATTGGTACATATCTAATAAAGGAAAATTAGGTTTGGCTGATAATAGTATGACATATGGTATTAGACCGGTTATAACTTTAAATAGTGATACTAAAGTTATAAATGGTAATGGAACTGTTGATAATCCTTATGAAATTATTGAACATAATCCTAAAACTTTGAAAGATATTTATATTGGTGAATATTTAACTTTAAATGATACTTTATGGCGAGTAGTTTCAAAAAATAATAATAATATTAAATTAGTAAGTGAAAATTATATTAAAGATGAAAATGGTATTTTAGAAACTTATTATAGTGATTACAATAATGAAGCTGATATAGATTATGAAAATAGTTTATTATATTATTTAAATAATACTTATTACAACAATTTTAAAGAAAAAGAATTAATTGATAAAGATATTTTTTATACAGGTGGCATTGATAGTGATTATCAAACTATATATAAATCTACTATTGAAGCTTATGTAGGATTATTATCAATTGTTGAACCATTTATTTACGATTTTGGTAATGTCTTTACACTTTCTAAAAATATTAATAATGATTTAGGTATTTTTGTAATTGATGAAAATAAAATGTTATTCGAAGATACAGTTGATTCATTACATTATGTTCGCCCTGCTATTCATATTAAGAATGATGTAAATATTAAAAGTGGCGAAGGAACTTATTTATCACCATATATTTTAGGAGATGATAATAATGAAGAATCTTAATAAATTAACTATTGTAACGATTTGCTTAGATATTTGTCTTGTTGTATTTTTATTTATTGTATATGGTCCATTTTCTAGTTTTAGAAATTGGTTTATAACAACTGCTTTAGCTACAGGTAATCACAAATATTTTGCTAATGTATTATATTCTGATAATAGTATTATTAAAGCTTTGCAAGATAATTTATTAGTCGAAGTAAATGAAGGAACTGATGCTTCAGAAATAATATTTGATAATTCGCCAAAAGAAAATTACGATTCTATATATGAACAACAAATATTAGAAAGAGATGAAGGCGCATTATACAAATTAATTGAAATTGATGAAAAAGATTATAATGGTTACTTAGTTGCGATTTATGATGCTTCACGAGTTGATTTAGTGAGTTCATCTAGAATTAATTATGGTGGTCAATTGCTTTCAACACTAAGTAAAGAACAAGAAGCCATCGTCGCTATTAATGCTAGTGGATTTTCAATAAAAAATAAAGTTTTAATTCCAACTGGAACTGTTATTCAAAATGGTAAAGTTGTATCAGTTGGATCACCTAATCGTCATGGTGGTGGATTAATTGGATTTAATAATGATAATGTTTTAGTTTTAACTACTGATAGTGCAGAAAATGCTATTAAAAATGGTATGAGAGATGCAGTTACTTTTGGACCTTTCTTAATTGTCAATGGTAAATCTGCTCAAGTAAGTGGCAATGGTGGTTGGGGGTATGCTAACAGAACTGGTATTGCTCAAAGAAAAGATGGTATCGTATTATTTTTAGTTATCGATGGCAGAGGAGCAAATAGCAGTAATGGTATTTCAATTGCGGATATGATTTCTTTATTTGAAAAATATGGTGCTTACAATGCTGCTAATTTAGATGGTGGTGGTTCATCAGCATTAACGATAAATGGTGAATTAATAAATGACCCAAGAGGCTTTGGATATACAGGTGAAAGGTATTTACCAAATGCTTGGATAGTAAAATAACAAGTCAATTGACTTGTTTTAATTTTTTAAAAATTTGATTAGCTATATATTTTCTTCTATTTAACAATAATTTATTTTCTCTAGTTGGATGAATGCGATTTGATAAAAAAATAAAACCAATTTTATTATCACGATCAATAATCAAAGTATTTCCGGTAAACCCTGTATGATATATCGTATTATCACTACATAACCAACCAGTTGATTTACTCTTACCAACACCCCAACCAATTGATCTTATATTCTTTTGTTTTCCTTTTACTAATGGCTTGAACCATAAATCAATATATTCTTTTTTTATAAATTGATTATTCCCTACTTTTCCATTATTCAAAATCATTAAAATAAATTTTATCATATCATTTATATTAGAAAAAAGACCAGCTGCTCCACACACACCATCTAACATACATGCTTTTTCATCATGAACGATACCTCTTACTACACCTCTTTTTTCTGTCACTTCAGTTGATGCACATATTTCTTTATTTTCAGGATTAAAACAAGTATTAGTCATTTTTAATGGCTTTAAAATTTCATTATAAACAACTTTGTCAAATGGTAAATTGTATATTTTTTCAATTATAAATCCTAAAAATATAAAGTTTAAATCTGAATATATAACATCTGATTCAGTTTCATAAAATAATTCTTTATTATAAAAGAAATTAATTAATTCTTCTTTATTATGAACATTATCCCATTTTACATCAGCAATTAACCCTGATGTATGGGTTAATAAATGATAAATTGTTATATTATTATATTTGAATCGTGGTAAATAATCTTTAACATAATCAGTTAATTTAATTTTATTTTCTTGTAATAATTTTGTAATAATAGTATTAGTTGCTATGACTTTAGTTAAAGAAGCTAAATCATATAAAGTATCAATAGAATTTTTTTCAATTTTAGGTATTAATGATTTATTACCAACACTATTCATTTCAATACCTTTTTCTGTTACAATTGCATAATTACATCCAGGAAATACATTTTGTTTTACTAACTTTTCTAAATACTCTTTCATTTACATCTCTTTCATTATTTTTTTTAATTTTGTTTTTATTCTTTGTATTGTATTATCAATTACTTTAGGTTCTTTTTCTAATATTTCAGCAATTTCCTTGTAATTAAAATAATTTTTTTTAAGTTCAAATACTTGCTTTTCTAAATCAGTTAATTGATTATTTAATTCACTTAATATTTTTTCTTGATAATCATTTTCTTCTACCATATTAGATGGATTATTAGAATTATCAATTAAAAATCTATCAATATTATTTTCTTCTTCATCCTCTAATGAAATTGATTCATTTAGTATTTTATTTTTATATGTTCTTGTACTTTTAACTAAACTATACATCCTTCTTTCAATACATAGCTTAGCATATGTTCCAAAATTTGTTTCTTTATCTTCCCTAAATGAATTAATTGCTTCATTTAATCCTACTAATCCTTCTTGAATCAAATCATTTAAATCTATGCCACCATTACAATATTTTATAAGTTTTTTAGCTAAATTAATAGTTAAAGGACGGTATTTATATATAATTATTTCATTAGCATTTTCATTACAACTATAAATATGATCTAATAATTCATAATCATTAAAATCTTTATAATTCATACCTACCTCCTAGTTTCAAATATGATGATACCTGCTGCCACTGAAGCATTTAAACTATTAACTTCTCCTTGCATAGGAATTGTTGCTATAAAATCACAAGATTCTTTTACTAATCTACTTATACCATTTCCTTCATTACCAATTATTATAACTATTTTACCTTTATAATCAATTTTTTTATAATCAGTTCCTTCCATATCTGTTCCAATAACCCAATAATTATTTTTTTTAAGATAATTAATTGTTTGAACTAAATTAGTAACTTCATAAATATTAACTCTATCTAAACATCCGGCACTTGTTTTCATAACTGTACTATTTACTTTAACGCTTCTATCTCTAGGAATTATTATATCTTTAATTCCTGCTGCTTCACATGTTCTAATTATTGCTCCAAAATTATGAGGATCTTCTAAATGATCTAGCATGACCACAATATCGCTATTTAATTCACTTATATCTTTATACTCATAATCAGCTATTTTTAAAACTATTCCTTGATGAACCCCATCAACCATTTTATCTAATTTATTTTTATCAACATAAACTATAGGGGCTTTAATATTTTTAAGTATTTCTTTATCTTTAAAATTATTAGAAACATAAACTTTTTCAATTTTACTATTAATATCTTTAGCTACATTTTTACCATATACGTACATAATAACTCTCCTATTTCTTCTATTCTTTTATAATCATTTTTCAAATATAAATAACCTATTATTGCTTCAAAACCTGTTGCATATTTATAAGTTATAATATCAGTGTTTTTAGGATGAGAATTAGATTTATGATTTCTTCCTCTATAAAATATTTCTAATTCTTCAGAAGACAATTTATTTTCTTCGATTAATTTAGTAACAAAACTACATTGTCCTTTAGCACTTACATATTTAATAGCTTCTTTTTGTAATGTATTTACTTTATTAATACCTTGATCTATCAAATATTTTCTTACTATTATTTCAAAAACACTATCACCTAAATAAGCTAAAACTAAAACATTTTTATCCAATTTCATCAACCCTATCAAAAGTTATATTTTTGATATAACCATTTTTAATATCATTTATTATAACATTAATTACTTTATCATAATCAACTTGTCCACCTTTAATTAAACAACCTCTTTTTTTACCAATTATATCAAAAGTATCGATTATATCTTCAGTTATTTCTTCAATTCCATATCTTTCTTTTAATTTATTTTTATAGTATTTATTTAAAGTATTTAAAATATATTCACACACATCAAATAAAGGTAATATCTCTTCTTTAATTGCTGTTAAACTAGCAAGATTTAAAGCTACTTTTTGATTATCTAATTTAGGCCATAAAATACCTGGTGTATCTAATAATTCTAATTCATTATTTATTCTAATCCAATTTAATTGTTTTGTAACACCTGGTTTATTTCCTACATCTACTGCTTTTTTACCAACCAATCTATTTAATAAAGTTGATTTACCAACATTAGGAATACCTATTATTAATACTCTAGTTCTTCTTTTTAATAATCCCTTTTGTTCTCTTTTTTCATTTTTTTCTTTCATTATTTCACTAGTTAAATTAAATAAAGGTTTTAAATTTGGTTTATTTTCTAAATCAATTGGTAAAACATTATAACCTTTTTCTTCATAATATTTTATCCATTTATCTGTTTCTTTTTTATCACATAAATCATACTTAGTCATTATTAATATTCTTGGTTTATTTTTTATTACTTCATCAATATCTTTTATTTTTGATGAATAAGGCATTCTTGCATCGATTACTTCATAAACTATATCTATTAAATCTAGTTGTTCTTTTACAAGTCTTTTGGTTTTTGCCATATGCCCTGGGTACCATTGAATTGGATTATTATTCATTTTCATCACTTCCTCATAAATCTATTATATTATATCATGTTTTTACCCAAAGAAAAAAGTAGATACAAATATACTCTATAAATTGTAATTTGCAACTATTTTAGCATTTCATTTAATTCTTCTAGTGATAGTCCTCTAATTAGCATACGATTATCTTTTTCATCAATAACAAACTTCATAAGTTTGTTTATTGCCTCATAATAATCTATATCACCTAAAACTCCATTATTTGTTGTACTTACAAGCACTAGTTTCCACTCATCAACTTCTGTATTATCTACTTTATACAATAATCTTGGATTTCTAGGAAAAGAAGTTAAAGTGTCCTCTGTTAATGCAAATGCACCAAACGGCTTACCATCTTTACCATTATAAAAATTTGGATTTCCTACATAGGCATTTTCCCAATCATTATTTTCTTTTTTCTTAAATTTATCAAATAATCCCATAATCAATCTCCTCCACAAATTACTATTTATCTAACTATTATTTCCTATTTTCTTATTTTCAAATAATAA
>CAMLWC010000006.1 GCA_946488855.1 uncultured Mycoplasmatota bacterium
ACATCGGGACATTTTCGCAAGTTAATACTTAAGACATTATCACAAATTAATCATATATTTTGTATATTTTTTGAAGAAATATTTGACTTATTTAAAATAATATAGTAAAATGTAATAGCGAAGAAAACAAGGAGGAATAATATGGCAAAGAAAATAACAAGTAAAAAACCTTTATCAGGTAATTTAAGATCACATTCTTGTAAAGCAACTAAACATTCTAGAAAACCAAATTTACAAAAAGTAACATTAGATAATGGTCAAACAGTAAGAATGAGCGCTAGAGAATTAAGAACATTAAATAAAGCAGCTTAATACCAATTTTGGTATTTTTTTATTGAAAAAAGTATCGGTTAATTTAAACCAATACTTTTTTAATATCTACATGCATCAAAATTATCTGGGTCATTATATGTTCTATATTTATCATCAACACAAACTCCAGGTTGATTTTTAGCATTTGTAATATCAATTAAATATGTTAAATAATCACTTATACAATTTCTTCCTGTACCTTCATTACATTTAAAATCAAATGTTTTACCACTATAACTTCCATAATAATCAGCATATGAATTGTTATCATTATATCTTCTTATTTCTTTAATTGTTGAAGGAGTTAATATAAATGTATACATAGGCTCTTCTGAATAAATTTCATGACTTTCAACACCTCTATTATTAAGTATATAATCTTGAACATTTTGATTAGTATTTGAACAATCAGAACGTTCTGAATCTCCAATGCACCAATTGCTACCAGTATTTCTACCATTTGCATCTATATCTGGAAAAGGATTATATAAATCAATTGGTCTATATATTAAATTAATATCACCTTTTTTTGAACCGTCTCCCCCACCCCCAGGATTGTCTGGATTGTCTGGAATTAATTCAGAAACAACTTCAAATTGACATTGCCATTCACCATACTTTTCTGCATCGACTGCATCTAATATTGTATCAACATCAGTTTTCTTATCAGGTAGCTTATTTCCTAAATTTTCATAAGTTATTGATAATTCGCCATTACCATATTCTTTGCCATATAAGCCATCAGGTGTTTTATATTCAACTGGAAAATTACTGTAACCTAAATATATATAATTGAAAGATTTACCTTCAGAAATATATTGAGACTTAAGTGTTTCAAATTGATCAGCATTAAATGATGTATGCCCATCTTTATTTATATATTCATATATACCATCAGGAATATTAAATTCAACATTAGCTCCTTTACTCATTTCAACTTTTGTACACTTCTTAATGTTTAAATTTTGTCTAATACAACTATCACCAGTTCCAATTTCACAGCTCAACATTATAATATTTGTATCATTACTTTTATTTTTTGAACAATCATAATTAATATTATTACAATTTAACGAACAATTATTATCATTGCATTCTAAATCACATGATTTTATTGTTCCATCAACAAATGTACAATTTTCCTTTGAATCACATGTTATATCAATATTTTCTTTTTCATTGCAACTAATAAGTACTTCTACTCCACCACTAAATGTTTGGCAGTCATTAGTTTCTTTTTTTTCAGTATAAGTTATATTTTTATCCATTTCTTGATCAACACTATATATTCCTGCTGTTCCATTAATCGTATAATTATATTTTATAATTGCACTTGGATTTACGGTATATAGCCATTGATCCCAAGATGATCCCTCACCAGATGCAGAATTCATAGAACTAATCCAGCTGGATCCTCTATCTTCATTATAACACTTTTTCATTTGATCATATATTTTCTTAGAATCGTTCTTAATTTTATTATATTCTTCTAATTTTCCAGCAACATCAAATGTAACACCAGATTTTTGACAAGTTTTACTTACTTTAACTTTTTCAACATAAGTTCCATTTTCCTTACTACCATATGCCGGACTACTATAACTATAATTATATCCTGTAAAATAACATGTTTCTGGTTCTTCCTTTGTACCACAATCATAAGAACATTTATGTGTTGTTTCTTTATAACTTGCAGCTTGATCTCGTTCAGACAAATATTCATTAAAAGCAAGTTCTATTTCATTATTTTTATTTTTTAAATCTTCGGTAAATTTGTCCCATTCAATTGATTTAGTTTTACAAGTTCTACTACCACTAACACTATGATCATTCCAAATAAAGTGTTGACCAGCAGTAACTTGAATTGTTTCTGAATTAAAACCTCCTGTTAAATTTTCGATACAATAAACTTCACAATATGGAGAACTAATGTTACTATCAAAATATGTTAACTTGCTACTATCACTATGATCTGACCATTTATGTTGACTAATATCATAACTAGCACCTTCATCACTAAATACACAGTATTTCCAATAATCTTCACTATTTAATTCTTCAGATGAATCATTATAAAATACATTTTCCCCATTAATACACGTTCCAACATTATATCTTGGAGTACAATTATATTTTTTAACAACTTCTACATCACTTGGAAAACATCCTGCATCTATATAACTACCAAGATTCCAGTTTGGTGCATATTTATCAGAATTATCATTGTAATATTCGAAACATCTATCATATAAATCACTGTTAGAATTAACAAATTCTGTAGTAAAATCATCATCAGGATACAAAGGTAACTGTCTGCACTGCTCAAGTATTTCATTACTTTCATCAAGTCGATCAATGTAGTCATAATAACATTTTCTTTTGCATCTTGATCCCTGAATACCACCAACATAACTATCATTAGGGCAATTATTAAGACACCTAGATAATTCCCTTGAAGCAGAAATATCTCTCATATCATCAAAATTTACTTCTTCACAGCTTGATTTTATATATCCACATCCTAAACTTTCATATTTTCCATAATCCCAAGTAGTTACTGGTCCAACAGAATCAGGATTAGTAATTTCTATTATTTTTACTTGATTTTTTATATTATCAACAAATGTTTTGAATAATTCTTGTTTTTGATCAAAAATTGTCATTATATTTCCTTTTTGTAATTTATATATTTCTTTTCCAGTAGATGTTTTATATGTGTCATATGCACCATAGCAAGTACATTCATTAATATACCAAGTTTTGTCAGCAATTTTTTGTTCTCCATTATATGTATATTTTATTCCGTTTGCAACTTCTGGCAATGCGTAAATACCAGCTAATCCACCTTTTTTATATGCATTATCTATTTTACTCATAAATCCATTATAATCTGACATACCATTATTTACTCTTTCACAACTTAAATCATTTTTTAAAAGATCACGAAAATAAATTAACCCCACACCAACACCTTTGTTTGAATTAGGATAACCATTTTTAAATTTTTTTGTTGATGAACATATTTGATTAATTGTAGAACTTCCTGTAGATGATGCAACTTCTGTATCAGGATTAACATATACCAATTTCCCTTCAAAGTAACTTCCTGCTGACACACCTGGAGCATCAGGATACTTTCTTGCTATATCACCTGTAGTCATAGCAGAACATGGCATCTTTCTACCAACAACAGAAGTAATATTTGATCTAAGCATTCCCGCATAATCTAATTTTGCTAATTCATAATTAGTTCCTAAATAAGTATTATAATTATATCTAAGCATTGTTATTGGTTCAACAACAATCCATAAATCATTTAACAAATCTGGATTACCAGCCATGTCCAAAATTTGCTCTTCTGAAAGACCAAATAATAAATTTAATAATCTAATTGTTCTATCATCAGATATTGGCAATTTTTCAGTATCTGCCCATTGCCATATATCATCAATATTCCAATTTGATAAATAACTTTGAACTGGAATATTCAAATGTGAAAAATAACTAGAAACTGCTGAAGCAACTCCTAAGCGGCCGTTTTTCCAAGGACTTCCAGACCAATTTTTTTCAGTTTGAACATATACGTTACACTTTCCCATTTCATATTGAACTTTATTGCAATTTGAACCTAATACAATAAAATTTCCATAATCTGTTAAAAGTCTATAATGATCATTATCGGCAACTATATTATATGTTTGACCAACAGAAGTTCCATCCGTTTTCATTAATGAAACACGCATACCACGCATTGATTTTCCAACTTTTGAATTGTATTGTGGCCAACAACTATGTTTCGTACACACATTTGAAACATTTGATGGCAAACTTTCAATATCTGTATAAGCATTTACAAAAGAGGGCCATAAAATAAAATTTATTAAAGTAAAAATTAAAAACAATTTACTTTTTCTCATAACATCACCTATCATCAAGTAACATTATATCAAATAAATTAAAAATAGTAAATTGTTTTTATCTTCTTTTTGATATTTGTTCATCATCTATATAATACATATTCAAACTGTTTTTCAATTCTTTTTCAATTATACCCATTTTTTTATTTAGTAACTCCATATATTTTTCATCTAAATAAATAGAGTATTTTTCTTTTATTACTTTTTTATATCTTTCCAAATCACCTAATGCAATTCTTGTATCATCATCATTATCACCATCTAAATTTTCAATGATTATTTTCAAATAAAAATCTAGTCTATTTTTTATTTTTCTTTTAATTATTTTTTCAATTAATGAGGGTTTTATTACAATCATTTCATTTACTTTTATACCATCATATTGATAATTATTTTTAGGATTTAACTTATAACCATTTAACTTATCATAGTTAACTAAAACCACTTCACCATTATAATTTTTTTTCGATATTAAATATTGTCTCATATTAATCTTCCCCCAATAAATCTGGTCTACGTTCCTTGGTTTTTTTTAAACTTTGTTCATAACGCCATTTTTTAATATTTTCATGATGTCCTGACAATAACACATCAGGAACTTTCATTCCATTATAATCGGCAGGTCTAGTATAAACAGGATAATCTAGTAAATTATTATTAAATGAATCATTTAAGTGTGAATTAGTAGCTATTACGCCATCTATTAATCTTACAACACTATCAGTTACTACCATACTAGCTAATTCACCACCTGTTAGAATAAAATCTCCAATAGACAACTCTAAATCTGCTAACATTCTAATTCTTTCATCAAATCCTTCATAATGCCCACATATGATAATTAAATGTTTTTTATTTTTCAATTCATAAGCTTTTTTTTGATTGTATTTAACTCCTTGTGGTGTCATTAAAATAACATATGAATCTTCAGTTTTTAAATTATTAACAGCATCAAATATTGGCTGAGGCATTAAAACCATTCCTTCTCCTCCACCAAACGGATAATCATCAACTTTTTTATGAGGATCTGTAGAATAATCCCTTATATTATGAATATTTATAACCACTTTATTATCTATTATTGCCCTTTTAATAATTGATTCAGTTAAAAAATTATCAAACATATGAGGAAATAGTGTTAAAATATCAATTTTCATCTAATAATCCTTCTATTACATTAATATTTAATATTTTTTTATCTAAATCAATATTTTTAATAAATTCATCTACAAAAGGTATTAAATAATTTTTACTTCTATTTTTAACTACTAATATTTCCTGCTTATTTTTAATTATACTAGTTACTTTTCCAATTAATTTTTCATCATCATAAACTTTCAACCCTATTATATCTTCATCAACATATCCATCAATAACTAATTCTTCTCTTTTAACAAAGACTTCATCACCTTTAAAAATAATTGCATCGTTTATATTATCAATACCATTAAATTTAACCATATCATAATTTTTATGTTTTCGATAGCTATCTATTATAACTTTTTGCTTTCTTTTACCTAAATAAAGTTTATTACCTTCAAAAAAAACTTTATCTTTATACTTAAAATCAGATACAATTCTTAATTCACCCTTAATTCCATGTGTATTTACTATTTCACCAACATAAACCATAAAAATCCCTACTTATCTAATTCATATAAAATAATACTAGTCGCTACACCGACATTTAAACTTTCACATTTATCATTCATATCAATATATATAAATTCATCACAAAATTCACTACTTAATTCACTGATGCCATTTCCTTCATTGCCCATTATTATAACAAATTTAGAAACTTTTTCAAGAGTTTTTAAACTTTTCCCATGAGTTACTTTTGTTCCATATATCTTATATCCATCACTTTTTAATTTTGGACCAAATTCATTAATATCAGATATAACTATATTCAAATGAAATATCAATCCTTGAGTTGCTCTAATAACTTTAGAATTATATAAATCAACACAATCTCTACTTAAAATTAACGTATCAATATTAAAAGCAACACAACTTCTAATAATTGTACCTAAATTACCTGGATCTTGAATACAATCTAAATAAACTATTCGATTTCCCTTAATAACTCCTTCTTTTTTATTACAAATTCCTATTACATTAGTAGGAGTTTCTAATTCACTTAAATAGTTTTTAACATTATTTGTCATATAGTATGTCATTACATCTAATGGTAGTAATTCATTTTCTTCTAATAGCATTTCTTTTAAATATCCTGTTTTATATGCTTCTAAAACTAAATGCTTACCTTCAACCAAAAACATATTTTTTTTATCACGATATTTTTTATTATGTAATTTTTTTAAATCTTTAATTTTATTATTATCAATAGAACTATATAACATAATAATCACCTTAATAATAATATCAAAAATAAGCAAAAAAGTAAATTATTTTTGCTTATTTTAAAACAACTTATTATATATTTGTTAGTAAAATATTATATTTTTAAATCTGATATGGATTACTCCAAGTACCATTACCTCTGGTAATGGTGACATCAGAGTTAACAACTATAACTGCACGAAGGCCATTCGCGATGGACACACCAGAGTTGTAGGCATCACCATAGTCGTACACGCGCCAAGCGAGAGAACTACTTGTATATGGTGTCATTGTCCAATAACTTTTTGCATTATTATAACTACTTGTACCATTATATCCATTAGTCAATATACTACTGCTTTGACTTGATAACATTTCTCCTACTCTTATTAATCCAACTGTTGCTTGTATACTTCTTGTTGGATTTTCTTCATTCAATGATATTGTATAATTTTGTCCATAATCAAAATTATTTTGATACCAAGTATAGTTACTTACTAATTTTGATTTTTCTGTTTCACTATTATTTGTTAGCCAATTTAATACATCTCCATTTAATTTTTGTCCTATTCCTGTTGTTGTTGAAAATGTATTATTTGAACCATATGACATATTATATATTGTTCCAGATATCTCCTCATAGTATCCATCTAGTATTAATTTTGTATTGCCAGTACTATCTTTATCTACTACACGATATTTTCTTCCAGCAAACAATACATATTCGCCACTTATTGTTTTTTCATTTAATTTTCCTGTTACTTCCACATTTTTATCTTCGTTTAAAATATATGGCCCGGATTGACTGCTCCAAGTTGCTCCTAGAGTACCATTACCTCCGGTAATGGTGACATTAGAGTTGACATTTATAACTGCACGAAGCCCATTCGTGAGGAACACATCATCGTTGTAGGCATTACCATTGCTGTTCACGTACCAAGCGTTAGAACTACTATATGGTGTCATTGTCCATTGCCATTGTCCTATGTTTAAATACGAACTGCTTCCTCCTGCTAGATTATATTCATCTAGTGTCATTAAGCCTACTTTTGATTTTTCAGTTGATAAATTACTTGCACAAGTAGTTCTTGCACTTGAATTACTAGTAGTTGTTTCACTACACCAAGTTTCTTCTTCTATGATATTATTTCCTTTTAATCTGGAATAAAAATAATTATTTAACCAATCTTTGGCATAACTTTCATCCCAATTCTCAGCAGTGTTATCTGCTCCCCAAGGTATTGATGTTATAGGTTCGTCAGTTATTAATCTTACTGTTCCATCTGAATTTATTCCCATTATTCGCCATAAAAACCCTGAATACCATAGTGAATTATTAGTTGAATTTTCTTTTATATAACATCCGCCCATATATTGATATGTTGTTCCATCTGTTTTACAAGAATCATTTGAATACACCAATTCTTTAGCTTTTTCTATTATTGGATCACCTACTAATGCTATTTCATCACCACATTCTTCATCATCCATTGCAAATTGATTATTTGAGCATAATGTAAATTTATGATTATTACTTTCAATCACTAATTCTGTTAATTTGCTTCCATTATATTTTATACTTGTTATTTCAGCATTACCTAAATTAACCATTGTTTGTACATCATCAACATCCATATCTGATGTACATATTTTTGCATAACTATTATCTAATTGATATTTTACATCCTCTGTTGCACAATAGTTATTTATTCCACCTAATATCATTTGAGCTTCTGACTTACCAGCAGATATCTTAGCATCCTCAATTACATTTAATATAATTGGTGTAGCAATAAGAGCTACTATGGCTAGTATAATAATTACTGCTAATAACTCAATCAAAGTAAAAGCATTTTTTATTTTCTTCATATATTTACTCTCTACCTTTCTATTAAAATTATTTTTTCAACCACTTTTCTAATATCTCTTTCATTAAATGGCTTTCTTAATACATCAACTATTTTATAATCAAATGATTTTTTAACAATATCATCATTGCCAACACCAGTTATTATTGCCACAGGAATTTTTTCTAATAAATTATTTCTTTTCATATATTCTAATACGACAAAGCCATTAACATTCGGCATATTTAAATCTAACAACATACCTACTAATTTATCATTATTTAATTGTTTTACCGCTTCCATACCATCTTTAGCAACAACTACATTAAATTCATTATTAAATATTTTTTTAATAAAACTACTAATTACTTCTGAATCATCAACTACTAATATTGTTTTATCTTTGACAATATTAATTTCTTCTTTTTTAATTGTTTCTTTACCAAAATACTCTCTTACAATATTAAGTATTCTATTTGTTTCATTCATTAATTCATCAAAATGATCATAAACATAATAAATGTGATTAGCTTTGCTTTCTAATTCATGATTATACGCTAATCCAGCTAATTTATCAAAGCCAAAATATTTAGCATCACTTTTTAAAGAATGAACTAATATAGCATAATTAGCCATATCAGCAATTTCTTTATATTTTTTAATATTATTTATCTTTTCATCAATTTCTCCTAAAAATGTTTCTAAGGTTTCATTATAAGTATCCATATCACCAAATAATTCTAAACTTTTTTCAACATTAACACCATTATTTTTTAATATATTAACATCTTTCATATTATCACCTATAATTAATTATATCACATTTTTAATTTTTATTTTATTATTATTTATTTCATTTACACATGTTTTTAATAATTCTTCTAAAGAATCAATTGGTTCTTTATTATAATCTAATCTATATAACCAATCTAAATATTTTATTTTTTCAGCATCATTTGGTCTACCATAAACTACTTTACCAGTATGTAACCAATAACCAAATTCAACATTTGTTGTAAAAGCTGGCATATCGGGCAAATACCTAGGTATCCAAAAGACAATTATAGTAGCATTACTTAAACCATTTCTTTCCCACATTGCTTGATCAACATAATCTGTTTTAGGTTTCCATGTTGAATATTCAGGAACATAAACAATTCCATCAAATCCTAATTTTTCTAATATTTTTATTGCTTCATTTCGCCAAGATATTATATCTTTATCTCTAGGGGTTGGACCAGCTAAAAATATTGATTTATCTCCTTTTATAATTTCTTGATTTGAATAATTTACTATCATTTTTCATACCTCTATTCTAAATATCAATTAAAATTTCATTATTTAATAAACTAAAATCATATATATCTAAATTACTGATAATTTAATTATTCCAATATCAATGCTTTTTTAGGACAAAAATTAGAACATTTACCACACTTAATACACTTATTATAATCAACTATTGGAGCATTAAAACCTTTTTGTGATAAAGCGTTAACAGGACATACTTTAACAGCAGGACATTTATGATTCTTTGGGCATCTTTCAATAATCACTTTTAAATTTTTCTAATTATATCACCTTTATCTTTAAAAATATTATATAATATATTTAGAAATTAAGCAAGGAGAATTAATTATGGAAATATTTGAAGGATTAGAAGTTATAATAAATATGATTATTGAATTGATATATAACAAAGCATTTGATAAAAATAAAAACTTAACTAAAAGAATACCTTATATTATGTTATATTCTTCTTTGTTAAGTTTAATAATTATAGGATTAATTTATTTAATTATAATTTTATTTAAAAGTAATTATATTCTTTTACCTATATTATTATTTTTAATAGTAATATTACTTTTATATTTATTAATTAAACCATTTTGGAAATAAAATCTTATAAAGTTCTAATTTTCTTCTTTTATATATTTAATATCGGCATTATTTAGTATTTTTATTTGTGATATTGCAATTTTATTAAGTCTTTCTAGCCTTTCCGATTGTTTTAATCCATCATTTATAAATACCGAATTTAAATTTTCTAAATTTACTAAACAAATTAGTTCATTTATATTTGCATAATCTCTAATGTTTCCATTTAAATTTGGATTTTTCTTTCTCCACTCTTTTGCGGTTGTTCCAAATAATGCCATATTTAAAACATCAGCTTCTTCTGCATATATATAATTTATTTGTTCTTTATTAAGTTCATTAGGTATTAAATTTTGCCTTATGGCATTTGTATGAAGCCTATAATTTATTTTAGATAATTCTCTTTTTGCATTCCATCCTAATTGTTTTTGTTCTAAACTTTTTAATCTTTCAAATTCTTTAATTAAAAGTAATTTAAATTTTGGACTAATCCACATTCCAAATTCAAAAGCAATATCTTTATGAGCATAAGTTCCTCCATATCTTCCTGCTTTTGATATTATTCCAATCGCATTTGTTTTTTCTGTCCATTCTTTAACACTAATTTTATAACTATTTAAACCTGCTTGACTTTTAATTATGGCGAATTCGCCATAATTAAAATTAGGATTATGAATTTCTTCCCAAATTCCTAAAAATTCAATTGTATTTCTATTTCTTAACCAATCTGAAATAAAAAAATCACCATCTTTTGATTTTAACATATCAGTAATTGATATATAATCTTCATTTTCAAATTTCATATATGAAATTTTTTGATTCATTACTGTTAGTTCTGACATTTCTACACCTCGATTCAATATAAATTTTAAGTAAGTCATTAACTAATATAACAAAATATAGATAATAACTTTTTGATTTACAAAATTATTTGTTACCAAACACAAATGAATTATCTATCGGATGTGTGCATTTCTCCTTTAGTAATCGTTCATTTTTTAAATTAATCAGACGTGTTTTTACAATTTTCTAATCTTTATATATGTTATTTTATATCTAAAATTGTTCTTCAATAATACATTTAAAATTTTATACATTGTTTTATTCTTTATTTTTCAATAATATTCTAATTATACCCATATAAATTATACCACAAAAAAAGAAGATATTAAATCTTCTATTCAACTGATTTTAATGATTCAATCATATCTATTTTTTTTAGTGAGAAATGTGTTACTACTTGAACTAAAACAGTAAAGAAAATCATAATTAAGAATGTATAAACATAACTTAATGTATTAATATTTTTAACAAATAATATTTCATCTGTTTCTGCTATTGCTAAAACAAAATTATTTAAAACAACTCCTAAAAATAATCCTATTACTATACCTATAGATGTTAATATAAGAGTTTCTCTATAAACATAAGTTGATACTTCATTATCTTTAAAACCTAATACTTTTAAAGTAGCTATTTCTCTTTTTCTTTCATTAATGTTTATTGTCGTTAAATTATATAAAACTATGATAGTTAATAAACTAGAAGCAATAATTATTAAATAAACTATGTTATTCATACCACTTATAATATCATTAAACACATCTAAACTATCAGTTGTGAATTGGATATTACTAAAATATCCAGTATCCATTAAAGCTGTAGCTAAAGATTCATCAACATTAGTAATAATAGTATTATAAGTTATTTCATTAAATATTTTATTATAGTAATTACTACTCATATAAATATAACTATTAACGTAGTTTTCGCATATCCCTTCTACTTTTAAAATAAATAATTCATTTTCACTATTTCTAATACTAATTGATTTACCTAATTCAGCATCTAATAATTCTGCCATTTTAGAAGTTATAATAACGCCATTATCAGATAATTCTATTTTATTACCATTTAAATCATTTATTTTGATATAATTATCAACTAAAGATAAATCATCAAAAGCTAATAAGTAAGTGTCAATATTTTTATTATCAGCATTAAATGTATAATTTTCCATATGAGCATATAATAAATTATTTATATTATTATCATTTAATGTTTTATTTATTTCTTCATTAATAATGGGTTGTTCATCATTTAATATAAGCATTGTATCATAAACATGTATTTTATCATATTGAATACTTACTAATGAACTAACACTATCTCTTATACCAAATCCAGTTAATAATAATGCTGTACATCCTGAAATACCTAAAATAGTCATAATAATTCTTTTTTTATACCTAAACAAATTTCTAAAAGTAACTTTCCAAGTAAAAGATAATCTTTTCCAAATAAATTTAATTCTTTCTAATAAAACTTTTTTTCCATTTTTAGGAGGTTCTGGTCTTAATAATGTAGCAGGAACATATTTAAAATCCTTTAAAACAGTTAATAAAGTTACGATTACCATTAAAGATATTGTAACTAAAATAATCGAAATACAAGGAATAACTTCCGCGTAAGTTTTTAATTCTGGTATTACAAAATTAGCGTGATAAATACTATATAAAACATGTGGAACATAAGCATATCCAATTGTTAAACCAATTGATAATCCAATTGATGTTGCTATTAAAACATAAAATAAATAACTTGATACTATTTTTATTTTACTAATACCTAAAGATACATATGTACCTATTTCTCCTCGTTCTTCTTCTATCATTCTTGTCATTGTATTTAAACTCATTAAAAATACCACTAACATAAAAAATATTGGAAAAACAGCAGCTATAGCATCTATTTTAACGGCACTTTCATAAAAATTAGTATAACCTATATTATCTTCTCTTGATAACAAATACCATTTAGGTTTTTCAATTGTATTTAATTCTTCTTTAGCATCGTTTATTTCATTTTCTGCTTTAGTTATTTCTTCAATATATTTGTTATAATTTTCTTCATATTCTTTATAACCATCTTCTAATTCTTTTTTAGCATCATCTAATTCATCATATTTTCTATTTAAAGTATTAACTTGTTTTTCAAATTCTTCATTCCACAAATCTATGTTATTATTTAATTCTTTTTCTTGACTAGCTAATTCATTTTTAGTATTTATTAATAATTCTATATTTTTTTTATTTTCTTTTAATAACTTTAATTGGTTACTATAAGTTATATATTCTTCACTTTCAGGATCTAAAGTACTTAATAAATTATTTAAATTAGTAATTTGTTCATTTAATAATTTTAAATTAGATTCCAATTCACTTTCTTTTAAGTTATATTTTTTTAAAGCAGAATTATATTCTTTTTTAGCGTTAGCTAATTTACTATTAGCCTCATTAAATGTTCGTTCCATTTCTTTATTGGTTTTATCTAATTGTGCTTTACCTTCATCTAATTCTTTATAACCATTATTAATTTTTTCTTTATTTTCATCTAATTCTTTTTTAGCATCTTCTAATTTTTTACCATTAGTTTCTTTTTCATTTAATAATTTATCTTCAGCTTCATTAATAATATCCATAGCTTCTTTTAATATTTCTTCATATCTTATTGTTTCTCTAATCGGCTTTAATTCTTTTAATTTGCTATCTAATACATTTATAACTTCTTTATAATCATCTAGATATGAAGTTTTATCGATACTATTTTTATCAATTATATATATTTCAGTATAATATTCGATATCAAAATTATCAATTGGAATATAAATAAATGTATCTAATTTACCATCACCAATAGTAGATATTCCCTTAGATTTATATGTATATAGTGAACTTGTAACTGTACCAGATACTGTATATTCTTTAATTTTTAAATTATCACTTTCAATAGTTATTTTATCACCTATTTGATAAGTACCATCTTCTACTAAACATTCATTACTATTAGGCATTTTTCCACTTACTAAATTAACTTTATTAACTTCTGTAATAGCATGAACTCTTGTTACATCACCATTTAGTAAAATATCAAAAGAATAAGATGGAACAACTATTAAATCAGATGATATTTCTTTAATTGATTCGACATCACCTTCTGTTAATCCCATAGTACTTACTATTTTATAATCCATTAAAGAAGTTTCATCATAATATTCATCCATTGTTTTAATCATATCAGTAGCAGATTCTCTAATACCCGAGAAAAAAGCACTACCTAACATAACTATAAATATTAATGATAAAAATCTTCCTAATGATTTTTTTATTTTTCTAAAACTATTTTTATATATCATCACCAATCAATCTCCTCAACTAATTTAGGATTTTTATTAATAATAATATCTTTTACAGTACCATTTTTTATTTTAATTACTTTATCTGCTATATCTGATATAACAGCATTATGAGTTATTATAATTGTAGTCATTTTAGAATCATGACATGTTTTTTGTAATAATTCTAATATTAATTTACCTGTTTTAGAATCCAATGCTCCAGTTGGTTCATCACATAATAATAATTTAGGATTTTTAGCTAAAGCACGAGCAATACTAACTCTTTGTTGTTCACCACCTGATAATTGAGCAGGAAAATGATTAATTCTATCTTCTAATCCAACACTTTTCAAAGTTTCTTCACTATCTTTTGGATTTTTACATATTTGACTTGCTAAAGAAACATTTTCTAAAGCAGTTAAATTACCTACTAAATTATAAAATTGAAACACAAAACCAATATCGTATCTACGATAATTAGTTAATTGTTTTTTACTGTATTTAGCAATATCTTTTCCATCAATTATAATGCTGCCACTATCAGTTGTATCCATACCACCTAAAATATTCAAAACAGTTGTTTTACCAGCACCAGAAGGACCTAAAATAACTACTAATTCACCTTTTTCTATTTCAAAAGAAACATTTTCTATTGCTTTAATAGAAACTTCACCCATCTTATAAGTTTTATTTATATTTTTAACTTCTATATATGCCATTTTATCACCTATTTATATTATATCATTAAAATAAGAAAAAAACTGAAATAATTCAGTTTTAAATCATCATATTAGCAATAACAGAAATAACAATTACAATACCAAATATGATTAGTAAATATTTATAAATATATTTTACCCATTCTTTATAAGGTATTTGTAAATATGATAAACCTGCTATTAAGAAAATACTTGTTGGTGCAATTAACATTACTAAACCATACATAGTTTGGAACATTAATGCTACAATTTGAATAACATTTTCGTCAAATGCACTAAATGGACTTGACATAGTTGCTACTAATGTATAAAAGTCATTATAGAAGAAACTAGATGTTAGAGTTGAAATAGTAGTACCTGCTATTGAAAAGTTTTCTCCAACGAATTGATTTGTAATAGTATTTACAAAATCAGCACCTTCCATATTTAATATTGCAGCAAATACTACACATGATAATCCAGCATAAACTGCAGGAACAATCATTTCTTTCATGCCTTTAACAAATCCATCTATTGCTTCACTAAATTTAACACTATATACCCAAGTAATAATTAATGATGCAATAACTAATATAGCTATTATGTCATAATTTCCCCATAATCCTAAAGCTGATGTTCCGCCTAATAAATTAGAGAAAATTTCATAATTTCCTATCTTAGCACTCATCAATGATTCATGGAAATCTTCTAAGAATGAAATACCAAATGTGTAAGATAAATTATAAACACCTACTACTAATAAAACAAACATTAAAATTACAACAACTATAAGAGGTAATATACCTTTTTCAGTTCTTAATTCGCTATATAAAGGAATATTAACTTTTTCTTCTTTAACTTCTGCTGTTTTTTCTTTTGATTTTTTATCTTTAACTACTTCTTTTTTAGTTACTTCTTTTTTAAATAAGCTTTTTTTACTAACTAATATAACAAATAAAGATGTTACAATAATTAATAGAATAATTCTTATTAAAATTAAACTAGTCATAGTAAAAGTTGTACTTGATTGACCAAAAACTATTTTTAAATATCCCCAAGTACCAAAACCAATAGTCGAACCAATTTGTCCCACTAACATAGCCCCAATGGTTGAAGCTAAAGCATTAATTTTACTATAGCCTAATTTCAAAAGAACTGTTACGAAAAAAGGTACTAAAATTAAAATTACATTAAGAGTTCCAATAATAGAAGATAATAAAGCAAAAAGTATTATTGTAATAATCATAAATTTTTTACTATTATCTTTATATTTTTTAGTAATTCCTTCAACTATCTTAGTGTAAACACCAGTTTTGTTTAAAACTCCATAAAAACCACCAATAGCTAAAATCAATAAAATATATTGAATAAATGTAGCCATTGAAATAAATGGTAATCTAACAAGATCATATAATCCTAATGGAACAGCAGCATCCGTAGAACTAAATGATCCACTTGAATAACCTCCAGCTGGAATAACCCAACTCATTAAAAATACAACTAAAAATGTTATCCCTAATACTTTTAATAAATCATATTTTTTCATTTTTCTTATACCTCCAAGATAATTATAATAAAAAAAACAAATTATTACAATAAAAACACTAAAATTTCACAATATTTTTACAAAATGGTATAATTTAGGTGGTGATTTTTATGAAATTTATATATTCTAATACAAATAAAAGATATCATACCTTAGATTATTATTATAAAAATAAATTTAATACTAAAATTATTAAAGTAAGTTTAAATGCTGGTTTTAGCTGTCCACACTTAAAAAGTGGCGGTTGTATTTATTGTAGTAACTTAGGTAGTGGTGAATATGCTGGAAATATTACTGATGATTTAATTACCCAATTCGTTAAAGGTAAAGAAATGATGAATAAAAAATGGCCAAATGGCAAATATATTGGATATTTTCAAGCAAGAACAAATACTTATGCCCCACTTGAAATACTAAAAGAAAAATATGAAACTATTTTAAATTTAAAAGATGTAATTGGATTATCGATAGCTACAAGACCGGATTCCATTAGTGATGAATGTTTAGAATATTTAAGTGAATTAAACAAAAAAACTTTTTTAACTATAGAACTTGGATTACAAACTGTTCATGAAGAAACATCTAAATTAATAAATCGTGGTCATGATTTAAAATGTTTTACTGATATGGTTAAAAAATTAAGAGATAAAAATATCAATGTTGTTGTTCACATTATCAATGGTCTACCTTATGAAACTAAAGAAATGATGCTAGAAACTGTAAAATTTTTAAATAAGTTAGATATTCAAGGAATAAAAATTCATATGCTTCATATATTAAAAAATACTAAATTAGAAAAATTGTACAATCAAAATAAATTTGATTTATTGACTAAAGAACAATACATAAAATTAGTTTGTGAACAATTAGAATATTTAAGACCTGAAATAGTCATTCATAGATTAACTGGTGATCCTAAAATAGATGATTTAATTGAGCCAAAATGGATTACAAAAAAAATTGATGTGTTAAATGGCATAGATAAATATATGGCTGATAAAAATATTGTACAAGGTGATAAAATTATATAATTTTATTAATTACAATTATTATTTTTAATTTATATATTCTAATATTTGAAAATAGTATAAATAATTTTTAAAATTAATAATTTTTTTTTACTAATTTTAAAATTCCTTCATTTGATTTAAAATTTTATTTAATTATAATTGTAGATGAAGGAGGAGTTATTATGGAAAAATTTATACAAAAAAAATCCCATCTTTCTGAAGATGAGATTAATGAATTATTATATTATTATGAACAAGGAATAAATATCGGAAAAGAAGAAATTTTATTAACTGTTATAAATAATATGATAAATTTAAAATTTGATAAAAACATAATTGCTAAAATTATTAATAAAAAAGAAAACACTATAGAAAATTACTTAAATTAACAAAGTCATAAATTGACTTTTTATTTTTTTTCAACAAACCATACTCCACTAATATCACAACTATTGCTAGCTGGTGCTGGATTTGGCATATCTAATTTTATCATAACTGGAACTTTAAACGCAGAACCAAAGGCAATACAATTACCAGGTTGGAAAATACGTAATCTTTTTATTATTTCATTTGTAATATTAGGTACCATCTTTCTTATATATTCAACATCAACTGGATGTAGCATTTTAAATATTAAGAAATTATTACATTGTGATAAAGAAGTTTCTGATAATTCACTAGGTCTTTGTGAAATAAGTCCTAATAATACTCCATATTTTCTACCTTCTTTAGTAATTCTTTCAAATATGTTATATCCTAATAATTCAACATCAATATCATTTTGAACATACCTATGTGCTTCTTCTAATATTATATGAAATGGCAATGTTGCTCTTCTATCCATTGACTTAGCATAATCAAATAATAATTTTGAATATATTTTAGTTAATGTTTTAGCAAATCTATCATCAACATAATTTATATTGAAATTAATTATTTGTGCTTTTCTTCCATTAGGTGCTGTTAATAATTCTTTAATATATTCTTCTTTAGTAACAAACTTATCATATTCAAAATACTTTTTATAATCACTATTTACTAAAGAATGTAATCTTACTTTTAACACATTTGATTCATTATAAACTTTATCACTATTTAATATTCCTTCACTAATTAAAGCAAATTCAAAAGCTTTTTCTAAATCTTCTAATCCATACATAAAATCGCCTTTTGGTAATTTTAATTCCAAATCATTTTGAACAAATTTTTCTATAAAAGTCGTTAATAATTCCATTTCTCTTATTTTACCTGATGCATCAATCAACAAGCATTGTTTTAATGGCCTAGTATATCCTGGTTGAAAAATTGGTGTTTCCAAATTTAATTCAGGTGTATTATAAAAAGATAAAATAGAAAAAATTTGATCTCTTATTTGAGCTGGTGGATTACCACTTGCTAATATATCTAGTAAAGATCTAGCAATTATATCATTTTGATGTTTTACTACATCAGCTCCATTTCTCGCAAAGATATTTACTAATTTTAACGCTTTTTCTATTATTGGTAATTGCGATGGACTAGTAGCATTTAATAATAAAGCTAAATCATCAACTCCTAATAACCAAGTAGGTATTCTTAAAATTTCTGACTCACTAAAATGAGTATTAGTAGTATAAGCTTTAAAAGATATTTCTTCACTGCCAACATTTTTAAATGCATTATGATATTCTCCATATGCATCAAATATAAATAAGCTTGCCCTATAAGGTATATATCTTTTTTTATCAAAAACATTTTGAATTATACGAGCAACACCACAAGATTTGCCTGAGCCTGTTGAACCTAATATAGCAAAATGATTACTAAAAAATTGATTAATATTAGCCCCTATCTTAACACCTTTATAAATAGGACTCATTCCCAAATAAACATCAATATTTTCTTGATAATTTTCAACACCAATTATCATCGGAATTTTTTCTTTAGAAATTAATTTAACTATTGAACTAAAAGATGGCTTAACAATTACACCAAAAACAAATTTATTATTAATTATTTCACCTAATAAATTTATATGTGCTATATTATCTTGAATATCAATAATTTCTCCGACTAATCTTCTATTGTTATCTTCCATAACAACATGAACATTAATTAAATTTTCAAATTTATTAATATCAATAGCTAATTTTAATAAAACTTCATTTTCAACTATTCCTATAATACTACCCAACATTTTATCCCTCCAATTATAATTATTATACAATTTTTTGAAATAAAAGAAAATAGTTTATACGAAATTTAACAAAAATAAAAAAAGGTAATTATTTTATTATAAAAATAATACCTTTTTTTTCATTGTTAACGCTTATTTCATACCCTAATAAATTAAGGGTTTTTTTAACAATTGATAAACCTAGTCCAAATTGACCTTTTATCCCTTTTTTGTAAGGAGTAAATATATTATTTAGGATATCAGGATCAATATGTGGTCCATCATTATATAGTGTAATTTTATTATTTTTAATTGTTATTTTTATTTCTTTTAAAGCATATCTCATAAAATTATTTAATAAGTTATCAATTATTGCTTCCCACATGTCTAATGTACCATTAAAAACAGTTTTTCCACTAATATTAACGATAAAATTAACATCTGGTCTTTGTATTTTAAACTTATTAACACTACTTTCAATAATTGGTTTTATATCAATAGTTTCATCTTTTTTTTCAATATCTTTGAGATATACTAATTTATTTAAGTATAAAAGGGAGTGTACTTTTATTTCGAGTTTGTTTATTTGTTCTTTAATTATACTTCCGCCTGTTTGAGGATCCATTATACCATCCTCAATAGCTTCCATATGCGATTTTATAACAGTAAGTGGAGTTTTAAAATCATGAGAAATATTCTGATACATTTGATTTTTATATTCCTCTTGTTTTTTTAAGGTAGATTTCATATCATCTATTGCTTTATTTAATGTACTTAATTCATCATCTACCATATATTCATATTTATCAACATAATCATCATTGTCTAAATTATCGACTTTTTCTTTCAGATGATATATTTTAGTTACTATTTGATTAGCCCATAATATAATAATACCAATTGTAATTAACAATGTTCCGATTATTACTGGAAGTAAAGTTTTCATAATATCAGCTCTTATTTCCAACAAATAATCATTATTAGTAATTGCAATCTTATTAATATATTCGGTATCAATATTATAATAATAATATGTTTTACCTAAATAAGTAAATTTGCCATATTCATTATTTATTCTATCTAATATTTGCTTAGTATCGATGTTAATTATCTCTTTTAAATTTTCAGAAACTATTACCTTATTATCAACAACATATAAATAAGCTATATCTTCAAATTCTACTTTATCAACATTACTTTCAATTAATTCTAATGGTTGTTTTAAATATTGATATATATTTTTTTCATAGATAGGGAGTAAAAGTTTTGGGAGGAGTAAGCCCAAACTTATAAATATAATTCCACATATAATAACTGCTAAAGAAATCAATTGTCTATATAAAGTAGTTTTTATCATGTTAAACGATACCCAAAACCATAAATTGTATTAATATTCAATTTTGGCATTTTCTTTCTTAACCTTCTTATTAAATCATCAACTACTCTATCACTACCAAAATAGTTTTCCCCCCAGATAATATTTAATATATCATCTCGACTATATGATTTACCTTTATTTGTTAAAAACACGCACAATAAATCAAACTCTAGAGTTGTCAAATTGATTTCTTTGTTATTATGTAAAACTATTCTTTTATCAATATCAATTTCATAATCTTCGTATTTTATTTTATTAGAATTTGTATAAACTCTTTTTAATATATTATTGATTCTTAACATCAATTCTTTTGGTGAATATGGTTTAGCGATATAATCATCACTTCCTAATTCAAGGCCTAAAATTTTATCCAAATCTTGATCACGTGCTGAAGTGAATATTACAGGAACATTTTTATCTAAATTTCTTATTTTTTTAATCAAATCATATCCACTAATTGAATCACCGAGCATAATATCTAAAACCCAAAGATCAATTTTTTCTTTACCTATATATTCTAAAGCATCATTTCCTTTATAAAATTGGATTACATCATATCCCTCTTTTTCCATATAGGACTTTATTAAATTATTCAATGATATTTCATCTTCTACTAAACAAATCTTATACACATTCATCACCTATTTTTAGTATAACATAAATTTACTCATATACCACCTTCTTTCTTCAATATTTTAAAATTTTATTTCTTCATCTATCACCTCCAACACATTAAGTATATAATATCATTGTGGTAATATTTTGATAAAAAAATGGGAAAATATGGTATCAAACATTTTCTATATAATTACATCCTTTATGATAATTGGTACACCCTATAAAATCATAATTTTTTTTATTACTATGTTTAACAATTAAAAAGCCATCACATTTAGGACATTTTTTTATTTCTTTTTTATATTTTAAATTATTAGTTTTAAAATTACATAATTCTTTATCATTGGAACACACATATAAATTACTTATTTTAAAATTATTATATTTTCTAATTAAAGGATAACCACATTTTGGGCACATATGAGTTTTTTTAGATAATTTTATGCCTGTTTTATTATATAAGAATACATTATCATATTTAATTATTTCCAAAATAAAGTCAGACGGATTATTGATTGGTGTTAAAATATAAACTTTATTTTTAGTTCTAGTTAATGCTACATAAAATAATCTTCGTTCTTCTGCAAACATAAAAGATTTATCAGTAACATTAATTATCTTCATAATTGGATCATCTTTAATTTGAGATGGAAAACCATAAATTCCGTCATCTCCATTTAAAATAATTATTTGATCGTAACCTAATCCTTTTGAAGAATGGGCTGATAAAAAATCAATCTCAAAATTAGGAAATTTTTTAGATTTTATTTTATCACTATTTATTTCATAAAAATCTTCACTATTTATTAAATAATATTTTTCAAAATTATATCTACCAATTAATAGTATCTTTTGTTTATCTCCAAATTTACTTTGAATATTTTTTAAACACTTATTTAACATACTAATCTTATTTTTTAATTTATTACTAGAATCATCATATGCAATAACCATAATAGGATTTTTTAATCTTTTAGGAGATACTAATTTCTTTTTTATTTGTTTATTATTAATCATAACAAATTTGCCAGCCACATCAATTAATTGTTGACTATTACGATAAGTATGAGTTATTTGTAAAATTGAAGCATATCCCATTAATTCTTTAAATTCTGTAAATAATGATATATCACTTCCTGCAAAAGCAAAGATACTTTGAAAATCATCGCCAACTGCTATTATTTTAGAATTACTTACTTCCCCTATTTTTTTAGTTAGATTAAATCTTTGCATAGAAATATCTTGATACTCATCAATAATTACATATTTATAATTTAATTTAATATTATCCAATTTATAATAAGCTTCGTTTATCATATCTTCAAAATCAATATAATTATTTATTTTTAATTGTTCTTGATAATAATCATATACACCTTCAATAAAATTTAAAAATAAACTAGTGCGCTCATCAGTATATATATGTTTTAATTTAGTAAAATCTTCTTTAGTATAACCTTTTATTTTAAATCCTTGAATAAAATTTAAACAAAATATTATAAACTTATTATAATAAACATCTTTAGAAGTATCGACTAATTTAGAATATATTTCAATATCTTTTTTCGGATTTAAAATAATATTATGTTTTATTAATTGTTCTTTTAAATCTTTTAATAATTCACTATTTGAATAAATTTCAATTAAAGTTGTATTATTTAATTTATGAATTTTTCTATTATTATTTATTTGATATTTATATTTTATACTATTTAAACAACCATATAGTTTATTATAACTTTTTTTATTTAAATTATAATGCTCTAAATAAAGCACTTTTTCTCCTTGATAAATAGTAAAATCTGGTAAATAAGCTTTACCTTTGTATAACTTGGGATAAGGCTTTTCATATTCATAATCAATATTATTTAGATATAAGAAGTTAGCTATCATTACTTCTTCATTCGATTTTAAAAACTCACCTAAAATAGTATATCTTTTATTAGTTTTTTCATCTATTTCTTGTTTATTATAATCATTTAATCTTGATTTTAAAGTAATATAATCATATTTTTTCTTATAATTCAAATACTCATTTAAACTATTAAATTTTAAAGCAAAATCAGGTATATCAAAATAAAATACAAAAAACTTTAAAAATTCTTTTAATTTTTTATTATCATTACATAATTCTTTATCAAAATAATCTTTAACTAGATTATATGGATTAGTTAAAACTTTTAAATATTCATCAGTATTACTTTTTAATATTTCAACTCCAAATTTATGAAAAGTACAAACTAAAGCAGGTATTTTAAAATCTTTATTAATTCTTTGTTTTAATTCAGATACAGCTTTATTTGTATATGATATTAATATTATATCTTTTGGATTTATTTTTTTTATATCAACTAAAAATTTAACTTTAGCTGCCATAGTTGTTGTTTTACCCGCTCCTGCACCTGCTATTATTAAATTATAATCTTCATCTGTTAATATAGCAATTCTTTGCTCTTCATCTAAGATAATATTATCATCTATGCCTTTATACATATTATCGAAATAATCTTTATATTTAATTAAACTTTCTTCAATATATTTTTGATTATGTATTTTTACTTTATCATAATCTAAATTATATTTTTTTATATCTTTAATAGAAATATATTCAAAAGGCATAATATCACCAAAATTATTATATATTAAATGCTTAAAAAAATCAAAGCAAATAAAAAATGCACAATATTTTCAAAATGCTGTGCATTTTTATGTTTTTGATACACCATTTTGCACAATCATTGTGCATTTTTTAATTTTTTCCAACAAAAACATCATATATTTCTTTATATCGATATCCTAACTTAGCATGAGTTGAATCACTTACTATAATACCTAAATTAATTAATTGATCAATTAAAGTAGATATGGTATTTCTTGATACACCAGTTTCATCTTCTATTTCCTTTTTTGTAAATACAATTTGATGCATCATAGCAGGCATTACACGATAAACAGCATTACTATTTAAAGATTTGATTTTTTCCATATCTTTTTTATATATTTTTTTAATCATATTTATTTTAGCAATATAATTATTGCATTGTTCAATTATGCATTGCAAGAAAAATTTTATAAAGCCAACAATATTTCCTTTTCTACTTTCATTTAAAAATTTATGATAACTAGGTTTATACAATTCTAGGACTTCCGACAAGAAAAGAATCGGTTCATCCTCAGTTAATTTAGCTAATTGAATAGATATTAAAGCTCTACCTAATCTTCCATTCCCATCGCGATATGCATGAATCGTTTCAAATTGATAATGAGATATTGCTAAATTAATGAAAATAGGGTCTATAAAATTATCATTCATATATTTAAATAAATTATTAAGTAAAATTGGAACATCTTCTGGAATTGGGGGAACAAAAATTGCTTCATTAATACCACAACCAGCTGGTCCAATCCAATTTTGAATAGATCTTATTTTACCAGGTTCTTTTTCATTACCTCTTACACTATCTAGTAATATTTTATGAATATCATTAACAAAATAAATATTTATATCATTATTTTCAACTAAATAATTTTTTGCATATTCAATAACTTTTTTTAAATTTTGAATTTCTAAATTATCATCAGTTTTAGGCATATATTTTAAATAATACATTTCATCTTGTGAAATTTGTGTTCCTTCTATTTGAGTTGATTTTAAACTTTCACTTAATATAATTGAATCTAAAAAATATTTTGAATCAAATTCAACATTATTCAAATAAGTTTTATATTCACCATATTTATAATTTGCCTCAGCTAATAAATTTAAAAGTTCTTTATCTATATTATATTCAATTGGTAATTCTTTAACTTTCATTGGTTTCATAACCATCACCTAACTTAATAATATCACATAAATGACTACTTGTAAACACAAAAATGCACAATATTTTCAAAATACTGCGCATTTTTATCTTTTTTATACCCTATTTTGCACAATCATTGTGCATTTTTAAAATAAATATTATTTTCTTTTTCATAACCTAAATTAGTTATTTCTCCATGTCCTGGATATAATGTTATATCATTTGAATATTTTTTTATTTTGTTAATTGATTCAAACATATCTTTTTTATTACTATTTTCAAAGTCAATTCTACCGATGGAATCTTTAAATATAAAATCGCCTACAAACATAACTTTTTCTTTTTCAAAATAAATAGTTATACATGTATCATCATGGCCTTTAGTATAAATTATCTTGAATTTAAAATTATCGATAGCATATTCTTTTTCTTCTAATTTATAATCATATATTTTTACATTATACTTGTTAACCAATTCTTTTAAAGCTCCGATATGATCAAAGTGGTAGTGAGTTATAATAATTCCAATCGGTTTTAAATTACCGATTTCATTTATAATTTTATCTACATCATCACCTGGATCGATTATTAAACAATCATTGTCAATACTTACAATATAACAATTAGTTTCTAAATATCCAACCTTAACTGTTTTTATTTTCATTTATAACTCCTTTTTCATTTTATACATTTCAATATCATTGCCTAGTTTCTTATATAAATTATAAGCATCAATATTATCTTTAAACACTGATATTTCAACTATTTTAACATTATTATCTTTGCACCATTCATAAAACTTGTTTATTAAAGAAGTAGCAATTCCTTTTTTACGATAACTATCTAGTACATATAAAGCATCTATTTGAGCTACAGTTTTATAAAATAAATTGCTTGTAGCAGATTTTATATAACCATAAACAAATCCCACCGGTTTATCATTATCATAAACTATAAATAAAATATTGTTTTCTTTTTTATATAAATTAACATAATTATTCGTAACAACAAAATCTTCTTTTACGTTATTATCATATATTCTTTCATATTGGACTAGTTTAGTTAATAGATTATCACATTCTTTAGCCATTTTATCGTTAATTACTTTTTTTATTTCAATCATTATTATCATCCTTTATAGTAGCATCTTTAAATATTTCTTTAATTATTTTTTCTTTTAAATTAATTGGGATTGGGCTACCAGCTGCATTAAAATGACCTCCACCATTATATTTTTTAGCTATTACACTCAAATCAACTTTATTATTACCACGATAGCTAATGCTTTTATCTACATTAATTAATATTATATAATCTAAATAATCATGTTTATTAATTAAATAACTACCTAATTCACTCATATTTCTTTCAGCAAATACTACTCCAACTTTTTTATCATCTAATGAAATTTCAATTATTTCTTTTTCTTCAATATATCTTTTTATCCTTAGATTTTCTAATTCAATTAAATTTAAATCTTCTTTACTATATAATTCATCACTATTAATAATTACATTATAAAATTTATCTATAAATAGTTCTCTTCCATATATTTTAAATAATACTACAATATTATTAGCTTCTTCTTTACTAGTAATACTAAAATCATATGTATCCATTGTTCTTACATGTTCAACTAATTTTTTAGTCACATCTTTATTTAATAAATCATTGTTATAGTTTTCTAATAAATATTTGTAATATAAAGTAGTTCCAGATTGTTTAATGTTATCAAAATCAACTACTTTAATAAATGGATATTTATTCATATGAACATTACTTAAATGATGATCAAATACTAAAACATCTTTATTATTATTTAAAATATAATCTGCAGTTTCTTCTTTTATATTTAAGTCAACTACTATAATTTCTTCATCTATATTGTCCATTACGAATTTATCTACTTCATCTATATCAGCTAATATATATTTAAAATCTTTAAACACTAATTTAGATAATATAATTGGCGTTACTCCATCTGGATCAGCTTTATGACTAATTATTAGCATCTAATACCTCCTTTACTGGACCATAAGATTTTCTATAACCATCAATTAATCCATATTTATGAATTGCTTCAATATGTTTTTTAGTAGGATATCCTTTATGTGATGCGAATCCATACATCGGATATTTTTTATCCAATTCATACATCATACTATCTCTAGTTACTTTAGCTATAACACTAGCTGCAGCAATAGAAATACTTTTAGCATCACCTTTAATAATACTAGTAGTTGGAATATCTAAATTAATCGGCATAGCATCAATTAAAACATGTTCTAAATTAATTTGTTCTCTTACTTTATTTATAGCTATTATCATTGCTTTCCTACTTGCTTCATAAATATTTATTTTATCTATTTCTTCCGGCGATACAATACCTACTCCATAAGCTACACAATTATTAATTATATAATCATAAAATAAATTTCTTTTTTTCTCAGATAATTTTTTAGAATCAGTTAAACCTTCTAATACAAAATCTTTAGGTAGTACAACACAACTAGCAACAACAGGTCCTATTAAAGGACCACGGCCAACTTCATCTACTCCACCTATATATTTAATTCCATTATCATATAATTCATTTTCATATTCGTATAAATCCATGTTAATCACCCTTATTATTATATCATTTTTATATGTAAAAATTTTAATTTTTTTAAAATAAATGATATAATATAACTAATTGATAAATTATAATTTGGTGAGGATGATATGATGAAAAAAGTATTAAGTTTATTAATTATTTGTTTTTTAGTTACCGGTTGTAACAAAGATGACAACAAGTTTGAACACTATGATTTAAAAGATAAAGATTTAAATACATATGTATATTATAATGATGAAAATAAAAAAGAAATATATGTTTTAGCAGACATAACACCATCTAATTATGAAATTTGTTTAACTGGATTATTTTACAAAGTTGCAGAAAATGATTATATACTATTAGAGACTTTAGAATTCAATCAAAAAGAATCATATAAAAAAGATTATGTATATCAATTTTATGGGAATAAATTGTATGGCATAGGTAATGGTAATTCCCCAATGGTATTTGAAATTGAATTAAAAGGAAAAGAAAGCAAAATAGAAGAAATCAAATACAAAGTAGATAATAAAATAAATCCTTTCTTAATAACTCAAATAAAACATATAGATAATAATGAGATATTATATTATGGACATACAACTATTGATGGAAATAATAGTTCTGCTTTAATTAAATGTTCTATTTCTAAATATGAATGCTCTATTACTAGCAATGATTAAATGATTATAACTATATAAAAAGGATAATTTATAAAAAAAAATCAATTTTAAAAGTTGATTTTTTTTTTTTAAAGTTATACAAAAAACTAATCTATTTCTAAATTAGTTTTTTTTATTACAACTTGATAAAAATCAAGTATATATCACTATGGAGGGCCTAGCCGGACTTGAACCGACGCTCGGGGAGTTGCAGTCCCATGCCTTACCAACTTGGCTATAGACCCGTCTAAATAAATTATAACAAAAATATTTTTTTTAATCAAGTATTTTTTTATAATTTATTTATTATTACTATAATTTATTCATTATTTAAATAAATTATACCTAATTATATTATTTGAAGTTTCGATTAATTTTTTAGCATAATCTTCTTTTTCTTTGATATATTCTTTTGTAACTTCTTCATATTCTTTATATTCACTTAATTGATTACTATAATATATTTTATCAGTTACCCAATTACCATTTGGAAATACAACTATATTATCTTCTATACTAAATATATCATTACCTAAAGCATATTTAGTATTAACACCAAACATATTACCAAGCGTAGGCATAACATCAATAGCTCCCATTATTTTATCAATTTCTTGATGTTTTATATCTTCACTCCATATAATTAAAGGTACTTTAGTTAATTCTTCATATTCATAAAAATCTAATGTTTTACCTAAATATTTTTCATATTCTTTTTTTGTAAATTTAGCATCATGATCACCATATATGACAATTATTAAGTTTTCTTTATTATTTAATTTATTAATAAATTCTCCTATTGCTTCATCAGCATAATGAACTAATTTAATGTAATTACCTATTCTAGTACCTTCAGCATCTCCAACATCGAATTCTATTCCTTCAGTATAAAAAGGTGTATGATTAGAAAGCATTATTAAAGTTCCATAAAATTTATCATATTCTAAATTATTAATTATATCGGCTGATTGATTAAAAAATGATTTATCAGATAATCCTAATCCGATTTGATCAGTTAAATCATAATCATTATAGCAGTAAAATCTATCATATCCTATTTGCTGGTACATTTTATTTCTATTCCAATATTCACATATATTACCATGCATACTAAATGTATAATATCCTTTATCTTTAAATGCTTTAACTAATGAATTGTATTCATTATTATCATAATTAATAAACACTGTACCTGTTCCTATTGGTAATATAGAATTAGTTATAGTAAATTCAGTATCACTACTTGTCCCAACACTTTCTTCTGAATAATAATTATTGAAATAAATACCTTCATTTTTTAATCTATATAAATTAGGTGTTATAGTTTCATTTATAAACATACTTTGAATGCTCTCTGCATGAATAAATAAAACACTTTTATCATTAAATATATTTGTATATTCATTTGTTTTTATTTCTTTTTTACGATAAAATTCTTCAACCTCTTGTTTAGCATTTTCATAGCCACATTTAGAACATACAAATTTAGATGTTACATAAAATATATCATTTAATTGATATGTATAAACTCCCATATTTCTTACAACATATGCCTTGTTCCAATCGTTCTTTAATCTATAAATATCATTTGCATTTAATGTTATTAAAGATAGTACTAAGAAAATAAAATAAATTAAAAAATTTTTCTTAAATAACTCGATATTTTTATTACTTGGAAATTTTTTATACAAAATAATCATTAAAATTATCTGCCACAAAAATATAAAATCATTTAATTGAAATACATTAGTTACAGCTTCAGATGGAAGTAAAAAAGCTTGATATAATGTTTCTAATAAATAAAATGAAGTAAAATCATTATAATTATTATAATATATTGAATTAACTATACATATAATAGTTAAAATAATTGAAAATACTAAAAAATATAAATTTCTTTTTTTAAACAAATAAGAAAAACTATATATAAATAACAAAAAACTCAAATCAAACAATATAAATCTTAAATCTTTAAATCCTATTGTTAGAAAAATTAAAATACAACTATTAATTAAACTAGAAATAATAAATATTATTCCGTAATCTTTTAATGATGATGAAATATTAAACTTATGCATATTATCAAAACTCCTATTATAAATCCTGTTATGTTATTTTTTTTATCTTGATGTTTTAAATGTTCTAATAATTCAAAAAACACTATATATACTAACATACCTAAAGTAATTGCAAACATCATTCCTATAAAATATTCATTAATATCACCTATCAAATATAATACAAATGAGCCAATGAAAGTAGATAATGAAATTACAAAACTTATCAAAATAATTTTTGTTTTACTATATTTAGCATCTTTTAATGTACTACCTATTACCATTCCTAATGGAATATTATGTAACCCAATACCTATTCCTAATAAAATACCTAAATTAAAATTTTTATTTAATGTAGAATATAAAACCATACCTTCTATTAAATTATGAATAATTAAAGCAATAGCAGACATTAAACCAATATGAAAGACATGTTCTTTATGATTAGAATGTTCATGATCTGGAATAAATAAATCTAACAACTTTAATAAAACAAAACCAATTAAAGCATATATAATCATTTCAAAATAATTTATATGTTCTAAAGTGTGAGGTATTACTTCTAAAAATATTAAACAAAATAATACACTAAAAGCAATGCTAATAGATAATTCAGATATTTTTTTCTTTCTTTTAAATAATAAAATTATAACTGTACCTAATAAAACAGTTAATCCAAATAAAAATGTAATAAACATAAAAATCACTCCTTAAATATTTTAGGGTATTTTTTTATTAATTTATCAACAAAAATACTCATTAAACCAAATATTATAATTGATATAAACACTAATATCAAGATAAAAATAAACATTTTTAAATTTAAAATAGTTAATGCGAAAAATTCTCTAAAACCAACTATTGTAGTTATAAAACCAATTATTAACGAAATAATTAAAACTAATCTTAATTTATTTAAAGGATAACATATTTTAAATAAAAGTAAGAATCCTGTAAAACCAGTCATTAACACACATAATGTTGAAATTTGATTATCAGTTAATTTAAATAAATTACCTAAAATAGCCAAAATAACAATATTTAAAACAATAGTTAATGAAGCTGGTAAAGATTTACTAAAAACATTAATTAAAAAATTACCCTTAATTCGATTATTATTTGGCTCTAAAGCTAAAATAAATGAAGGAACACCTATTGTAAAAAAGTTAGTTAAAGTTAATTGAATTGGTTGAAATGGATAATTAAAACTAACAAACATAAAAATTAAAACTAATAAAAACGCATAAGTAGTTTTAGCTAAAAATAAAGTAGCACTTCTTTCTATATTATTAATTGTTCTTCTTCCCTCTTTGATTATACTTGGAATTGAATTAAAATCATCATCCAATAAAATTAATTGGCTTACATTTCTAGCTGCATCTGTTCCACTTTTAATTGTAATACTACAATCAGATTGTTTTAAAGCCAAAACATCATTTACTCCATCACCTGTCATTGCTACAAAATGATTGTTATCTTGAAGTTCTTTAATTATTTGTTTTTTTTGTATTGGCGTTACTCTTGCAAAAACATTATATTTATTTATATCATCAATTTTATCTTTTGATAAATCAATTCCTTTTACTTCAATTCCAACATTATTAGCTATTTTACTAATTGTTTTTAAATTATCACCAGAAATTATTTTTATATCAACATCTTGAGATTTTAAATAATTTAACATTTTCTTAGCATTTTTTCTTATTTCATCTTTTAAAACAATAATACCAATAGGTGAATCATCTTTTGTAATTAATAATGTTCTATTGTCTTGATTATCAATAACTTCCTTTATGCTTTTTTTACATAAAAATTCTGGAGCACCAATTAAAAATTTTCCTTCTTCAAATTCTACTCCACTATATTTATTAATAGGTGAAAATGGTATTTTTTTAATTACTTTATAATTATCATATTTTTTAAAATAATTACTTAACGCTTCACTAGTAGCATTATCAGCTTCTAAATTATTTACTATATTTCCTATTATTTCATCCAAATTATAATCTTCTAATTTTATAACATCAATAACTTCCATTTTACCGCTTGTAATAGTACCAGTTTTATCTAAACAAATAGTATCAACTCTAGCTAACATTTCAATACAGTATAACTCTTGAACTAAAACATTTAATTTTGCTAATCTAATTACTGAAACAGCTAAAACAGTACTAGTTAATAAAACTAATCCTTCTGGTATCATACCTAATAAAGCTGCTACCGTATTAACAATAGATACTTCTAAATTTTTATCCAAATTATATTGATTAATAAATAATAATAATCCTAACGGAATAATAAAAATTGAAACTAACTTAATTATTTTATTTAAAGAATTCATTAAAATTGAATTTAAAGGTTTTACATATTTAGCATCTTTACTTATAGTATTAACGTAATTATCACTACCAACATGTTCTACCTTAGCTATTACTTTCCCCACTACTATAAAACTACCAGATTTTAATAAATCACCTTTTTTATAACTTACTAAATCAGATTCACCAGTTATAAAAGATTCATTTACTTCAACATTACCTTCTAATATAATACAATCTGTTACAATTTGATTACCTGATTTTAAAATAATTATATCATCTAATACAATATCCTCATTATCAATAGTAACTATTTTATTATCTCTTATTACATTAGATTTTAAAGAAGTAATAATTGATAATTTATCAACTACTCTTTTAGATCTTATTTCTTGAATCATACTTATTAAAGTATTACATATAACAATACCCATAAATAATAAGTTTTTATAAGAACTAACAAAAAATATTAATAAAGCTAAAACAAAATTCAATAAATTAAATAAAGTAAATATATTATCTGTTATTATTTTTAAAATACTTTTTGTTGGAACTACTTTATTTTCATTATTTAAACCTTTTTTAATTCTTATATTTACTTCTTCACTACTTAATCCTTTATAATTATGTTCCATAAATTATTACCTCTTTATTATTTTATCACACCAAATAAATTATATCAAAAAAAACTAATATTTTATATGACATTTTTGTAATATTAATTAAAATATGTATACTCTACAAACTAATATGATATAAAGTAAAAAGTTAAACTTCATCGTTTAACTTTTTATAATATTCATAAGTTTTAATAGCATTTTCTTTATTTAGTTTTAGTAATTCATTTGAATCATCATTTACTTTATCTAACATTGTATATCTTGTTTGTTTAGTTAAGAATTCTTCATAAAGATTAAAATCAGGATTACAATCTAAAGTAAACTTAGTTAATGGATTTCTTCTAAATATTGGAAAATATCCACATTTAACTGCTTCTTTCTCTATGTCAATACTATTAACCATACCACCTTTAATACCATGTGATATACAAGGAGCATAAGCAATTATAATAGCTGGACCATTATAACTATTAGCTTCATTAAATGCTTTAATTAATTGCATTGGATTTGCACCTAATGATACTTGAGCTACATAAACATCAGGATAAGTCATCATCATTTTAGCTAAATCTTTTTTATTTGTTTGTTTACCAGAACTGGCAAATAAGGCAACACTACCTTTTGGTGTAGCTTTACTAGCTTGACCACCAGTATTAGAATATACTTGGGTATCAAGAACTAATATTTTAACATTTTCTCTACTTGCCAAAACATGATCAATACCAGAAAATCCAATATCATATGCCCAACCATCACCACCGATAGTCCAAATATTTCTTTTAACAATATAATCTTTATAAGGTAATAATTCTTTATATTTATTAAAATCGATACTATCATAATATTTTTTAGTTATATTATAGTCGTTAATATTATTGATATATTCATCAAATTCTTTATACTTACTCATAATATTAACAATCTTTTGTTTATTAATTTTATCTGCTTGTAAGAAGCCAAATCCATATTCAGCATTATCCTCAAATAATGAACTCGCCCAAGGTATAGTATAAGGTGTTGATGGAGCACTAGCACCATATATTGAAGAACAACCTGTTGCATTAGCAATTATCATACTATCACCAAATAATTGGGTTAACAATTTAATATAAGGTGTTTCTCCACAACCTGCACAAGCACCACTAAATTCAAATTTAGGTTGTTTAAATTGGGTATTTTTAACATTATTTAAATTGTTTTCTTTACAAGTGATATTAGTAGATAAATAATCAAATACTTTTTGTTCTTCTTCTACATCAATTAATTCTTTAAATTCTAATGATTTTTCTTTAGACATACAAGATTTAATACATAATCCACAACCAGTACAATCTTTAACACTAATTCCAATTATATAATTATTAACGCATCTTTCTTTAATATAATCTGGTGCTTTAAGATATTCTTCATCTGATAATTGATATGGTCTAATCACTCCATGAGGACAAACAAATGAACACATATTACATTTAATACAATTACTACTTATCCAATGAGGAACAAAATCAGAAATACATCTTTTTTCATCTTTACTAGTTCCAGCATTAAATGTTCCATCTGGCATAGATTCAAAACTAGATACTTTTAGTTCATCACCTTTACGATGACGCATCGCTAAATAAACATCAATATATTTTGGTCTTTTTACATATTCATAATTACCATCTAATTTAACTTCTTTTAAATAGCTAATTGCATTATCAATAGTAAAAATATTAGCTTTGACAATTTCTTCACTTTTCAAACCAAATCTATTCTTTATATCTTCTTTTAATTGATTAATAATATCATCATTTAACAAATTAGATAAATATAGTATTATAACTTCCATAATAGTACTTATTTTATTTTTAATACCTGCTTTAGAAGCTAATTCATAAGCATTAATAATATAAAATTTAATATTTCTATTCTTAATAATATATTTAACATCATCTGGTAAAAAGTCTATAACTTCTTTTTCAGATTTAACAGTATTTAATATAAAAGTACCATTTTCTTTAATTTTATTTAATATTTCATAATCATCTAAATAAGTATCTTTAGTAACTACAATTAAACTAGGATCTTCTACATAATAAGTTGATTTTATTTTGTTGTCACTAAATCTTAAATGACAATTAGTTACTCCACCTGATTTTTTTGAATCATATTGAAAATACCCTTGAACATATTTATTAGTATTTTTGCCTACCAGTTTAATTAATGATTTAGAGGCACTTACCATACCATCAGAACCATAACCATATACCAACATTTCTAGACTATTATTTAATTTATAATCAGTTTCTTTTAAACTCAAATTAGTTACATCATCTGTAATACCAATGGTAAAATTATGATGAGGATTATCTAACATGTCATATATAGCTTTTATTTGTGAAGGTGTTGTATTTTTACTAGATAATCCATATCTTCCTCCTACTACTTTAATATTTTTATCTTTCAAAACATTTACAACATCTAAATATAAAGGTTCATTGTTAAATTCTTTTGTTCGATCTATTACTGCAATACTTTCTACTGTATCAGGTAATACATTTAAAAAGTATTTACTAGAAAATGGACGATATAAATGAACTTCAATCAAACCATATTCTTTTAAATCATCTATTACTTCTTTAATCGTTTCACAAACAGATCCCATTGCTACAATAACTTTTTTAGCTTCTTTATTCCCATAATAATTAAATGGTTTATAATCACTATTAGTTATTTTATTAATTTTTTCCATATAACTATTAACTATATCAGGAACATTATCATAATATTTATTTCTTATTTCCGTAGCTTGAAAGTAAACATCATCACTCTCACTAGTGCCATAAGTTTTAGGATTGTTTGGATTAATAGCTTTAGATCTAAATTCATTTAATTTATCATAATTAATTAAATCCTTAACATCATCACTCTCTAAAATATCTATTTTTTGTAATTCATGAGAAGTTCTAAAACCATCAAAAAAATGCATAAATGGTAAACTAGATTCAATCGCTGATAAATGAGCAACTGCACCTAAATAATTCGCATCACTTACATTAGAAGAAGCTAACATATTAAATCCTGTTGCTCTAGTTGCATAGATATCTTGATGATCACCTAAAATAGATAAAGCATGAGTAGATAAACTACGAGCTGCCACATGCATAACACATGGTAACATCTCACCTGCTATCTTATACATATTAGGTATCATCAAAAGTAGTCCTTGACTTGCTGTAAAAGTACTAGTTAAAACACCAGCTCTAAGTAACCCATGAACTAAACCACTAGCTCCTGCTTCACTTTGCATTTCAATTACCTTTACATTATCACCAAAAATATTAGTTAATCCTTTATTAGACCATTCATCCATATGTTCTGCCATTGGACTAGAAGGAGTAATTGGATATATACCAGCTGCTTCTGTAAATAAATAAGCTGCATTACTACAAGCTTCATTACCATCAATAATAACTTTTTTCACTTTGATCACCTTTATTAATTATATCATAAATTTGATTTTTTTTACTAAAATGCTATAATATTTCAGAGGTGATAAGATGAAATTTAAAAAAATTAACAATAAAAAAATAATATGTATTCTATTATCAGGATTTATCATTGTATCTATTTCTGGATGTTCTAAAACTGATTCCAGTTTAAATAAAACTTATGAAAAAAATAATGAAATTATAACTGAAACAAATAATACTGATGAAAATACAAAAGAAATAAATAATATAGATGAAATTCAAAATACTTCAAACAATAATTTACAAAATAAAATAACATATTCTGATAATGATGAAATTGCTATTGAAACATTTAATAATGTAAATGATGAAATAGATAATTTATTAAATAGTGAAAAAATTGAAGATGTCAAAGAAACCGCTAAAGGAACATTTATAACAATTGTTGACTTTATATTTTACGATAGTGAAATAAATGGTGTAACATTTGATGAATTAACTGATTCAGGTAAACAAAAAGTATTAGAAATAGCTAATAAAATAGATACAAAAATAGAAAATAAATTTCCTAATTACAAAGAAACAATTTCTGATAAAACAAAAAAAGCATTTAATAAAGCTAGTGAATTAATTAAAAAAGGCGCTAATAATTTAAATGATTTTTCTAAAGAAAAATTAGGAGAAGATAATTACAATGCTATCATTGATGCTAAGGATGAATTTATAGATTATACCAAACAAGCAATTGAAATAATTGGTGATGTTGGTAGTAATATATTTAAAAGTGGTAAAGAATATATTAAAAATTGGTATGAAAATTTAAAAAGAGATTAATATCTCTTTTTATTTTGTAAAATTTTCTTCCATTTCTTTACTATATATTGCGCTATTATTTTTACCATTTCTTTTTACATAATATAATGCAACATCAGCATCTTTAATCGTTTCAGTAATTCTTTTACTACCATCATAAATAGAAATACCTGCTGAAAATGATAAATTTAAATTCTTACTCTTACTATTAAATTCTTGATTTATTTTATCAATTCTTTTTTTCACTGATTCAATATTATCTGTATCAAATATAATTAAAAATTCTTCTCCACCATAACGACCTGCAAAATCTTTATCACGTATATTGCTTCTAACAATACTTCCTAATAAATTTAATACTTGGTCACCTACTGGATGCCCATAATTATCATTTACTTTTTTAAAATCATCTATATCACATAAAACAAAAATACTAGTTTTTCTTAATTTAGAAATATAATCTTCTAAATCCTCTCTAGTTGCTAAACCTGTTATTTTATCTTTTTTTAAAGCTAAAACAAATTCAATATATTTTGTAATATCTTCTAAATATTCAATTTTATATTCTATACCATCGATTACAATTGTTTTTGTTTTTTTCTTATAATAATTGTTTTCAAACTGAAAAGTATCTTCATAAATTTTATTTACTGTTAATTTTTTATATTCTTCACTATATACAAATTCATTATCAAAAGATATTTTATATTCCCACCCAAATTTAGTTAATAATTCTTTTACATTTTCTAAAGACAAAATAATCACCTCTACAAAGATTATAAATTATTATAAAAAAAAAGTCAAAATCATAATATTTCAACTTCTTCATTATTTTTTAATAAAAATGCATTAGCATCATCAGTATCCAAATGAATTTCAAAATAAGCTTCTTCACTAGTTTTAACGTTAACTTCAATAATTCCAGGTTTAATACCATCTATTTTAACTAATATTTTATCAGGTATATTATATTTTTCTTTATCTTTGTAAGTTATGTGTAAATGTCTATCAGCTATAATACATCCATTTGTTTTAATACTTCCATTTGGCCCTATTATAGTAACAACTTCACTATTATCTAAATCGCCAGATGTTCTAACAGGTGGATTTAATCCTAATTTATATGCATCCGTTTTAGAAATTTCAATTTGAGTATAATTCCTAACTGGTCCTAAAACTCTTACATTATTAATTTCTGATTTATCAGTTTTAATAGTTACAACTTCATTACAAGCAAATTGGCCAGGTTGATTTATTTCATTTTTAATAGTTAAATCTTTACCAAATAAAATATCTAAATCGCTTTGTTTTAAATGAACATGGCGATTTGAAATTCCTACTTTTACCTTCATATTTAATCACCTTAACAATTATATCATATTTTTAATAAATATTAATATATTTTATTATGAAAGGAGATTATTATGAATTATTACAATCAATATAATGGGCAACCAATGTATGTCAAACCTACACCTCCAGGAAATACAAATTATCAACAAATGGCACTTCCTGCTGAACAATCATATATTGAAAACATATTAAGATTAAATAAAGGAAAGAAAGTTAGAGTTCATCAAACATTTCCAGATTCTAACGAATGGCGAGATTTAGAATTTACTGGGATTATTGAACAATCCGGAAGAGATCATATTATATTAAGTGATCCCACTAATGGTGTATGGGAGATGTTATTAATGATATATGTTGATTATATATCTTTTGATGAACCAATCAATTATGATCCAGATTTTTATCCAAGTAATTGATATTTAACAAAAAATTTGTTATAATAAATACGGTGAATGTAGATGAGTGTATTTTTTATAACATTAATAATGATTATTTTTATTTGTTTAATACTAGTTTGGTATGTAAATACCTATAATAAATTTCAAAGTTTTATTATAAGAATAAATGAAGTAGAAGCAAATATTGATACAACTTTAAGAAAAAGATTCGATTTATTAAATAAATCTATAAGTATAATTAAGGGTAATATTAAAACAGAAGAAGATGTTTTAGGATTAATAGTCAAATTAAGAAGTCGAAAACTATCTAATTTTGATTTAGACCGACAATTATATGAAGCTATTAATGAATTTAATTATTATAAGGATAATTATCCAGAATTAAGTGAAAGTGATGCTTTACTTAAAATAGATATTTCATTAAATGAAAGTGAACATGAAATAACAGCTTTAAGAAAATATTATAATGATATAATTACCGATTATAATAAATTAGTTAGAAAATTTCCAAGTAATTTAGTAGCTATGATTTCAAAATATAAAGAAAAAACGTATTATGATGGTAAAAATATGAATGATGATATTACAAATGATTTTAAATTATAAAAAGAGAAATTATTTTTTCTCTTTTTTCTTTAATCTAAATATTACTATTAAAAATAAGAATATTCCAACTCCAATTATTAAATAATAATTATTGTTATTTGAAACACTATTAACAACTGGTGTTGTATCATTTATTTTTAAAACATATTCTCCATCTTCTGAATATAAATAATTTTCTTTAGCATATCTTGCAACATATTCAGGATCATTTAATTTTTGAATTTCAACTTTTAAATTTACTTTTTTATCTTGCAAAGAAACTAATTGATTTTTCAAATTATTTTCTTCGTTTTTTAAAGAAATATAACTATAAGTATATCCAATTAAAGTTACAAAAAAATAACCTATTGCAATAATAGAAAGAATACCGAATATTAATAATCTTCTTTTTGACTTTTTTGAAACTTTCTTCTTCATACCTATCCTCCTAAAAGATTATATCACTTTTTTTTAAATAATACAATTTGTTTTAGAAGTTTTTTCATAATAATATGTAAAATAAAACCTATTAAAAAAGAAATAACATAATAAGGATGAATAATAGCATTATTTATTTTTAATAATGTCAAAAAATAAACAAAAGTAAAAATAAGAACAAATATTAAAGATAATATTATATTAAAAACTTTTTGTTTATAAATTAAGTCAATCAAAAAGGAAAATATAGTTCCAAATAAAATTGATATTAAAAAAGTTTTAATTTGTATATCTAATGTCATCATTTAAATAATTTACTAAAAACCCCTTCTTCTTTTTTTATACTATCATAGGTTAAACTATTTATAGTTCCTTTTATTGACACAGTACCTTGATAAGTATCTAATTTAATTATTTCTAATTCAGTTCCTTTTATTATAATATTACCCATTGTAGTTTCTAATAAAAATTCTTCATTATCAAAGCTTTCTATTTTTTTCACACCACTTATAATTATATTTTTTCTTTCATTTATTGTTACATTATGGTTTAAGTTATTTAATGAATCTATCTTGTCCATAGATATCCTCCTTTATTAATATATATGAAAAAAATATAACTTTTATGTTATATTTTAAATCCAAACTCCCCATAATATAGCAATAGCTGCTAATACAATTCCAAAAAACCAAAATGTTTTAACTATATCTAATTCATGCCATCCTAATTTTTCAAAATGATGATGCAAAGGAGTCATTAAAAATAATCTTTTCCCCATAAATCTAACTGATAATCTTTGAATAATACAAACTAGTGTTTCTACTACGAATACACCTGCTACTACAATTAAAGTTAATTCATGACTTGATACTATTGATACAGCAGCTAAAGTTCCACCTAACGCTAAAGATCCTGTATCTCCCATAAATACTTTAGCAGGATAGGTATTAAAGAAACAAAAGGCTATTAAAGCTCCTACTAATATAAAACAAAATACTCCAATATCTTCATTTCCTTCTATTCCTAAAGAAGCCCAAGCTATCATACCAAAAGCTAAGAACGCAATTGCAGATAAGCCACCTGCTAAACCATCTAATCCATCAGTTAAATTAACAGCATTAGTGGTAGCTACTAACATAAGTAATATTAACAACCAATAAAAATTACCTAAAGGAATAGTTAAATTAAATGTATATATTTCTAATACAGGTTCTCTACCACCAGCTCTAAATAAAATAAAAAATATAAACGCTATTAATATTTGCCCTATTAATTTTTGTATCTCACTTAAACCAATATTGTTATGCCTTTTAATAATTAAATAATCATCAATAAATCCTAATAAAGCATAAGCTAAAAATACAAATAACACTATTCCTAAATTATAAGTCATTTCTAATTTATTCAATAATAACAATATAATAACTGATAGTATAGTTGGTATTATAAATATTAAACCTCCCATTGTAGGAGTTCCTTCTTTACCTTTATGTTTTGTTAAAAATATACTTACTGATTGTTTGATATTCATTTTTTTAAGTATAGGTATTAAAAATACTCCAAACATAATTGATAATATAAAACCTATCATGAATGCTAGTACAGCCTTTGCTAAAATTAACACATAATCATCTCCACTTATATATTTTTTATTACTGTTTCTTTATCATCAAAGTGATGTTTTACTCCATTTATAATTTGATAATTTTCATGTCCTTTTCCCAGTACTAATAGTATATCATTTTTATCAAGCATTTGTATACCCTTTATGATAGCTTTTTCCCTATTTAAAATAATTTCATAATTAAATTTGTCAAGATTATGTAACATATCACTAATAATATTATTAGGATTTTCATTTCTCGGATTATCATTTGTAAATATAACATAATCACTACTAGAACATGCTATATTACTCATAATTGGTCTTTTAAAACTATCTCTATCGCCTCCACAACCTATTATAGTTATTATTTTATTATGTTTTAACTCTTTAACTGAATTTATTATCTTACTTACTGCATCAGGAGTATGAGCATAATCAATTATAATTAAATTTTCATCCTTATTTACAATATCCATTCTTCCAGGAGGACAAGTTAAATCTTCTACTACTTTAGTATCTAATTTTAATTCACTTAATAATGCTATAACAACTAACAAATTATATATATTATGTTTCCCAATTAAATTAGTTTTATAAGTTTTATCATTAACTTTAAATGTTCTATTATTTAAATCAATATCTGATAATTTATAATTACCATTTAACCCATAAGTTATTGTGTTATTTCTAATAAAATAATCTTTATATTCATCATCACTATTTACTAGAGTTTTAATAGTAACTTTATCAAATAATTTTTGTTTTGCTTTAATATAATTTTCAATTGTCTTGTGATAATCTAAATGATCCATAGTTAAATTAGAAAAAATACCATATTTAAATTCTAGTTTATCTAATCTATGCATATCTAAAGCATGACTGCTACATTCCATTACTACATACTCAATATCATTATTAACACATTCTAATAATAACTCATATATTTCTAAAATATCTGGGGTAGTATTATTTAAAGATTTTATTTTTTTATCTAAATAAAAACCAATTGTTCCAATATAGGCACACTTAATGCCTAATTTATTTAATGCTTGATAAATTAAAAAGCAAGTTGTTGTTTTACCATTAGTTCCTGTCATACCAATTAGTTTTAAATTTTTAATTTTGTCATAATAATTATCATATAAATATTCAACTAAAAATTTATGAGTATCAGCTACTTTTATAGTTTCAACATCATAATTTCCTTCTTCAATGACTACTTTACTAGCACCATTTTTAATGGCATCCAGCACATATTTATGGCCATCATTTACTTTTTTTAAAGCAACAAAAATATCTCCTTTTACTACTTTCCTTGAATCATCTTTTATATTCATAAAAAAACACCTCATAATATTTTATGAGAATGTTTTAATTAATTTACTTTCATTTTTATTAAAATTATTACATTATCCTATTCTGAAAGCTGGCGATACACCAATTTTACTATTTGAGATACTTTGTCTACACTTTCCACTCATCTCTACATAGTAAAAGCTATCATCATCAAAGTAATAAGCCGTACGTAACCACCATGATACTTCATTTTCTTGATAATATTTTATCGCTCCTAAATAGTTATCTATAGTTACATTATTATTTTTATAATAATCTAATTGTCTTGTTAAATTTGTAGAAGTATCTCCACCATCTGGATTGTTATCCCACACTTCTTTTGGTGATAATAAATATAGTTTATCGGTGGAAGTAAAATTTGATGTTTCTGATTTACCATGACTAGAAACAACAAAAGTATTTATTATGACATTTTTTAATTCATTTGATAAATTATTATAAATAGTTGTATTTACAAGACTATACAATTCAGTTGATTGCCATCCACCAATACTATCATTTGGATAATTCATTCTATTTGGAGTAATTATATCAACAAATTCTACAACAAATCCACAAGCTGTTTGTGAAAATCCTGATGTCGCACATTCTGATGGAGTTGATTTATTTGCTATTCTTACTGTAAATGTACCATATCCGGATACTGTTACTTCTTTTGTATCTCCTACATTATACATACTAGTATTATTATTTCTTACTGCATCTGCTATTGTTTCCCATGAATCTGTTGCAAATGATACTGGTTTTGTTTTAATAGTTATCCGTTTAGATGCTGTTACACTTTTACCATTTCCTCCTGTTGCTGTACAACTTACTGTTTGTGTTCCTACTCCTAAACTATTTGTATTAGCTGGATTACAACTTATACTTCCCCCACTTATACTATATCCTACATTGAAATAATTACTTACTATATAACTATCTCCTTGGTATATTGTAACGCTTCCACCTTTATCTGTTAATGTTGGACTATTCTTATCTAATTTTATTGTATAACTTCGTGTAGCACTATTCCCTGCTAAATCTGTTGTTGTTATTATTACTGTTGTTCCTGTACTATTTGTTGTTATTTTACTTGTATTACTTGTTGTACTTAAATGTCCTGATAAACTATCACTTCCATTTACTACATTTACTGTCACATCTGATGTATACCAAGCATTACTTCCTAAAGTTCCTACTAAATTTGCTGTTCCTGCTACTGGAGCTGTTTTATCTAATTTATATGTATCACTACATATTTTTGTTGTTTTATTATTATTATCTGTTACTTCTATACATAGTCTATTACTTCCTTCTACTTCTATATAGAAATCTTTTGTTGTTCCACTTATATCTGCTGTTGGAATACATTCACTACTACTATTACTTGTACAACTTTTTGCTACTTTTATTCCACTTCCACTATTATCAGTTATCGTTGCTCTTACATAGAAGTTTTCTTTCGCCCACCCATTACTATTTATACTTGATGGATTTACTAAATTATATACTATTGTTGGTGATTCCGCATCTATTATTATATTTCTTATTACTTCTCTTTCATTTCCTGCTTTATCTTTTACTTTATATGTTACTTTTTTTGTTCCTGTTATTGATGTATCTATACTACTTGGTTCTATTATTATTTCTCCATCTATTCCTGATAATGAATCATTTGCTGTTACATTTTCTTTTAAATTTACTACTTCATTTTTTTGGACTACTTTATCTCCTATTCCTTCTATATTTGGTATTGTTTTATCTAATTTTATAACTTCACATTTCTTTTCACTACTACCTAAACTATTACTTGCTATTGCACATATGTAGTTTATTCCTTCTATTGTTATAAATTTGGTATTATTTCCTGTTTCTATTATATCATTCGGTTCACATTCACTATTTCCTATACAGTATTTTATTTCACCTATTCCTGTTATACTTACTGATATATTTTCTTTTGCCCAACCATTATTATTTATTAATTCATTATTATATACTATATTTACTTCTGGAGGATCATCAGTTTTTTTACATTCACTATCATATTCAAATATATATTGTTTATTTTCTTCATTCCAATAATACCATACACATCCAGACATTTCTTCATTTGTTACTGGATTTATTATTTTTGTATTCAAATATCCTTTTCTTTGTATTTCATTTAAATATAACTCTGTTTTTTTGTTGGATATCCTATATCATGTTCTACACTATAGCTATAAGCTGCTTCTTCTATATTGTCAATAATTCTTTCTAATGCTTGCTCTTTACTATTTTTTATTGATTTATCTATTATTGGATATGTTATTAACGCTATTACTCCTAATACTATTATTACTCCTATTAATTCTACTAATGTAAAAGCATTATATAATGCCCCCTCTGCTTTGCTATTTGCTATTTTTAACATATCACTTCACTCCTATCATTACTTATAAAGTATACATTAGACCGTAAAAATTTAACTGTGTAAGTTTGAATATTTGTTATTTTTACCTTTCTA
>CAMLWC010000007.1 GCA_946488855.1 uncultured Mycoplasmatota bacterium
CGAAAAGGTACAGGAAATTATGATAAAGATAGAACAATATTTAATTATAGTTATGTACCTTTATCTAAACCCACTCTACAAGAACAAGTCTATTCTAAATTAAAAGATAATAAAATATATTATAACGATGGTAAAAACACAAATTTATTAAATGGTGCTATCGTTACAAGTGGAAAAGAATTTTTTCAAAGTTTGGGAATGAAGTTTAAAGAAAGTAATAGAACTCATCAAGTTGGAAAAGATAAAGGAAAACCTATTCTAGTTCCTGATATAAAATCTAAAGAAGATATACCTAAAAAAGTTATGGATTTTTTTGATGATAGTTATAAATTTTTAGAAGAACTTGTTGGTAAAGATAATATAGTATATGCAGAAATTCATTTTGATGAAGATACACCACATTTACAATTTTACTTTATCCCTGTTATTAATGAAGTTAAGAGAAAAGTTTTTGAAACTGATACAAACGGAAATATAATTTATCGTGAAGGAATAGATAAAAAAGGAAATAAAAAAATGTATCCAGTTCAAAAGAAAGATAAAAATGGCAAAAACATTTTCAAAGTTGAAAAAGGAAAATTTTTAAATTGTGATCAGTTTTGGAAAACTTTAGGCGGTAAAACTTCTTATGCTAAAATTCAAGATAACTACAACAAGTTCATTACTGAAAAAGGTTATAATCTCTTTCGTGGAAATATTGGCGATAATAAACATCATAAAACTAAAGCTCAAAAAGAAATTGAAGATTTAAATGAACAAATTAGTGAAATGAAAATTGAATTTGAGAAGAATAAACGACTAAATGAAATAGAATTAGAAACAGCAAAGGAAATATCAGAAATTGATTCTAATGCAGTTTTAAACCCAGTAAAAAGAAAAGTTATTGGTTATAAAGATGAAGATATTAACAATCTAATTGACTATTCAAAAAATATGCAGAAACAGAATTCTAATAGCAAAAATGTTATTAAACAAAAAAATGTTATTATTGAAGAACTAACTTACAAAGTAAAAAATCTTCAAACTGAAAATTCAAAATTGAAAGATGGTCGAGCTATTAAAGAAAGAGATATAAAAATTCAAGAGCAACAACAAACTATATCTAAACAAAAATCAATAATTAAAGAAAAAAATTCTATTATTGAAAAATTAGAAGAAAAAGTTAATGAAATACAAGAAACTTTTAATAATTTCAAAGAAAAAATGTTTAACTTTTGTGACAAAATATGCCGAGCATTAGGTCATAAGATAGGAATTCATTTTTCTAAAAATAGCGAAATTAATTACGATGATATGGAATACTATGCAAATGGTGTTAATCGTAAATACGAACGACCTGAAAAAGATAAATCCGATGACTTTGATATAAGTAGATAAGTAAACTCTTAATATTAAAAAAAGATATTTGTAACCAAAATAGTATTAACTTTGTATAAATGAGAAAAAAGATAAAATTTTTAATAAAATGTACCAAAATAATTATTTTAAATTAAATAGTGATTGGAGGATTGATAATATGAGAAAAAATATAGATAAAATTTATTACAAATGTCTTTCTATTTCTCAAACTTAAAATATGTAAAGGAGAAAGATAATGAAATATAATATTATTGATGTTGTGGATAATAAATTAACTGATACTAAATTAAAAGAAATAGTCAATAAAAAATTATATAAAATTATTGAACTAATGGAGTTTAATGTTAATTACTCTAAATAGATGTTATAATAGTATTGGTTATAAGTTTAACTTTAAACTTAATTATTACCTTAAGTTAGGAGGTAATAGTTATGAATGAAATGGAGAGTGTTTTAAGTAAGAAAGTATTAAGAGTTGGTATTTATTTAAGATTGTCTAATGAAGATAGAGACAAAGTAAACAAAGATGATGATAGTGAATCTATTAAAAACCAAAGAAATATGCTTGCCCAATATATAAATAAGCATCCTGAATTTGCATTAATAGATGAATATTGTGATGAAGATTTATCTGGTGCAGGAACTTATAGACCTGAATTTGAAAGACTAATTAGAGATTGTGAAAATCGTAAACTTGATATTGTTTTATGCAAGAGTCAATCAAGATTTTCAAGAGATATGGAAATTGTTGAAAAATATATCAATAATAAATTCAAAGAATGGAATATTAGATTTATCGGTTTATCAGATAATGCTGATACTGAAGTTTTAGGAAATAAAAAATCTAGGCAAATAAATGGCTTAGTTAACGAATGGTATTTGGAAGATGTTTCTGACAATATAAGAAGTGCTTTTAATTCAAAAATGAAGCAAGGAGAATTTATTTCTCCTTTCGCTCCATTTGGTTATGAAGTATCACCTGATGATAATAATAAGTTGATAGTAGATCCTATAGCGAGTGAAATTGTAAAAAACATTTATGATTTATATCTAACAGGACTAGGATTTACAGGTATTGCTAAATATTTAAATAGCAAGGAAATACCTTCTCCTTCCCTGTATAAATACCGCAAAGGTATTAAATTAAATGTAATTAGTAATAGACCTCGTGAAGAAATAAAATGGTCTACAAATGCCATTAAAACTATTTTAACAAATGAAATTTATCTGGGACATTTAATACAAGGCAAAAGAACCACTGTTAGTTATAAAAATCATAAAATAAGAAACAAAGATAAAAGTGAATGGATCAGAATAGAAAATACACATGAAGCTATCATTGATGAAGAAACATTTAATAAAGTGCAAATTGCTATGAAAGAAAGAACTAAACCAATGAAAGCAACTGGTGTTGTGCATATATTCTCTGGTAAGGTATTTTGTCTTGAATGTAATCATTATATGCGAAAAAAGAATTCTTCTAAACATGAATATTTAGTATGTTCTAATAATCGTGATGGATATGATGATTGTATAAATAAAACTTCTATTAGATATGATGAATTAGCTAATCTAGTATTAGAGGCAATCAATAAGAAAATCGAGAAATTTTATGATGAAGAAGAATTAAAAAATTTAGATTCAAAAAAACTTGATAGCAGATTCAAGGAAAAAATTAAATCTTTAGAAAAACAAAGAACTGATATTGAAAATAAAATATCTAAAACTAGAAATTATTTAAAAAATATTTATGAAGATAAAGTAAATGGTGTTATTACACCAGAACAATTTAAAGATTTAATTACTAATTATAATAAAGATGAAGACATTTATAAAGATCAAATTAAATCAATTAATAATGAAATATCTTATTATAGAATGAAAGAAGAATCTGCAAAAAATAATAAAGAAATATTTAGTAAATACCAAAAATTAGAAGAATTAAATAGAGTTATTGTTGATGAATTTATTGATAAAATATATATTGGTAAATTAAACGAAGAAACAAATACTAGAGATATTCAAATTAAATGGAATTTTTAATAAATTTCAAAAAAAAAGGAAATACAAAATTTTTGTAGAATAATATAAGTGAGAGGTTGTATATATCTATAACCTTTTGCTTAATACATATTAAAAATAAACAGTAAAGGACGGTGAAAAAATGAATCAAGATAAAATGCATCTAATTAATAAAATATTCAATAATGAAACAATAAGAACTGTGTGGGATAAAGAAAAAGAAAAGTATTATATAAGTGTTATTGATATTGTTGGTGTATTAGCAGAAAGCGATAACCCAAGAAAATATTGGTCAGTTATGAAAACTAGATTAAAAAAAGAAGGAAATGAGGTGGCTACAATTTGTAGTCAACTGAAATTAAAAGCTTCTGATGGAAAATATTATAATACTGATGTATGTGATATTGAGGGTATGTTTAGAATAATTCAATCAATTCCTAGCAAAAATGCCGAACCAGTGAAACTTTGGTTAGCTAGTCTTGGTAAAGAAAGAATTGATGAAGTATTTGATCCTTCATTAACAATACAAAGAGCAATAGATACATATCGTGCTAAAGGTTATGATGAAGCTTGGATTGCTAAAAGAATTAAAGGCATTCAAGAAAGGAAAAAACTAACTGATATTTGGAAAGATGGTGGTATTGAAAGTAATTTAGAGTATGCAATGCTTACTAACGAAATATATAAAAGTTGGTCTGGATTTACTGCTAAGCAATATAAACAATATAAAGGATTAAGAAAAGAATCTTTAAGAGATAATATGACTGATATAGAAATAGCACTTGCTGATTTAGGAGAACTTACTACTCGTGATATTGCTTTATCAGAACATCCTGAAGGACTTAAAGAAAATCTTAAAGTTGCTCAAAGAGGTGGACAAGTTGCAAATGATGCAAGAAAATCATATGAACAGCAAACTAAAAGGTCTGCTATATCAAATCAAAATGCACTTAATTATCAATATATAGAAGAAGATAAACAAATTGAAAATAAATAAATTACAATTTAGTTGTTGCATAATTTGCAATAACTAAAAAAACAATAACTCTAAAATATTAAAAAATAATAAAAAGTGTCTTCGTTATATTCAAAGAGTTGCACTAATTAGAACACTTGCTACTAAACCAGATATATTATTATTAGATGAACCTTTTAGCGCTCTGGATTACCAAACAAGATTAAAAGTATCGGATGATGTTTATAATATTATCAAAAAAGAAAAAAAATCAGCTATAATGGTTACCCATGATATAGCCGAAGCAATAAGTATGGCTGATAGAATTATTGTATTATCAAAACGACCTAGTGTAATCAAAAAAATAATTGACATTAATTTAACTGACAAAAGTACGCCAATTAATAATAGAAAAGCAAAAGAATTTGCTTATTATTATGATTTAATATGGAAAGAGATTGATTATGACTAATGAACATATAAATTATTTAAAAAAAATTAAAAGAAACACTCTTTTAATTAAGCTAACTCAATTTAGTATTTTAATTTTATTTATTATTATTTGGCAATTATTATCTGATTATAAAATAATTAATCCATTTATTTTTTCATCTCCTAAAAAAGTAATAGAATGTCTAATTAGTCTACACAACGCAAATAATTTATATAATCATATTTTTATAACTGTTTATGAAACTTTTATAAGTTTTTTATTGGGGACTTTATTAGGAATTTTAATAGCAAGTATAATGTGGTGGAATAAATTTTTGGCGAAAGTAATTGATCCTTATTTGACAGTTTTAAATAGTCTACCTAAAGTAGCACTAGGTCCAATATTAATTATTTGGGTTGGGGCTGGTATGCAGTCAATCATTGTTATGGCTTTATTAATATCTACTATTATTACTATTATAACTGTTTATCAAGGATTTATTAGTGTTGATCCAATTAAAGTAAAATTAATGAAAACATTTAAAGCAAATAAACGACAAATATATACAAAATTAATATTACCAGCCACTTTGCCTAATATAATTAGCTGTTTCAAAGTAAATATTAGCATGTCTTTAATCGGTGTTATTATGGGAGAATTTTTAGTATCTAAAGAAGGTATTGGTTATTTAATTATGTATGGATCACAAGTATTTAATTTGGATTTAGTAATTACCGGAACAATAATCTTATGTTTAGTAGCAGTTATCATGTACTATTTAGTACAATTATTAGAAAAAAAACTAATAAAGAGTAGTTAAAAACTACTCTTTATTAATATGACTCCTACTACAGTTAAAATTCCTGCAATTAATTTTTGAATAAATCTATCCTTTTTCTTATAAAATATTAATTCAATTAATGAATTTATTATTGTTGTAATTGAAAACAAAGATGCTACTATAGCCATATTACCTAATTGATATGCTCTAACTGAAGACACTAACATCACACACCATAAAAAAGCAGAAAATATTAATTCTTTTTTATCATATAAATTATATTCTTCTTTCAAATATTTAAATTTATTTTTAGTAAATAAAATTAAATAAATAGCAGGAAATAATACTGTACATATTGTATATATACCTAAATTAAAATTATTAGATATATTAACATTTATAAGCATTCCTATAGCAAATAAAAAATTAGCTAAAAAGGAAATAAAATAATATTTATTAAAATTCAATTTACCTTTTTCATAAAAAATAATTACATTAGCTAAAATAATAATAGTTGTTCCTATTATTTTATTTATCCCAAATGATTCATGAAAAAATATAAAACTAAATATTATCAAATACACTGAAGATGTTTGTTTAAACATACTAAATATAGATGGATCTAATCCATATCTTGCTTCAATATTTAATCTATCAGTTACTGCATATAAAATTGTCACAATAAATAATGTAATATATATATTTATATCATTTGGAAATTTAAATTCAAAAAAAGGAATAAACAAAATAGCAAAAAAAGCAGTTAAAATTTCTAATAAAATTGTTAGTTTAGTAGCATCTTTCATATTTCGATTGGCTTTTTTAAATGTATGAGCAAATATAATAGAAGCAATCAAATAAATAACAACCCAAAAATACCATATATCAAACATATTATCACCATTTATTATTATACTAAAAAATATAATAATAATAAATATATTTTTGCAATTTGACAATTGTTTATAAAGATGTTAAAATACCTCTTCGAAAGAGGGGATATCATGAATTTTATAGAAAAAACAATTACATTAGAAAAATATATATTAATAAAAAATTGGGCATACAACAGTGTAGAATATTTTCGAACCTTATCATTAAAAGATAAATATATTTTTATAAAATCATTGCAAATAAAAGATAAAAATATTCTTGATATATTTTTATCAACTTTGTTTTTGCCAAACGATTTAGAACTTATAACTTTATTTTCAAATAATAAAGATGTAAATGGAATAGCAAAAAAATTTAATGTTCCATTTAATTTAATAATTAAAAAGAAATTAGAATTGCGTGAAATTAATTTAATTGAACTTATAAATGAAGGTAAAATTTCAAAAGAATCAGCAATGCAAAAACCGATTGATTTAAATGAAAAAGACGATATAGATGATTTATTATTAGCGGTTTTCCCAGATCAACCATATATAGCTTATACTGAAAAACAAAACGAATTAATAAAACAAAAAATATTAGAATTATTAAAAAAATAAATTCTTAAATGAATTTGTTTTTTTTTGCCATATTATTAATGGTGATAAAATGATAAGATTGGGATATGTATCTATTTCAAATACATTAGATATAAGTTGTTCTAAAACAATTACTTATACTGAATTTAATAAAAATAAAGATTTAAATAAAATTGATAAAATAATACTAGAAAACTTAAATAATTTGAATAAAATAATTGATTATAATATTAAAAATAATATTCATTTTTATAGATTAACATCCAAATTAATACCACTTGCAACCAAAAAAGATGTTGTATTTGATTATATTGAAAAATATAAAAATATTTATCAAAAAATAGGCGATAAAATCCAAAAAAATAACATGAGAGTTGATGTTCATCCAGATCAATTTTGTGTTTTAAATAGCACAAAAAAAGAAGTGTTAGAAAACACTTTTGAAATATTAGAATATCATTATAAAATATTAGATGCTTTAAATATTAAAAATAAAATAATAATTTTACATATTGGAAGTAGTGTCTTAGGCAAACAAAATAGTATCAAAAGATTTATTAACAACTTTTACAAATTACCTAAATATATACAAGAATGTATAGCTATTGAAAATGATGATAAAATATATAATATTTTAGATTGTTTATATATATGTAATAAATTAAATATACCTTTAGTATTAGATTATCATCATCATATTTGTAATAATATTTGTGATATTGAAGAATATTTAACAGATATTTTTAAAACTTGGAAAACAACACCTAAAATACATTTTTCTTCTCCCAAAAATATTACAAAAAAAGACTTTAGGTCTCACCATGATTATATTAATATTGATGACTTTATTATTTTTTTAAATAAAGTTAAAAACATTGATTTAGATATCATGTTAGAAGCCAAAGCCAAAGATGAAGCACTATTTAGATTAGTTAGATTATTAAAATATAATAATTATAAATTTATTGATGATACAACTTTTATTAATTAAATTCTAATAATTCTAATAATTTTTTTATATCTTCTTTATTAGTATTATCTTTTTCTAATAATTCCTCTAAAAATTTTTTAGTATTATTGCTCTGAGGCAACATATATCCTGCTTCACGATATAAATCTTCAGTTATTAATCTATTTGATTTCATTAAAATTTTTGCCAATAACTTTTCTTCTTCATCATTACTATTTTCAAATATATAATGAGCTATTTGTTCTTGATCAACTTTACTACTAATTACCCTTCTTAATTTATCGATTACTTCATTATCTTTTTCTTGTTGTTTAGGATATTTATAAGGTACCATTGAAATAGCCCCAGAAGGACAAGCCTTACTACATGCTCCACAACCAATACATTTTTCAAAATCAATTTGACCTGTTTCAGTATCAGTAGCTCCAGTTGGGCATACAAATAAGCATAGACAATCTTTACTACATATTCTTAAATTACGAACTGCTCTTAAATCACTCATCTTACTACCTCCACTAATTTAAAATTAGGAACTTTACATACTGGACATATCTCTGGTTTTTCATCACCTACATAAACAAAACCACAAACTTCACATACATATATTTTTTTATCAGTAGGTATTCCTTCATTTAATAAAGATTTTAAAATCATTGTAACTTTTTCACCCCAAGTAATTACACGTAAAGATCCTCGATCTTGTTTTTCTTGTGATACTTCTCGTGATTTTTTATAATTCAAATCTAAATCTTTATTAATCTTATTAATCAAATCTTCAAAATTACCTTCTACTTTTGCTTTACTATTATAATAATCAGCTAATTTTTTAAATAGTTTTGCTTCTTCTTGTAAATATTGTTTTTCACAACTACTTGCTAAACTACTACATAAAGCACTTACTTCACCATAATTCATCTCTCTTAATTCTTCTTCTTGTTCTTCAACTATAACTTCTACTGCTTCAGCTTTAAATAAATTTTTAGGAGCACCACATAATGGACATTTCCAATCATCTGGTAAATCTTCAAACTTTATTCCTTCTTTTTCTTCATCATAAACATATCCACATATTGGACAAATATATTTTTTCATTACCCACATCCTTTATAACAAAATTATATCATAATAATTCAAAAAAAGTATAGTCTTCCTATACTAATCTTTTTTGTTTTCCTTTTAATTCAGTTAATTTTTGCTTTAACTGTTGTTCTAATTGTAGTTTTAATTCATTTATTTCATTATTAGCAATTTTTACATTTAATAATAGTTCAATTGCTCTAGTTAATAATTCTTCATTAATATTATTATTTGATAAATGTAATATTGAACTAGCATACATTAACCAAAAAAATAAACTTAATTCATTTGTTCTCAAACTATAAATTATTTTTTCAATAAATTCTATACTTTGTCTATATGATGAATATTTTTTCAATTTTATATATTCAATTTTTGTACTTACGTTTTTAATCGCTAAATTAAATTTTTTAACTAAATCTTCTATTCTTAATTCTCGTCGTACAATTTCAAAAAACAAACTATCTCTCTTAAGATAACTTTCAGCATATTCTTTCTTTTCTTCTTTTAATTTTAATTTTTCTAATTCAATTAATTTTTCCAATTGAAGTATTTGATTAATAGATAATTTTTTTACATTATAATCATCAATAATTTCTTTTACTATCCAATTCCCATTTTCATAAACTAAATTAACTAAATCTCCTTGATAAGAACATTTACTAGTACTAATAAAAATACTATTTAATTTACCATTTTGATTGCATAAATCAACACTAATATATCCAATTGAATCACTAAGATTTGGATAATCACTGTAATCATTATAAAATTTTTTAATTCTTTCACTTTTAAAATGTCTATTTGTAACAACACCTAAATACATATTAACTCCCCCCTTAAGTAGTTTGTATAATAACACAATTACATTAATATGTCAATTTACACTCCTCCAATAATTCCTTTTTTTCTTAAATAAATCTTTCTTAAAAAATCAACTGGAACAACTGTAAAACTTAACCAAAACATAATTTGAAATTCAAAGAATGTTAAACCATATGTTCTAAATAATTCTCCACCAAAATAAATTAGCAATACTTGAACAGTAAATATAAAACTAATTATAAAAATAAACATTTTGTTTTTTAATATATTAGCTAACAAATTTAATCTATGAGTTCTTGCATTAAAACTATTAAATATACTAATGAAAATAAATAATCCAAAGAAAGCTGTTAAAATGTATTGATCACCATTTCTAAATAAATGATGAAAAATTGGTAACTTTAAAAATAATATGCATAATATTGTGGAATAAATTCCGGTAAAAAATATTTCGTGTTTCATATATTCATTAATTATATTTTCATCTCTTCTTTTAGGCTTTTCATACATATACTCTTTTAGTGGTGCTTCAAACGAGAATGCTAAAGCAGCTAATGTATCCATAACCATATTTATCCACAGCATTTGAATAACTGTAACTGGTGTATCAACCCCAATAAAAGGTCCAATGACGGACAAACTTACCGCACATATATTGACAGTTAATTGAAATATAATAAATTTTCTAATACTTTTAAATATAGTTCGACCAAATAATATTGCTTTAGTGATAGATAAAAAATTATTATCTAATATAACAATTTCACTTGCTTCCTTAGCCACTTCCGTACCTGAGCCAAAGGCAAAACCTACATCTGCTCTTTTTAAAGCTGGTGCATCATTTACACCATCTCCTGTCATACCTACAACCAAATCTAATTCTTGACTAATTCTGACTAATCTACTTTTATCCTGTGGAATTGCTCTAGCAACAACTCTTAATTTTGGTAATACTTTTTTTAAATCTTCATCAGACATACTTTTCATTTCATCACTAGTTAATATTAAATCACCATCTTTATATAAACCAACCTCCTTAGCAATTGCTAAAGCAGTTAATTTATTATCACCTGTTACCATAACAGTTTGAATAGATGCTTGTTTAACTAAATCAATTCCTTCATAAGCTTCTTTTCTAATTTCATCTTTAATTAATACAAATCCAACTAAAGTTAATTCTTTACTATTTTGTTTACAAGAAGCAAAAGCAATTATTCTATTTCCCTCTTTAGTTAATTTTCTTAAATTATCCTCAATAATTAATTTTTTCCTTAAAAATTTCTTATTACCATCAACATCAAAATAAAATTCACATTTTTTTAAAATAACTTCTGGTGCTCCTTTAATTAAATAAATATTTTCATTTTTATATTTAATTGTTGTTGAAGAATATTTATTTTTACTATCAAAAGGTACATTTTCAATTATTTCATATTTATTTTTTTCTTTAACATTAGTAAATTTTAAAATTGCTCGATCAGTAATATTTCCACCTATTATTTTATTGTCATAATAACTAGCGTTGTTATAAACTAAAGATATCAAAACTATTTCTTTTAAATTATTTTCTATTTTATCAATATTATCATATTTTTTTAAATCACTATTTAAAAAATGTGTTACTTCTAAATTTCCTTTAGTTATTGTTCCTGTTTTATCACTAAATAAAATATTAATACTTCCTGCAGTTTCAATACCATGTAATTTTCTAACTAAAACATTATTTTTAAGCATTCTTTTAACATTAGAAGATAATACTAAAGTAATCATCATCGGTAATCCTTCTGGTACTGCTACTACTATTACTGTAACGCATAATGTTAAGGCATATAAAATGTGACCACTTATTACAGGAATATTAGTAATAGTTTCTTTTATTAAATTAAAATCAAAATTATTTTTAATAAATATTACCGAGAATAAATAAGAAAAGAAAACTAAAAATGCTCCAATATACCCTATTTTACTAATTACTTCCGCTAATTTTCTTAATCTTAATTTTAGAGGACTTTCTGGCTGGCTTTCTTGTAATTCTTTAGATATTGAACCATAAAAAGTATTATCTCCTACCTTAGTAACAATCATTTTAGCTTGTTTTGAATAAACAATAGTTCCTCTAAATACTGGTTTATTTAATGCATTTTTATATATTTCTTTTGCTTCACCGGTAATACTAGACTCATCAACTGTTATCTCACCTTCAATAATTTCGCCATCAGCAGGTATTCTATCTCCTGACTCTAATAAAACGATGTCACCTACTACAACTTCATCAATATTAACTTCAACTACTTTATTATTTCTTAAAACTTTACATTTTATTTTTGATGATTCTTCTTGTAACTTTTCAAATGCTTTCTCACTACCATATTCACTAATGGTAGATATAAAAGAAGCTAGAAAAATGGCTATTACAATACCTACTGTTTCATACCAATCAAAATTTTTAATTAAAAATACTGTTTTTATTCCTAAAGCTATCAATAATATTCTTATTATAGGATCACCTAATGTGGCTATGTACTGTTTAATAAAACTATTTTTTTTACTAGAATTAATTACATTAGATCCAAATTTTTTTCTTGATTCAATTACTTCATTGTCTGTTAGTCCCATAAATATATCACCTAATAAAAAATATTAAAAAAAATTTTTAATATTATAGTTTTAATTCGACAAAATTAACAATTTAGTATTATTTAATTTATATTTATCCATAATAATTATAAAGTAGGTGAAACTATGAATAAAGAGTTAGATAAAATAATTAAACATATTAAAGATATGAATGGTAATAGTAGTGACATTAATGTAAGATACTTTAATATTCATAAAGAAAAAGTAGCTTTCATGTTTTTAGAAAGTGTCGCTAATGATGATAAAATTAGTAATTTTTTAGGTAAAAGCTTAAGTATTAGTGTTAGAAGTAAAAAAAATTTATTTGAAAATTTATTCGATAGTATTAATAATACTATTCCAAATAGTAAAGTTAAGATAATAGATAACTATGACGATATTTTTTATCATTTAGCAAGCGGTTTTACTTGTGTTTTTGTCGATGGTTATAATAAAGCAATCACTTTAGAAACCAAAGCTTTATTAGATAGAAGTGTTACTGAAGCTACTAGTGAACCAGTTCTAAAAGGTCCTAAAGATTGTTTTATTGAAAATATTTTAGCTAATATGGGATTAATTAGAAAAAGGATTAAAGATCCTAATCTTTATTTTGAAGAAACAAAAGTCGGGAGAAGGACAAAAACAAAAGTTGTAATTGGTTATATTAAAGATATTGCTGATGAAGAAAAAGTAAATTTATTAAAGAAAAAACTAGAAAAAATTAATATTGATGGAATCATCGATTCAAATTATATAAAAGAATTATTAACCGATAATCAAAAATCTTTTTTACCAAGAGTAATATCTACAGAAAGACCTGATTTAACCGCCATGGGATTATTAGACGGTAAAATAGCTATCATCGTAGAAAACACTCCTTATGTTTTATTACTTCCTACTGTATTTGCTGATTTTTTTAATTCAACCGAAGATTATTATACAAAACCATTTAATGCATCATTCACTAGAATATTAAGATATATTGCATTCTTTATTGCTATTTTAGTGCCACCTTTTTATATTGCCGTAACAACATTTAATATGGAAATTGTTCCTAGTTCTTTATTAATATCATTTTCAATTCAAAGGGAAAGTGTTCCCTTTCCCACCATAATAGAAGTTCTAATACTAGTAATTTCTTACGAGATATTAAGAGAAGCCGATACAAGAAAACCACAAATCATGGGCGCATCCATCAGTATTGTCGGTGCTTTAATTTTAGGTGAAGCAGCAGTTTCTGCCGGCGTTATATCACCAATTGTTGTTATTGTTATTTCTATTTCAGCCGTTTCAGGAATGGGTTTCAATGATCCAGACATAACAAATGCAATTAGAATATGGCGAATTTTATTCATGTTGGCCGCTTGCTTGTTTGGTATTGTTGGAATCGTCATTTTATTCATTATCTTTATAACTAAATTGAACAGTATTGAAGTATTAGGTACACCTTATTTAGCGCCTTTATCTCCTTTTAGTTTAAAAGATTTTAAAAATTCTTTGACAAGATTCCCTCAGCAAAAAATCAAGACAAGACCGACTTATTTTAATAAAAAAAATATTAATAGAATAGGAAGTGACAAATGAAAAAACTATTAATCATTCCATTAATATTCCTATTAACTGGGTGTTGGAATTATCGCGAACTTAATCAATTAGCTATAACGACTGGGATAGCAGTAGATAAAGAAAATGATAATTATAAAATAACTATCATGATAGCTAATTCTAAAAAAAGCAGTAGTTCAGATGGTAGTATAACTCCATCAGCAGCTGTTTATGATGGAACAGGTCAGACAATTTATGAAGCCTTTAAAGATACATCTTTAAGCGTATCTAAACAAATTTATCTAAGCCATATTGATGTATTAGTATTATCTGAAGAAGTTGCGAAAAATAATTTAACTGATGTAATTGATTTTCTATTTCGTTATCCCCAAACAAGAAATAATTTTTATTTAGTTTTAGCAAAGGATAAAAAAGCTAGCGACATCTTAAAAGTAACTACGCCATTAGAGACATTTCCCTCTCAAAATCTAGCTAAAAATCTTGAAATAACTGATAAATTACAAGGATTTACTTATACAGTCGATTTTACTGATTTCACAAAATCACTTGTATCAGAAGGAATAAATCCTATTCTTCCATCAGTAACAATCATCGGAAATAGTGAAGAAGGAAATAAAGAAGAAAACGTACAACAAAATGAACCATCTACTTATTTAAAATTAGACATATTAGGATTATTTAAAAAAGATAAATTTGTTGCTTGGGCCAATTCTAATCAAAGCAAAGGAATCAATATAATCAATAATAAAATATACATATTAGGAGTTATCATTGATTACCAAAATGAAAAAATAGTAACAGAAATAACCGAAATGAAAACTGATTTTAAAGTTGAAAATAATAAAGTGAAAATAACTATTGGTGCAACTGGAGCAATTCAAGAGGTAAATTCTAATGTTGATCTATATAATCTTAAAACTATTGAAGAAATTCAAAATTCAGATGTTGAAAAAATTAAAGAATATGTTAATGATGCTATTAATTTAGCCAAAGATAATAAAACAGATATTTTTGGTTTTGGAAACTATGTTTATAAGAATAATCCTAAAAAATGGAATGAAATAAAAGATAAATGGGGCGATGAAATATTCCCTAGTTTAGAAGTAGAAATAGAAGTCAATCTAAAACTTCAGGCCAAAGGTTCAATAAATAATATCGTTGAGGTGAGAGAATGAAAGTAACTAATTCAGAATATGCTTGTTTATCATCTTTTTTAATAAGATCATTATTTTTTGGACCAGCTATTTATAGTATCTTACATTTTGCTTTACAAGATGGCTGGATAAGTATCATTGTTTCATTTATTTTAAGCTTTATTCCTTTAATTATTTATTATAAGCTACTAAATTGTAATCCTAATGATAATATTGTTAGCTTAAATAACAAATTAGGATTAATAGGAAAAATAATTAATACAATTCTAACAGCTTTTGTTATTTTTCACGCCAGTCTAATTCTATGGAATTTAACTAACTTCATATATTCACAATTTCTATTCCAAACACCATTAATTGTTATTGCTATTATTATTTCCTTTGGCATATTTTATATCAGTATTAAAAACCTAACAACTATTGCTAGAACGGGAACTGTTTTCTTTATTATTAGCACTATACTATATTTTATAGCAGCTTTATCTTTGATTGGCAAATGCGATTTAAATGGGCTTAAACCTATTTTCAACTCAGGTATTATGCCAATTCTAAAGGGAAGTTTTTCTTCTTTAGGACTTAATATATTTCCTTTATTTATAATTTTAATAATACCGAAAAATAACATCAAAAATAATAACAAAATTATATCATCTTTCTTTAAAGTTTATATTTTCAGATATTTGTGCATGCTATCAGTATTAGTAATTTGTGTAGCTATTTTGGGAATAGAATTAACTAACCTTTATCAATATCCGGAATATCACATTTTAAAAACTATTAATATTGCTAACTTTTTTCAAAGAGTCGAATCAGTTTTATCAGTTCAGTGGATATTTGACGCCGTTATGTCAATTGCATTATGCCTTTATTATGTTAAAGAAAGTATAACCAAAACATTTAATTTAAAAAATAAATTTAATTTAATAAATATTATTTCCATTATTAGTATTTTAATTATCGCAAATTATATCTTTACTAGTAATACGGTAGCAGAAACATTTTATAAAAATATTTATCCTTTTCTAACTTCAATCTTTTTCTTAATTATTCCTTTGATAATATTAATAATAGTTAAAGTTAAGAAAACTTAATTATTCTAATTTTCTCGCTATATTATATCCAACAACTAGCAATACAAGGGCAACTATAGTTTCTAAAATGCTATAGTTGTTTTTAAATGTTTCAAAAAATAAACTCAACACCGAACTTAAAGTAAATCCAAGAATTCCACAGTACATATACTCCTTTTTTTTATCAAATAAATATGTCATCACTTTAGATAATAGTAAAACACATAAAACAATACCTAATGAATAACCTAAAACATTATTAAAATTAGATAATATTGCTTCAATACTTATTAAATTACTTAAAAAATTTAATAATGTGTTATAACAACCTAATAACATCATGACAGCTGTCCCACTTATTCCTGGTATTACCATTGTGGCAGCATCAATTATCCCAATCATAAAGAAAGTAATAAAGTTTTCATTATTAATTATATTATATTTACCTAATATAGAAATTATAAAAACTAAAGAAAAACTAAATAAAATTATCAATAAATGTTTAATATTAACTTTATTATTTACATTTTTAACTAATGAAGGAATACCTCCTAATATTAAACCAATAAATAATAACATAGTTGGTAAATAAAAAATATCTAATAAATATAAAATTAACTTACTAAAAATTACAATAGCAATTAATAAACCAATTCCAATAGGAGTTAAATATAAAATACTTTTAATTGGATTTTTAATAATATTATTTATAGCCTTAATAGAATCTTCATATATGCCTAAAGATATAGCTAAAACTGCTCCGCTTACCCCTGGTATTATTTTCGCTATTCCTACTATAAAACCTTTTAACAATAACATAAAAATACCTCCACAAAAAAAGATGTTACTACATCTTATTCAAAATAATCTATTTTCATGTTTTTTCTTACTAATTTCATTTTATTAATAGCATATTTTCTTGCATTATTAGTACCATCTTTTAATATTTGTTCAACTAAATTCATATTCTTTTCATATTCTTTTCTTTTATCTTGAATTGGTTTTAAAAATTCCATCATTTTATTAATTAATTCTTTTTTACAAGCTACACAACCACGGCTACCATTTTTGCATTCACTACATACAGTATCTAAATTATCTTTATTAACTAATTTATGATAGTAATAAACCATACAAACATCTGGATTAGCTTTATCATCTTTTTTTATTTTATTAGGATCGGTAACTGCTGACATAACCTTTTTAGAAATTGTATCTAAATCATCAATTAAATATATAGCGTTACCTAAGCTTTTGCCCATTTTTTCATTACCATCTAAACCTTTAATTCTAGTATTTTTAGTTAATAATTGCTCAGGTTCTACTAATGTATTACCATATATAGAATTAAATTTACGAACTATTTCACGACATTGTTCTAATAATGGCAATTGATCTTCTCCTACTGGAACCAACTGTCCATCAAACATTGTAATATCTGCAGCTTGGCTTACTGGATAACCTAAAAAACCATATGTAACACTTTCACCATTACCAAACAAATCTTTTTTTTGTTTAATTTCTGTTTTAACAGTTGGATTACGATACAATCTAGAAATAGTTACTAAATTAGAATAATAAACTGTAGCTTCTGCTATTTCAGGTATTAAAGATTGTATAAAAATAGTTGTTTTTTTAGGATCAATACCACAAGCTAACAAATCTAAAGTTAATTCTTTAACATTTTTTCTAACCTTATCAGGATTATTAAAATTATCAGTTAATGCTTGAACATCTGCTATTTCAATAAAAGTATTATATTTATCTTGTAAATCTACCCAATTAGATACTGCACCAAAATAGTGACCTAAATGCAAATTACCTGTTGGTCTAATACCTGTTAATATATTTTTCATAATTACCTCCCTACTGCTAATAAATAAATAGCTGCTGTATATTCCTTTGGAAAAAATGTGAATATAGGATTTATTTTATCACATTTCTTTAATTTTAAAAATATATATTTCGTAATTATGGAACGATCTAATACCTTTTTTGCTTCATTTAATGTAAATTTATCAAAATTTATTTCTTCTGTTTCATCTAATTTTTTTATTAAAACTTTATTTATATCATAAGAATTATATATTTTATCAATTTTCATTTCAAAAACTTCTAATATATCTTCCATTATTTTATAAAATCTTTTTCTATCATAATTTCTAAAATTTCCAACATAATTTAATTTATCACAAATATCATTTATTTTATTTTGATATTTGTAATAAAGATTATCCAAAGTACCTTTTTTAAAACTATACAAATTTCCTTCTAATTTACCAAATTTTTTTAATGTATCATTATACCCTAAATTAATCATTCTTTTAGCAACATTTGATTCAAACATTAAAAATGAATCTAATTTATTATTTGGAGAAATATAAGTTATTTTAATATCTTTATTTCTAATCCTTTTTTTTAATCCCAAAGCCCTTAAATCGACTGCTATAATTTCAGTTGCACCTAAATCAATAGCTAAGTTAATTGGTAAATTATCATAATAACCACCATCCACTAATATATCTTTACCAATTTTTGTTGGTTTAAAAACTGGAAAGCAAGTAGCTGAAGCTAAAATATATTTTTTAAGTTTATCAGGTCTTGTATTTTTTTTAGTTGAGTAAACTACTTTCTTAGTGGATAAATTATAAGAAACAACACCAAAACTAACCTTAGAATTATATAACTTATTGGGTTTATAATGTTCTTCTATTATATTTTCAATTTTTTTAGTATCGATTCCTCCATCAAATATTTTATTTAAATATTCTAAATACATTTCTTTTGAATTACCTATTTTTTTAAAATTATCATATAAAATATCATAATTAATATTTTCCCATAATTTTAGACATTTATAAAATTCATTTTGAGCCATCATTAATCCATTTAAAGCACCGATTGATGTTCCTGTTACAATTTGATATTTTATATGTAATTTACGTAAAGCCTTCCAAACACCAACTTCATAAGCTCCCTTAGCTCCTCCACCTGATAATACAATAGCTAGCATATTTCATCTCCATTAATCTGCATATACATAAAACTTAATATTTTTATTAAATTCTAATTCTTTATATTCAATAATATTCTTTATTCCAAAAGTATCATTAAAAACTTTTATTTTATTGTCATCAACAAAATAAACGTAATTATTTACATAGTTAATTAAATCAATTGATTGAGTACTAAATAAATAAATTAAGCCTAATTGATTTTGTTTATTAATTCTATAACAATCATATTTATTGCCATTCTTTTTATATAAATAATAATAACTATCAGTTTGATCAATTTTAACATATTCACTATTTTCATAATCTATTTTATTAGTAATAAACATTTTTTCTTCTTTAGCTTCTTTAACACTCATTGTAGACCACTGTCCATCATAATATTTAATTTCATTGCTTAATTTTATTATACTTTCTTTTGAAGGATCTATCTCATATTGAATGTTATTATCTTTATCATATAAATATAATTTGTGGTAAACAATTCCTTGGATATAACTATCAAAAGATATAGATTTATCAGATACAATTGTGCTAGATTTTAAAGTAATCAAATTTATTACATTAATTTTATTAAAAGTATTTTTTTCATTATAATCAGCTACAACATAATAATTATCAACAAAAATTCCTAATTTTTGATTATAAATATCTTTACCAAATAAACTTATATTATGAACTATAGAATTAAATGATTTATTAACATTGTAAAATCCTTTGTAATTTGTAATACCTATATAATGTTTATCAATTAAATTATTTTTATATATATTTATACCTTCTTTAGTTTCACTATCAGTTGCATCAATAAATTTATTTTTGTCATATATTTTAATACTATCTACAAAATTATCAACATTTTCATCATTTAAATTATGATAGTATACTAAATGTCCATTATTCATACACATAACATCAGTAAATGTTTTTTCATCTTTAAATACTGGTAAAAAACATTCATAATTTGCATCTTTATAATAAAATATATCTACTAAAACTTTGTAATCTTTATTGTAATCATTAAAAATTTGAAAAGAAAAGTTAGTTTCATTTATTTTTATTTCATACAAATAACTATTATTATCAAAATTAGAAATTTCTTTTACTTCAAAGATATTATTATCATTTTTTATTTTATATTCATTTTCTTGTCCATCACTGAACCAATGAAAAGCAAACTGAATACCTAAATATAATATAAATAATATTATCAACATAAAAAATAATTTTTTCATATACTCACCTATATTTATTATATATGATTTTTTAATAATTATCAATATGTATTAATTACAAAATATAGGTATTTAATTCACACGCTTTTGCCTTAGTTGAATATGCTATATTAGAAATGAAAGGGTGGATTTTATGTGTAATAATGAAAATGAATCTTGTAAATGTATAGCTGAAATATTAACCGTAATATGCATATTACAACAAAATGCTAATTGCTGTGATTCATGCTTAGATACATGTGATCGTGGATTCTTAGGTTGTGGAACTACTACCTATACTTGTAATACAAGACCTATAATGTTATATACTTGTTGTGGTAATGGAACACCTTGGAGTATGCCAACAACTAAAGATACAACAGATTGTACTGATACTCCAACACCAGCTAATTGCTCAAATGTATTTAGAATTGAAAAAATTGATGGATGTTGTGCAACTTTTAGAGTATTAGCTAAAAATACTGATCCAACTACACAAGCAGCAATTCCATATGTAGCAACTAATTCTTTCTTTACTATGAATTTAAATTGTGTTTGTAGTTTAAGATGTTTACAAGATACATATGTAGAATGCATTTAAGGACAAATTTGTCCTTTTTTATTTTAAGATTGTGATATAATATTGATGGTGAAGTATATGTCATATGTAGAAATTAATTTAAAAAGCATAAAAGAAAATTGTCAAAAAATTAAAAAATTATTTCCACAATATAAATACTATATGGGAGTTGTAAAAAGTGATGCTTATGGTTGTGGAATTAAAGCAATTAAATCAATTAGTAAAGAAATGAATTATTTAGTTGTCGCTAATATTGATGAAGCAATTAAAATAAGAAAATATAAAATTAATAAACCCATTTTAGTTTTACAACCAATTGAAGCAAAGGATATAAAAATATATGAAAAATATAATATTACAGCTACTATAGATAATATTGATGTAATAAAAAAAATAAATGATCATAAAATTAATGTTCATATTAAAATAGATACTGGAATGAATAGATTTGGTTTTAAAGAAAAACAAGAATTTATTGAATCATACAATTTATTAAAAAAAGGCAATCTTAAATTAGAAGGGATTTATACACATTTATATTTTGTTGATAATAAAGAAATTACAAATAATCAAATTATAAAATTTAAAAGTTTTATTAATTTAATAGATTACAATAAAGTTCCAATTATTCATATTGCACAAAGTTTAGGTGTTACTAAATATAAAAATATAGAATTTGCAAATGGAATTAGAATTGGAGATTTAATGTATGGAATAACAGAAGAAAAAAAATTTGATTTGAAATCAACTTTTAGTTTTGTTAGTAAAATTGTATCAATTAAAAAAGTTTCAGCTAATGAAACTGTTGGATATGACGCTAATTTTAAATGCAAAAAAGATGAAGTTATTGGAATTATTCCTATTGGATATAGTCATGGCTTAACAAAAAATCATATTAATACTAATGTAATTATTAACAATAAAGAATATCCAATAATTAGTAATACAATGAACATATCTTTTATTAAAATTGATAATACAATAAAAATAAATGATAAAGTGTATATATATAATGATATTAATCACATTATGAAACTTAGCAACCAATTAAATACTGTTCCACAAGAATTAATGACAATTATTGATAAAAATATTAATAAAAAATACATAGAAAAATAACTTTTATAAATTATAAAAGTTATTTTTTTATATTATCAAATTCTTCCTTTAAAATTTTTTTTAATTTATCTTTAAAGAAATAATCTTTATTTAGTAAATAGTATTGATGCAACCCATAACTAGGAAAAAAATTACCCTCAATAATTAATGGACCTTTTTCTGTTAATGTAAAATCCCAACCAACAAATCTTACTTCTGGAACTTCCATTGCAGCTTTACAAGCCATATCCAGCATTTCTTTCATAAAAGGAACTTTTCCTTTTTCAAAACTAAAATTTGAAGTAGGATGTTTTTGATAATTAACCAAATTGTCATCATATGCTTTACTTATAAAATTACCTTCATCATCTAAAGAAACCATAATATCATGACAACTTATAACTTCTTCTATTCCATCACTTAATCTTAAAACTTTAGCAATTATATAAACATTTCTATCTTTTATTAACGTAACTATCCTAATATTATTAACTGCTTTAGAATTTATTTTATTTAAATAAGAATGTTGAATAATAGTTTCTTCTACTAAATATTGTTTATTTGAAATCAATTCATTATATAATTTTTCATAATTTAAATTTTTATTAATAATTTTTTTTACACCATCGCCACCAAATGAATTATGTTTTTTTACAAAAAATGTTTCTTTATTTTTAATAAAATTAATAAAATCATCTAAACTGCAAGTTCTTAAATCAATAAATTCTCTATTTATATATTTTTTAAAAACTTTATTAAATAAAATTTTATCTAAGAAAACACTATCATATTTTTCATCATTTAAATATTTAATCATCTTACGATATTCACTCATACTTAAACATTTTTGTTTTTCACTTTTACTTAAATTAATAAAATTACATTTTTTATAATCTGTAAAACTTAAACCATATCTTAAAACGTTAAAGACCATATCAAAAAATATATAAGCTTTACTTTTATTAGGATTTTCTTTGTGAACTAAATTAATTGTTGTTTTAATTCTTTCAAACATATAAACCACCAAAGATATTATAACACAAATTTAAAAAAAAATTTAGTTTTCACTAAATTCTATATCTAATATATCGTTAACATTAATAACTTCATTATCCATGGTAATTAATTCATTTCTATTTCTACCTATTATTTTTTTATTCATTTTACCATTTTTTGTTGTTATTACTACATCAGCTTTATAAACATACCTAGCAGAACTAAAAATTTGATTAATTTTTTGATTAACAGATAATAAAGATTCCGTTACATTTTTTCTTTCATCTTTTTTTTCACTTCTTACATCATTTTTGTCATAATAAACAGTTTCATTATTATTTAATTTTTTATCAATTTTATTTGCAAATACTTTAGGTAATTTTTTTTCCATAGAACACCTCTTAATAAATTATATTGTTTATTCATAAATTTATGAAAAAAATCAATTAAAATAAACTTAATTGACTTGATTCATCTAAATTATCTAAAATATGCATATTACGCATCTTTTCAATTAATGTACTAGATACTTTACCTCGTTTTTGTAAATCTTCTATACTTAAGAATTCACCTTTGTTTCTTTCTTCAACTATTGTTTTAGCAACTGTATCACCTAATCCATCAATACTACTAAAAGGAGGAATTAAATTATTATCTTCATCTAAACAGAAAGTTGTAGCTTGACTTTTATTTAAATCAATATTTTTAAATTTTAATCCTCTTGCTGTCATTTCTAAAGCTAGTTTTAAGCATTCTAAAATACCACTTTCTTTATTTGAAGCATCAAATCCTTTATTTGATATTTCAATCATTCTATTTTTAATTGCATCATATCCTTTTATCATTGTTTCAATATCAAAATCAGTCGCTTTAGTTGAAAACCAAGACGCATAGAAATAACTTGGATAATGTACTTTATAATAAGCTATTCTAAAGGCACTAGTAACATATGCTGTAGCATGAGCTTTCGGGAACATATATTTTATTTTACGACAAGAATCAATATACCAATCTTCGATACCTGCTTCTTTCATTTCGGCTTCAAATTCAACCCATTTATCTGGTTCTTTGCTAGCTTTACCTTTTCTTACAAATTCCATTATTTTAAATGCTTTTATTGGCTTCATTCCCTTTTGCATTAAATATACCATTATATCATCACGACAGCCGATTACTTCTTTAAATGGTACGATATTGTTTTTAATTAATTCTTGAGCATTACCTAACCATACATCAGTTCCATGTGATAGACCTGATATTTTAATTAATTCTGCAAATGTAGTCGGCTTAGTTTCAGCTACTAATCCAATTGTAAAAGGTGTACCAAATTCTGGTATTCCTAAAGTACCAGTCTCATTTAATATTTGTTCTTTAGTAACACCTAAAGGTTCAGGTGATAAAAATATTCCCATCGTTTTTTTATCATCTAAAGGCACTTTAGTTATGTCATGTCCTGATAAATCTTGAATCATTCTTAATTGTGTTGGATCTGAATGACCTAAAATATCTAGTTTTAAAACATCTTGATCAATAGCGTGATAATCAAAGTGAGTTGTACGCCAAGCACTATTAGGGTCATCAGCAGGATATTGGAAAGGCGTAAAATCAAAAACATCCATATATCCAGGTATTACAACAATTCCTCCAGGATGCTGTCCAGTTGTTCTTTTAACTCCTGTACACCCGATAGCTAATCTTTCTATTTCAGCTGATTTTTTAGTTATACCTTTATCTTCACAGTAACCTTTAACAAAACCATAAGCAGTTTTATCAGCTACTGTACCAATAGTACCTGCACGATAAACATTATCTTCACCAAATAATACTTTAGTATACTCATGAGCTGAAGCTTGATTTAAATCAGAAAAGTTTAAATCAATATCAGGAACTTTATCCGCATTAAATCCTAAGAATGTTGCGAAAGGCATATCGTTACCATCTTTTAACATTTTAGTTTGACATTTAGGACATTCTAAATCTGGCAAATCAAATCCAGATGAATATGTATTAGCTAATGGTTCACCATTCATTTCAAAGATACTATGTTTACAATTAGGACAACGATAATGAGCTGGTAATGGATTTACTTCTGTTATTCCCATCATTGTTGCAACAAATGAAGAACCAACAGATCCACGTGAACCTACTAAAAAACCATCATCATTAGATTTTTTAACTAGTTTTTGAGCAATCAAATAAATAACATCGAACCCGCCACCAATTATACCACCTAATGTTTTCTTTAACTTTTTTTCAGTTTCTTCATCATTTAATTCTGGCTCAGTTATTTTAATTTCATTTCTAATTTTATCTTTAACTGCATCAAATCCTTGTAATATAGTTTCATGTAATATTTTAAATCCTTCTTCTTCTATATTTTCTACATTATTTCTTTTTAATTCTTCTTTAATACTATTAAATATACCATCACCATATAGTTCTTTAGCAATTCTCTCTTCTATATTATATGGTAATGGATCACCATACCAATCTTTAGCTTTTGTATAAACTAAATCGGTAACAGTTTCTACTGATTTATCAATTTTAGGAGAAAAAGGAACACCACCTGTTTCAATAATAACTTCAATAATATCAACCATATCAGCTATTTTATTAGGATTAGTAATAACAATTTCTTTTCTTGTTTCCTCATCTAAAAAATCAAAATTTTCAAGCATTTCATCTGTTGTTCTAAAATGTTGACTAGGTATTTCAGTTATACTATTTTTAGCAAGTGGATGTCTTCCACCACCTGGAACTTTTTGATTAACAATAATTTCTCTATAAATTTTATCTTCTTTAAACAAATGATGAACATCACCTGTTGCAACTATTATTTTACCTGAATCTTTAGTTACTCTAATTATTTTTCTAATTTGTTCCATTATTTCACTAACTGATCCAAAATCATTAGTTTGCAACAAATGACTATATGCATCAACTGGTTGTACTTCAACATAATCATAAAAATTAATTATATTAGTTAACTCTTCATCAGATTTACTTTTAGCCTCAATAAATACTTCACTTTCATAACAACCGCTACCAATTAATAATCCTTCTCTTAATTCATTTAAAACACTTCTTAATATTCTAGGCGTTTTATATAAATAAACTGTATTAGCCAAAGAAATAATTTTAAATAAATTTTTTAGTCCTGTTTTATTTTTTACTAGTATATTAACATGATAACTTCGACCATATTTATGAATTTCACTTTTATCAATCATCTTATTTAGTTGTGAAACTTTTTCAATATTTTGACTTGATAGTTTTTGCATCATTTTATGGAATACTAATGCAGTACCTTCTGCATCATAATCAGCTCTATGGTGAGCATCTTCATCCCATGGAACATCATATCGTTTAACTAAAGCAGTTAAGTTATGTCTAGCATAATTACTATCTAATATTCTTGATAATTCTAAAGTATCGATAACTGTATTCTTATATTCACCTAAATTATATTTTTTATAGCACATTTCCAAAAAAGATGTATCAAATTTAGCATTATGAGCAACCATTGGTAAATCACCATACCACTCAATAAATCTTTTAATAGCATTTTCTTCATTATCCTTACCTTCTAACATTTCATCAGTTATATTAGTAACTTCAGTTATTTTAGGAGGTAATTTACGACCTGGATTAATTAATTCATCATATCTATCAATTATTTCCCCATTATGAATTTTAACTGCACCTATTTCAATAATGGTGTCTCCACCGGCAGCATTAAAACCAGTAGTTTCAAAGTCAAATACGACATATGTATTATCTAATAAAACAGAATTATTTTCTCTTACGACAATATTAACACTATCATCAATTAAAGTTAATTCTGTTCCATATATTGCCTTAAATTTATCTTTTTCTTCTTTACCTTTATTTAAATCGCATACTAAATGATATACATCAGGATAAGCTTGAGCACCATTATGATCGGTAATAGCAATAGCTTTATGTCCCCATTTATAAGCTTGTTTAACTAATGTTTTAGCGTCTACTACACCATCCATTTGACTCATCATCGTATGAGCATGTAATTCAACTCTTTTTTCTTCTGCTTCATCTTTAGGTGTAACAATTACTTTATCACTTTTATTAACATCTCTTAAATTTAATACAATTTCATTAGAATATTTATCAAATTTAGTATATCCTCTAAATTTATACCAAGAATTATTTTTAATATTTTTCTTATAAAAATCAAAATCGCTTTGTTCTTTTACAAATAATTTAGCGTACATACTATCATTAAAATCAGTTATTTTAAAAGTAAATATTTTAAAATTAGATTTACTTGATTCAAATACATCAATACCAAAAATATAAGCTTCAATACTTACATTATCTTCTTCAGCAAATATTCCACTGATTTCATGCGTAATTTTAGGTATAAAACTACCCATTATTTCAATTATTTCTTTCTTTTCTGTTGGTACTTCCACCACTTTAGCTTCTTCTATTTCTTTTCTTATTTCTTTACTTTTTTCTTCATCAATAGTTATATTTACATTAATATCATTATACCCAACACTATTTAATAAATCGATCAGTTTAATTTCTATTGATTTAAATTTCATTTCCTCTGCTTTATTAGCTACTTTAATATTAATCGTATTATCATTAATATCTAAATTATCAGTTATAAAAGTTTCTAATAAAGGAAATTCTTTTAAATTTTGTTGTAGTAAATAATTATAATAATCATTTATATATTCATTGTTTATGTTTTCCACATTAAATGAAACACTTACTTTATAATTTTTAAAATTATTTTTTAAACACTTTAAAAATTCTATATAAGTAGCAAGTGGTAAAGTACTTTTTAAAGTAATGAAAAAATGATAACAAGTTTTATCTTTATTACCTATTATTTTATCTAATTTTCCTTCATTAAAAAAATTAAATAAGTTTTCATTTAATTTAATTTGATTTAGTAATAAGATAAGTTTTTCCATTTTTACCACCCAATATATTGTATCAAATTTAGTAATTTTTTTAAATAGTTTAATTATAAATAATACAAATAAATTTGTAGTTGACAAAAATAAGTTTATGTTATAAAATGTATATAGATATGAATTATTTCATATATTAAAAAAAGAGATACACTTAATATCCTTTTGTTAAGTATTTACTCTATTAATTGGGTAAACACCGTTTCAATGATGATTCGGTGTTTTGTTTTTTAATTTTTGCTTTTTAAAGCAACAACTGTATAAAATACAATCATTGCAAATACAATTATTAATTGCATCTTTATTCCTTTCAGTCAAGTTAAAGTTCATAAAGATCACCTCCGTCTTAATAAAAACAGAGTAAAACACCTAACTATTAAATATATCTCAATGTTAATTATAAATTAATTTTATTATGTTGTCAATTATAAATTAACAAAAAACTCTATTTAAGAGTTTTCAATAAATATATATCTATCTTTACCAGATAAATCTTTTTCAATAGTAACATTACAAGATAAATAAGAATGAGCTAAAGACTCTATTTTTTTTGCTTGTTTATAACCTATTTCAAAAGCAATTAAGTAATCTTTTTTTAAATAGTCTTTAACATTTTTTAATATTTGTTCATAATAATATAATCCTTCATTTTTTGCATATAAAGCAAGATGTGGTTCATTATTTTTAACTATATCCATAATTTTTTCATCATAAACAATATATGGTGGATTACTTATTATTAAATCATATTTTTTATTTAAAGGATTTAACATATCTCCTAAGTAAAAATTTATATTCACTTTATTATTAATAGCATTTTTTTTAGCCACTTCTAAAGCTTCTTTAGAAATATCCACAGCATCAACATTACTATTTAAATTTTTAGCTAAAGAAATTGCTATACAACCACTACCAGTTCCTAAATCAACTATATCTAAATTACTTTTATTTTTTAACCTTTTTATTACTCTATCAACTAACTCTTCTGTTTCAAATCTAGGTATTAAAACATTTTCATTAACCTCAATAATACTACCATAAAAATCAACATTACCTACGATATATTGAACGGGCATTCCTTTTTCTAATTTTTTAATACCTTCTTCTAATTTATTAGAATCTAAATATTTTTTTAAATATTCTATATCAGTCAAATTATTCTCCTCGTAATTTCCTGTTTTGATCTTCGGTAATTAAAGCTTCTATTACTTTATCAATATCACCTTGCATTACTCTATCTAATGTATTTAAAGTAAAACCAATACGATGATCAGTTACACGATTTTGTGGATAATTATAAGTTCTTATTTTTTCTGATCTATCTCCAGTACCAATTTTACTTCTTCTTTCTTCACCTAACTCTTTTTCTCTTTGTTGCATTTTTAAATCATAAAGACGAGTTTGTAATATTTTGATAGCTTTTTCTTTATTTTTAATTTGACTTCTTTCAGTTTGTGAATAAACTACAATTCCGGTTGGAATATGAGTTAATCTAACTGCTGAATCAGTTGTATTAACTCCTTGACCACCACAACCACTACTTCTAGTTATATCAACTCTAACATCATTCATATCTAAGTCACAATCTAATTCTTCAGCTTCTGGCATTACTAAAACAGTAGCAGTTGAAGTGTGAACTCTACCTTGAGTTTCAGTAACTGGTACTCTTTGAACACGATGTGCTCCTGATTCATATTTTAATTTAGAATAAACATTTTCTCCTCTTACAATAAAACTAATTAAAGTATATCCACCTGCTTCAGATTTTTCTTCTTCTACTATTTCAATTTTCCAACCATTTCTTTCAGCTAATTTTTTATACATATCAAATAAATCGCCAGCAAAGATATTACCTTCATCACCACCTGCAGCGCCTCTTATTTCGACAATAACATCTTTGCCATCATTAGGATCTTTTGGTAATAATAGAACTTCAATATCTTTAGTTAATTTTTCTAATTTCTTTTGATTTTCCTCTAGTTCTTCTTTAGCAAATTCACCTAATTCTGGATCTTTTACCATTTCTTTTGCAGCTTCAATATCACTAGTTAATCTTTTATATTCTTGATATGCATCATATGCTTCTTTTAAACTAGCTTGTTCTTTTGATAAACTAGTAGCTTTTTTAATATCAGATATGTTTTCAGGTTTCATTAATTCTTCATTTATCTCATTATATCTATTCTCAATAGCATTTAATCTTTCAATCATTTTTTCACCCATTTCTCAATATAAGATTATACTATATAATTAAATAAAATTCAAATAAAAACTTATTCAAATAGAATAAGCATTTATTATTTTCATAAATTCGTCATTTATTTCTTGTAATCTTTCTTTAGTACTAGCTTCAAATCTTGCACTTATAATAGGTCCCGTATTAGAAAATCTAATTAATGCCCAGCCATCTTTGAATTCAACTCTAACACCATCAATATCATTATATTTATAATTTTTGTTTTTAGCATATTCTTTAACTGCTTCAACTGCTTGATATTTCTTTTCTTCAGTTGTATTTATCTTTAATTCATCTGTTGAATAATAAATATTTATATCATTATATAATTCATCTAAGTTTTTATTACTGTTTGATAATACCTCAATCATACGTAATCCAGCATACAATCCATCATCAAATCCATAGAATCTATCTCCAAACCACATATGACCAGAATATTCTCCTGCAAATTCAATTTTTTCTTCATGCATTTTACGATACATATAAGAATTACCAGTTCGATACATAATATGTTCATAATTTAATTTATTTAACTCATCTATCAAAGATTTAGAACATTTAACATCATACAAAGCTTTATTAACTATTTTGTCTTTTAAATAACGATACATCATTATCATATAAATATCTGAATTAATAATATTTCCTTTATTATCAATTATTCTTACTCGATCACCATCAGCGTCCATAGCAACACCAATATCATAACCTAGTTCTACTACTCTTTTTTGAATATCAACTAAATTAGAACTTATTGATGGATCAGGATGATGATTAGGGAAAGTTGGATCACTATCACAATATAATAAATCATAAGTTATATTTAATTTATCTAATATTTCTTTTATGATAACTGATACAGTTCCATTACCACAATCAAATACTGCTTTAATATTTTTATTTATTTTCAAATTATTGACTATTAAATCAATATATTCATTTTTAATATCATAATTTGATAAAATACCATTACCTTTTATAAAATCATTTTTATTAGTAAAGTCCCTAAATGCAATTATCTCTTCACCTGCTGCATTACCATTTTCATCAAATGATATTTTAAATCCATTATGATTACTTGGATTATGAGAGGCTGTAATCATAATTGCAGCCCATTTATTTAAATGCTGTCTTGCATAATAATACATTGGTGTTGTAACCAAACCTAAATTAGTCACATTAACACCTGTTTCTAATAATCCTTTAATAAGGTTATTAGCTAAATTAGGAGATGATAACCTATTATCATATCCAACTAAAACTTCTTTTTTCCCTCTTAATTGTACATAACTACCAAAACTTTTACCTAATATGTAAGCTGTTTCATCAGTTATTTGTTCATTATAAATTCCTCTTATATCATATGCTCTAAAAATTGTTTGATTAATCATAAATTCCTCCATATTTCTAATAATTTTGGCCCAAAAATCATTATACCAATTACTACTGATACCATAGCAACCACTAACACAGCACCAGCTGATGTATCTTTTGCTAACTTAGCTTTAGGATTAATTTCTGGCATACATATATCGATTGCTGTTTCAATAGCAGTATTCATTAATTCTAAAGTTATAACAAAACCAAATAATAAAATACATATTAGCCATTCAGTTTTACTTATATTTAAAATAAATCCAAAAGCTATTACTAATAACATTACCATAAAATGAATACATAAATTTCTTTCATTTAATATATTTACTCTTATACCTTCAAAAGCATAATAAAAACTTTTAAATAAAGATGGTTTTGTTTTTTTAAACTTCTTTTTAAACATATACTCACCTACTAATATAAGTATACACATTATTTTTTTAAAAATCAATTATACTTTACAAAAAAAATCTAAATTACTTTAGATTCTTTTTTCTCTTTTATCAATGCCTTTTCAAATTGCATAATTAATAAAGTTCTTGTAAAACGAGCATTTTCCATTGCCTCTTCTAAATCATCTTTATTCATTCGCGACCAGTCTAATATATAATCAGGAATATTTGCATCTACAAATTCTCTCATAAATTCTCTTATAGTTCTACCATTGCCTTCTCTAAATGGATGTACTGTTAACAAATCATAATAAAACTGCGCTAAAAAAGTAGAATAATCTTGCAAATTATGACAATCTTTAAAATCATCTTGCATCTCTTTTAAAACAAGATCTAAATGATAATCAATTTCTTTTTCACTTATAAAATAGGAATTAGGTTTTGTCATATAAACAGTTCTATACTGTCCAGCAAAAGGATATAAATCGCCAAAAAGATATTTATGAATATCACATAAATGCTTTTTATCAAAAGTTCCTTCAATTGGTTTTTCATACAATTCTACTAATCTTTCAAATGTTATATCAGTTTCTTTTTGCACTAATTCATCATAATCAGTTATTCCCAAATAATTTTTAAAAACATTTGTACCATCAATAAAATAATCATTCCATCTTTTTTCATAATCATTATCCATTAAATTTCACCTGCTTTATCATTTTTTTTTCTTCTTCTTTTTCTTTATTTAAAATTTTCTTTATACAAGAATCACTAACATTAAGTCCCTCAAAATTAACACTAGCTAAAGCTTGTTTAATTGCTTGTTCTTTTTTTGACATACAACCACCTACATAATTATATTATATCATTAAATTTAAAATGTGAAAAATATATTTGACTACAATTTCTATTTATGCTAAAATAACGAACACCAAAAAGGGGATTAATATGACAAGATATGAAGCATTAAAAATTTTTAATTTAAGTGAAAATTTTACTGAAAACGAATTAAAAAAAGCATATCGTACTTTAGCTAAAAAATATCATCCTGATAATTTTTCTAAAAATAGTTTTGAACAAAAGCAAGCTCAAGAAAAAATGAAAGAAATTAATGAAGCTAAGGATTTATTAGATAAATCTTTAAAAAATAATAGTTCTAATGAACAATCTTATTTTGATCTTGAAAATTATAAAAATGATTTAATAAATAAATTATCTAAATATAAATTTCAACATTTTTGCCCAGATGAATTAAAAACATATAATGAACAAATTGAAGCCATTGTATTTTGGTTTAAATTAGATATAAAAATAGATTTTCTTTATGCAAACGATAAAAATAAAATTAATGAAGCTTATCAAGAACATTTGAATTTAATTATTCAAGTTTTTAAAGATTTTAAAAAAGATTTTTTTGATAAACATAACATTGACGAATCAAAAATTAAAGAAAATATTAATTATGAATGTAACCTTGAAGAATTTTATAATCAATTATTAAAAATTAAAGAAAAGTACGATTTAAAAGAAATTTATAGAAAAAAAATTGAACATGATTTAAACGATTATAAGTTAAGAGCAGGTTATGATTATTTAAAAGAATTAATTGAATTTGAAATAGATAATATTTTAAAAAGATTAAAAAACAATAATTATACTAATTACGAAGAAGAGTTAAATAAAGGTAAAAAAGAAATTGATGAGATATTTAAAGATTATTTTAATTATTTAGTACAATTTAATGAAATTCAGAAGTTTTTAGATAACCAAGATCTAAATGATACTAAAATTGCAAAAATTTACTATTTATTTAAAAGTACATGGGATAATTTTAATAATCATATATCTTTATATGACACAGGAGAAAATTTAAAAAAAATAAATTCATTAATTGAAGAATATAAAAAATACCAACAAAATTTAATGGAATATAATGAATTTATTAGTTATGCAAGTAGCACCATTATAAATAATTATCAAAACGCTTTGAGTAAATTTACACTAAACAACTTAGAAAAAGCTAAACTAGCTACAGCAACATTAAATAAAATTTTTGAAATAATTGGTGAAATTAAAGGTGGAGCAATAAGTGTAGATAAAGGTAAATTATTATTTAAAATAAAATTTGAATCTTTTGACGAAGATGAAAAAATATTAAATAAAATTAGAGGGTTAGATGACAGCAAAGGAATTTATATTTTAAATACAAATAATTTTAATTATGGTGATATTGCTATAGGAACTGTTATTAGTGAAGATGAAAATTATGTTGTTATTCAAGGTGCTGAAGTAATTAGCGGTTATTTTACAAAAACAAAAATAATAAAAGAAAGATTTAATCAAATGTATATTCCAATATATTTATGGTTATCAAATTGTCAATTTTCTGGAAAAGATAGTAAAAACTTTATTGGTGAAATTATTCTTTATTATAATGACAACTTCTGCATTAGTTATGATAAAACAACAAATTTAATTAAATTTCATTGGAATTCTGCAACAAATGATACTTATAATCCAGAAATAGAAAATTTTAAAGATATTAGTTATATGATAAACAAAATTGAAGAAACATTAGAAAAAAATGCAGAAAATACAAATAGTATAAAAACAAAAAAAAGAGGAAAAATTTGTTAGGAATCCTCTTTTTTTAAATCATTTATTATTAATTAATTGATTTTAATCTTCGATTTGAACATATTTCTTTTCGGAAATTTGTTTTTCTTCTTTTTTAGGAATTTCAAGATTTAAAGTGCCATTTTTAAATGATGCTTTAATATCTTCTACTTCAATATTATCTCCTACATAGAAGCTTCTTGAACATTCACCAAAATATCTTTCACGTCTAACAAATTTACCATGTTCTTTTTCTTCTTCATTTTTACTCATTGTTGCATTTATAGTTAAATAACCATCTTCAATTGATATTTTAATATCATCTTTATTATAACCTGGTAAATCTACTAAAATAGAATAATTATCTTTATGCTCTTTAATATCTGTTTTCATTATTTTATTTTCTGTATAGTTCAAATCTCCAAAAATATCATCTAACAAATTAAATTCATTTCTTCTTGGTAACATCATCATATATATCATCTTCCTTCCTTAATGTGTCATACGGTTTTGTTAGCACAAATATGAATAATTATACCATGTAAGATCCTTTTTTCTTACATTATAATTATAGCATATATTTTAGCAGTTGCAACAATAGAGTGCTAAAAAACATAATTTCACATATTTTATTCTAAATAATTAATATATTTGATTTGTTGTTTTTCAATTAATTCATAAATACTTAATTTGTCATCATTCATATTAACATTATTTAACTTAATAGCTGTTATTTGATTATTATTATATGTTTTATAATAATAAATTCCTTTAGTAGTGTTTATACAACTAGAATAAGTAGTTATATCATAATTATTTTCTTTAGTAATTACACTACCTTTAATCATTGCTACCGAATCTAAAATATGAAAGAATTGTGTTACTGAACTTTCTTCATCATCATTACAAACAGAATTTAATTTATTGAAAGCAACTCTTACAAATCTTGATGCTGGAGAATTATCTCCAGGTAATCCAATAGCTCCCATACCTTGTCCATAATTAGATAAATTGATTTTATCAGAAAAAGTATTTTCTCTATTTTTAGAACTTAAATTAATATAGTTATTAATATTAGTTAAATGATAAGAAAACTGTGGATTATTAGTCAATACACCTATTTTATTATCATATACTTTTAATCCTTCTTTTACTTGTTCAACTACAATACAATCTTTATCATCACTTATCATCCAATGTAAATCAGCAAGTGGTAAATTATTAAATTTAACATTTGTTATATTAATATCATTTATGATTTCTTTTACTTCTTTAACACTTTTAAAATTGCCTAAAATATATAAAATAAATTCATAAGGTGCTAAATTAATTTTATTTTTCATAGGTTCGTTATAATATGCATTATTAGGAAAATATAATCCAGCCATAGCTAATCCCTTTTCATTAGCTGCTTCAGCATATAAAGGATAATCATCTGATACAGTAGCCATACCTATCATAGCATATTTAATATCTATATTTTTTATATTATAATTTCTCGGTGTTATAACAACTTTTTCATTAAACCTATATTCTAAATCTAAATTTCTTCCAAAATATTGATCTTTTGTCTTTAAATTAATACATGTACACATATCATTCCTCCATTATATTATATTTAAAAAAGGAGTTATTTTACTCCTTCTAAATATATTTTCTTTTCAAATCCACCACGTTTTAATCTTTTAACTTTAGCTACTTCAATTACATCATCTAAATCTTTACCTTCTAATTTAGCTAAACTAATCATTACTTCTAACATATCAGCTAATTCTTCTATCCTATCTTTACCACTACTATTTAGTACTTCTTGATATTCTTCATATAATTTCTTTTCTAATTCTATTTTATATTCATCATCAGTTAATATTCTTGTAATTGGTATTTCTCCATTATTTCTGATTATATTTGGAATATTATCTCTTACTAATTTATTATAACTCATAATATTACTCCGAAATCATTAATTCGCCAAGTTCATTTGATGTAATTTTTCCTAAATAATAATTTTCTATAAAATGCCACCGTTCATCATCTGTTTTTAATTTGGTAAAAAAATAGTTTAATATGACAATATCATTCTTATGTCTATTTTTAGCTTGTTCTATTAAATAATTATTATAATAAACTTTTCCTTCAACAATGTGTCGTATTTTCTCAGGGTAATTTATACGTATAAATATTTCTGGTTTATTACCACCTAAAATTTCAAAAGATACCAGTCCAAATAATAATGCAATATTAATTGCGTCGTAGCGATTATCTCTTTCATTTATTTTTTTGTTAATTACTGCATCATAGGTTGTAAATTCATCACTATTAGAATATCTAATACTTTTTAAAAGTGGTGAAATATTTACGGTTTTTTCGGCAACACTCCTAAAATTACCTTTTGTTATTCTATACTTTATTTCATCATTTATTGTTCTTGTTTCGAAGAAAGTTGAAACAAATGTATCTCTATATTCTGATATCATATCTAGATAAGAATTTGCTACAATTTTTGACTTAAATCTATTATTATATTTAGGTTCTAATTTTGCTGCAAAATCATCTTTAGAAAAAAAACTTCCTTCAATTTGTAATTCATTCAAAACATCTGAAACAATATTAATCTCATTCAATATTCTTTCTTTCAATTCTGATAGTGGACTTCCATCTATTGTTTTAATTGTTATTTTATTTCTTAATTTGATAAATGGGCCAAACTGTTCAAATATCACATTTTTATTGTTATTCAATTCGTATTTAAACTCACCGAAAGTTTTTTTATAATGTTGTTCTTCCCATAAATCTTTTAAATTTATTAAAAAGATATCTCCTGGATCAGTAATAAAAACTTGATCCCTATATTTTAAATCTAATTGTTTTGTCCTTCCACTTGCAATTTTTTGAAAATATTTCCCATATTTTGAGTTTAATAAATTATTTTCCTGATTTTTATCAACCATAGCAAAACATTCTGTAAACATATTCCTAGCCCTTGTAACAATTGGTTTACTTCCTTTATATCTATTGGCCAAATCCATTTCAATCGTTAATAATGCAGATTTTATTTTATTTTCCAATTGATCTTCATCACATTTTGAAAAAGCAGGTCTAAACATATCTGGAGTAACCATAAGATTATATTTCTTTTTAGAATCATATATGTTAATAATTATATTTAATATTTTTTGAATTTGGTAATTATGTAGTGCTGACATTCCATATAATGTTTTCATATAATTTAAATCTCTATCATAATAATCGCAACTAGCAACTCCATATAATATATCTTCGCTTCTTGCTACACGACCAACTTCTTGAACATAATCATTTAAATTTCCACTTGCCGCATAATGATATACATTTTGAATATCTTTTATATCTATCCCCATACCAAAAGCTTTTGTTGCAAACATTATTTTTTTTATATTATCTCTGAACTCCAACATATTTATATTTTTAGATTCATTACTTAATTTGCCACCACCGGTATATATAGAAAAATATTGTTTTATATCTTTTAATTCTCCAAATCCTTTTGCTGAATTAGCCCTATATGCATCATATGCAGTATTGGCATATGGAAAATATACAATTGTTTTTTCATCTTTTCTAATATATTCATCAAGTTTTTGTTTAAATGTACAATTTTTCATTTCAATATAAGCATCTTGATTTGCAGTTTTTTCATTACTATAATCCTTAATATCAAACTTAATATCGTCTCTAATTACCTTACCAAAATAGGTAATAGTATCTCTCAAATTTAAACTACTTTTTATATCATTTACATCATCGTATTTGCCACCATTAACAGCAGTAGCAGTAAAAGTACAAATTGGGAAGCAATATACAATTTTATTTTTATCTTTTAACCCCTTTGAATTTCTCACTTTTCGTAATTTATTTAAATAAGATCCTAAATACCAATAATCAGGTCTAAAGCCCTTCCCCCAAGTTGACACAATATGAGCTTCATCTACAATAACCATCCCTATTTTTCGATCACCAATTAATTGATCAATTGAATAGGATAATAAAGTTTCTGGGGCTAAATATAACAAATTTATTTTACCTTCTGAAATATTTTTTACAATATTCTTTTTTTCAATAGGATTAATTGATGAATTAAGTCTTTCAGCCGCCAAATAACCTCTTTCATGAAGATTTCTTACTTGATCATTCATTAATTCAATTAATGGAGTAATAATGATAGTTAATAAGCCATATTTTTCTGCCAGATAAATAGCAGGTACTTGAAATATTAAAGACTTTCCAGATCCTGTAGGTGCAGTAACAAAAATATCTCTATATCCACTCAATTTTTTCCCATTAGAATTTATTACTATTTTTTCACATTCTTTTGATTTTTTTACCTGCTCTACCATATCAGCCATAATTTGTGTTTGATTAATTTTAATCATTTTATTGCTTAAATTAGGATTTTCATAAAATTCCAAATCTCTAAATGATTTAAATCTTGGAACTTTTAAAATATTTAAAACTATATTTTTAAATTCATCAGTCAAATCTTCTCTATATCCATACTTTTCATAATCAGTTATCAAATATGAATCACTAGTATTAATAAATGCGCAAAAACTTTTATAAAGATCTAAAACAATCTCACTTTCACCCATTAATTTTATACCTATATTAGTATAATTATTATCAATAATTTCATTTATTTTTTCAATATATTGTTGTTTGTCTTCATTAATTTCATAAATAATTTCTGTTTTTAAATTTACTTGCAATTTTTTTGGCGTAAAGTCATATTTATACTCTCTTTCAATATTGACCATATCATATTCCATATTGTTATAACTTACATAATAAGAATTTGCAATATAATAAACTTTATTATAAATTTTTGATAATTTAATAATATCATTATTTGGCTCTTTCAAACTCATTTCATTATTTACAATAAAATCATCCAATAATTCTGTATTGGTAAATTCACATGGATATATTTCAGGATAAATATTATTATATATTATTTTTAGTTTAATATTAAATGTTGACAAAATATTTTTTAAAGTTGCTCCATTATCATTAATGCACATAAATACAAATTCTTCATATAATATATACCTATTATCTTTAATCATCATCAAAGATCTTAATAAATTTTGATAATACATATTATCATAATTTAAAATATTTATTTTTTCATTCAAATCGTTTTCATATAAAGGCTTTAATTCCATTTTTATTATTTCTTCTCTTCTATAGCCTTTAAGTACAATCAGTTCCATATTATCACCTACCAAAATTATACCACATATTTTATTGTCAACTTAAATATTTAAGAAAAAAATTCATTAAGTGCTTTTAAAAAAGCATCATTATCAATATCATTTTTTAATGAAATAAATAATTCTTTTGTTTTACTTAAATATTCACCATATTTATCGAAAAATTTCACATTATCATCCAAATATAAAAGGTTATTATATTTTTCAAATGTTAATTTACTATTTTTCAATTTTATGCCAACCAGAAAAAAATTAAACAGGAAACTTAAAGCCATATCTTCTTTATATAAATAATGTTTCTTATCATTAGTAAAATATTTTAAACAACAAAAAAGTAAAACTTTAACAAAATAAAAGTTTTGATAGTTTAACATTTTTAAAACTTCTTTGTCATCATTATTTTTTATTTCAGCAAGCGTAGTTACAAATAATGTACTATGCGTAAATTTGCATAATTTATCATATAACTCTGTAAGCATGTCCCCTTTTTCTTTTCTATTGAAGTCTTTAAATAAATCCATACTAATTTCATTTAAGTGAGTTTTAAATTTGTTAATTAATTTCTGGATCTTTGTATAATCTCTAGCGTTTTCATCATCAATAGATAAATTAATAAATTCATTATACACATTATCTTCGAATTGTAACATCATCCCAACAAGAATATATTCAAAACTAGATCTTAATAAAGTATTCGCATCTACTAATCTACCTGAATTTAGTAAATACTCTATACTACTTAAAGTAGCATATGCTTGCATGAGCAAACTTATTGTTTCCTTATATTTTACTCTTTTTTCTATGTTAAGTTTATTAACATTGTATTTAATTCCATCATTTAATGGTCTTATAAATTTTTTTCTTATTGCTCTGTTAATTTCATTATTATTAATCTTCATATATCATTCCCCCTTTATAACTAAATTATTTCACCATAATCAAAATAAGACTAATTTGCAATTAGTCATTATAATTTTTTAAATATTCTTGTAATTCTTTATCGACACAATAAACATAGCATCCTTTCATTCCTCTAGTCATTAGAGTTCTATACGTATTCTTAATAATATTATCTGCTATTTTATTAGCAGTTTCTTGCCCATATTCTCTAGCAATTTTATTAATGCCTTTTAAAGAGAAATCTGTACTAGCTCTTTTAGTATAATCCGTTACTATATGACCATCTTCATACCTCATATCATTTCCTATAATAACACCAACATAATCAAATTCTAAACCTTGACAAGTATGGACGCATCCCACTTCATTTACTGAATTCGAATCAATTGCCCATGTAGTCGAATTACCTAAATTCCAACTCATACCAAAATTATATTCAGGTATTTCTATATCATGTATTTCACTATTGTTTTTACCGTCAGATATCCAATTCCAACAATATCCTGCAACTATTCTTGATTTATTATTAATTTTATTTTTTTCTTCAATCAACCTTCTAACTTCATTAGGATCATCCAGTACTCTAAAATCATAATCAAATCCATCTATATCAAAGTTTGCTGTTTCTTTAATATCTAATACTCTATCAAGCCATGCAATATATCCGTCTGATCCATTACATCTAAATTGACTATCTAAATCAAAAGTATAAATACCTGCGCCCTGTTCTTTGGCAAACTTTTTAATTAAGTCTTCACTACCAATATCTTTTAAAGTGACTTTTTGATTTTCATCAATAAAAAATATAGAAAATTTAGCAGCATTAATAATTTCTTTAACTTGATTTTCTCCTTTATTTTGAAACATACCAGACTTAGCGTTTAATCTATGAGCTTCATCCACGACTAAACAATCTAATTTATTTTTTTCCTCATCTATAAAATTACCAGATCCTTGAAATAAATGATTAATATACGTTTGGGTGTAGTCACCTCTTAACTTACTAGAATATACACTTCTTGGTGCTGCATTTTTAGTAACATAAAAACAAGTCATATTTCTGTTATTTAATTCAACTAATAAATTGATTGCTAAAACAGATTTACCAGTTCCTGGTCCACCTCTAACTATCATTACATTCTTATCATTAGCAGCTACTGTATCAATTGCATTTCTTAAAGCATATTCATATACTACTTTTTGATTATCTATCATATAGAATTCTTTATTACCTTTTAACATATTTCTTAAAGAATCCTGTAACATTTTTGATGGTCTAATTCTTCCTTGATCTATTTCATATAAAATATTTCCATCATCACCATCTTCAATATATTTTTTTATAAAATTTCTTAATTTGATAACATCATTATGGCCAAATAAAGGCGCTTTATCAGTATATTCTTTATAATTATTTGAAAGTAATGTATCATCATCTTCAAAATAATAATTGTGAAGATATGCACATGGCACAACATTAATATCTTTTAATTGTACTACTTCATTATAATCTTTAATTAAATTTGCATAGGTCATAGCTTGGTAAGAAGGATGATTAACATCTCTTAATCCTCCACCGGTATAAGTGTTTACTTTATATATGCCATCCATTTCTTTAACTTCAGTTGCTTTATCCCATTGTTTTAACTCTACTATTACAACATTAGATTTATTCTTGTTATAACCAGATATCATAAAATCGATTCTACATCCAGTAGGCGGTATATTATATTCAATTGCTATACCAGTATTATTCGGTATATCGTTATCAGATAATACACCTCTCATGTATTGCATAGAATTTTTCCATGAATTAAATTCTGGCGCACTAGGCCTTTTTTTTATAACTTCAATATATTTATTTCTAATTTTATCAGCTATTATTCCTAAATCTACATCATCAATAAATGCAGATTTAACACCTTCATATACTAACATTTTATCTCACCTACTTATTAATAATTAACGAAGAACTCATTATTACAAAAAACGAATCCATATAAATCTTGGTTTCTTCTTCATTCAAATTCATAAGTGACTCTAAAAATTCTTTGGTATTTTTTAGTGCTTCATATAATTTAGAATATCTTTTTTTACCTTCCTCTTCCATAGATTCTATTTGTTTTAAATAGTTCCCTATCATTTCAATTGCTAACTCTGCATTATTCATAGTCCTACCTCCTATAATTTGTCATATTTTGTACTATTTCCTTTTGCTTTTTCAATAGGATACTTTTTAGAACTAATTTCCATTTTCTCTAAAATTATTTTTTTAGGATCAACCCCTATTTGATGGCATAACAAAATACAATAATTCATAACATCGGCAATTTCATATTTTAGTTCTTCTCTATCATAATTACTATCCCATTGAAAACATTCTAACAGTTCTCCAGCTTCTATTGATATACTTTTGGCTAAATTTTCTGGTGTATTAAATTGTAACCAATCTCTTTCTTCTGCAAATTTAACTATTTTACTTTCTAATTCTTTCATAAGATATCACCTAAAAACATTATACCACAAAATATTGAATTTTTAGGATTACATATAAAAATGATTTATATTTCTTTATACAATTATCATTTTCAATCCATGTTTCATTAATTTTATTGTTTCACTTCATTTAGTTTTTTTTACTGTAGCAAAGATATTATAATACATTACTTTAAACATTGTTGTGTCTCTTTATTAATAGAAAGTGATGTTAAATTAGTAAATAAATATTTTGACATGCCAAAGTAGATGATACATCAAACACATATTAACATATGTATAAAAATAGCCTTTATATTATAATTAATATTATTGAACTTCAAAATTGCAAATTAAATAATATTATTATTGATAATATCCAAATATTTTATTAAAATATAAAGAAAAATCATATGATTATGAAAAAAGTGAAATATTTAAACCTTAAAGTCTTTTAACAAACTAGACCATCTTTTTTCATATACAAAGCTTCATCTACCCAACATATGGTTTTTCTAAATGATGATGCAAATTTACTATCTATTTGATAATATTTTAGGTAGTATGATTTTAAAATCCTTAATAAAAATTCTTTACAATTGTTAATATTTTCTTGATTCATTGTATTAATCGCAGATAAAATTTTATAAATATCATAATTTTCATCAATATAATTGCTATCATATAATAAAATATGATTAATAATATCTTTGCAGTATTGATATTTAGTACTTCCAACGCTTTTTATTTCCAATTTTTCAATTTTCTTTGTTTTTAATCTATTTAAAAGTTTCCGTTTCGATTGAGAACGAACAACCTCATTTTCAATTATATTTATTATTTCATCTACTGCTTTATTTGTTTTACTTATATAATAATATATTGGCAAATATCCTGAACTTTCATGACAAATTTGTGTAACATAATCTATGCCATTACTTATATTTTTTTGGTCTAGAAAATCAAGAATAATATCATTAAAACGGATACCTTTTACCTTAACTTTTTCGGGAGCAACAACTACTTTCCCTTGTTTTATCTTAATATTACCAATTACATTTAAAGTAGGTATTCCTTTTCTTTCATTAAATTCTCCTTCTTTTATAAATTCTATACTAGAAAGCATTTGTTCATCTAATATAACAGAGTTATTACCGGCAGAAAAGATACCTGTATTAAAATTTAATAATCCTACATTATCAACCCCAACCTTAGAAATTTTAGAAAATAAATCAATCCACTTTTTACTTTCTTTTTCTTTTTCTTGATTTATTAGTTTAATAAGATCTTCATAATGAATTCTTTCATTTCGCCCATGATACCTATAGTATATTTCGCCATCAATTGTGCTTGTCTTTTTGTCTTTTGAGTCATATCTTTTTTTACAAATAACTGGCTTATAATTTGATTCATAAACATAAATTACACCAATTTTTATATCATCACCAATTATAGTAGTATTATATTCCCATAGTATTTCAGGACTATAATGGTTATTCAAATCAACTGCAAAATCCTCAAGTTTCATATTATCAAAATCATTAAATCTTTTTTCATCTAATCCGATTAATTTTCTAGGTTTATCTTTTATTCCAAATATAATATACCCTCCTGAAGTATTTGCAAACGATGCCATTGCCTTAAAATAATCTTTTTTATTATTAAAATTAAAATTTTCTTTAAATTCAATAGTTTTAGACTCGTGTATTTTTACTAACATAGTATCCTTGTCATATTTTAATATTTTCCTTATTACATCTTCACCTATAATTTTTTCATTCATATATACCTCCTACTAAAAAAACGCCAATACAAAACTTATAAAGCCTGTACTAGCGCTTTCATTGCAACTATTATACTATAAAAATTAAAATTTGAACTATTTTTTAAAACAAATTTTTAAATTTATATTCTACTTATTTTCTATTTGTTTAATATCATCCATATATTGATAATTTAATATATTATCTTTTGTTACAACAGATTCACCAAGTCTTGTTTCAATATCTTTTCTAGTATTACTAGCAACTTGTCCACCTTCTTTAGCAATTTTCCTATTTTCTTCTAATCCAATTGGTTTATGTTTCTTTGCAAGCTCTCTAGTTGTAAGTTCACCTATATCAGCAAGTGCTATTTCAATATCACTCATATTATCTCTTAATGATTCTTTTCTTAAGCCTTTATATTGTTTATATTCTTTAGCTGTCATTCCAGACCATTCTTTATAAATATCATTTGTTAATATGGCATATTCTAAATTACTACCTATACCATTATCTTTCCATACATCAGTTAGTTTTTTTCTTTCTTGAATTCCTTTAATTCTTTTAGCAATCCAATCTTCAGCATAACCTTTAGTTCTATAAGTATCTACTGCTCGTTGTATAGTAAGTGAAGGATCAAATACTTCATCTATTCTTTCTTTACCCAATTTAGCTAACCATTGTTTTATTGGTTCAGCATTTTTACTAGGAATAGATTCTATTATTCTAAACATTCCTTCAATATCTACAACATCAGTTAAACGATATTTACCATCTTGAGCTTTTAATTTTAAAACGTTACAATTTGTAACGGTTTGGTTTCCTTCATCTTTAAGTCTTTTCTTCATAACTCTCCAATAAGTTTGTGGATTACTACTTTCCGAAAGAACTCCAACAATATCTACTACGCTTATATAATATTTTTCTTCATCTTTATTCCATACAGTTCTAATAGTTTCATTATTAAATATTTTATTTATTAAATGCATTTTATTTTGATTCATATCTCTCCTTTCTAACTCCTACAATTTAATTATATCATACAAACATATGTATGTAAATCATAACTATACCTGAAAGTCATAGTTTGCACTAGCCCTAAAAGGGCAAAATATTAGCTAGCCATTTTAAAACGG
>CAMLWC010000008.1 GCA_946488855.1 uncultured Mycoplasmatota bacterium
CTTAGGCATGCCGCCAGCGTTCATCCTGAGCCAGGATCAAACTCTCCAAAAAAAATATTTTTTGTTAAATTAGTTTTTTATCCTGACTAATTATGAATTGACATTTTGCTCAGTTTTCAAAGATCATTCTTGCGCTCTTCTCAGTTGCGCATTAATAATATATCAAATTAACTTCAACAAGTCAATACTTTTTTTACATTTTTTTTATTTTTTTTTAAAATGTAAATTTTTATTTTTTGATATATAATTCACTCTCATTTTTTAAGGTTTTTTTACTCCTTTTTTTCGAAAGCCACTATAATATATCAAATTAATTTGACAATGTCAATACTTTTTTTTATTTTTTTTCTATTTTTATTATATTATTCTTTTTTATAAAAAATTACTATTTTTTCTTTCTTCTTCTAGCTTAAAATAATAAGCACAATATTCTTTATTTTTTAAAGAATCAAACATTACTTTATGATTTTTATAACTTTTTATTAATTCATCTAATCCATTTTTAATTACTTTGTCTAAATCAGCACTGTACCCCATTAACTTTTTATGATATTCATATTCTAACTTATCTAATATTTTAAATTCCCCAGTTGGAAATATGCGCAAATCTAAATCGTAATCTATATATTTTATTGTTCCATCTTCTATTATAAAAGGTGTCGCAATATTGCAATAATAATATATGCCATCTTTTTTTATTTGTGATATTATATTAAACCATTTATTTTTAAAAAAATACATTATAGCGGGTTCCTTAGTTCTCCACCATGTTCCTTGTGCTTCAATTACTTTTGTTTTATTATTTCCAAATACAATGTAATCTTTTTTTATATCCAAAACTATTGCCTCATCCCATGATCTATGAATTTTACCATTATGTTTATAACATTGAATTTGAAATTTATCTCCTATACAAATATTTTTCATAAATACCTCTTTCTATATATATTATATCATAAAAAAAGAAAGATTAATTTTCTTTCTCATTTAAATATTTAATTGCAGTTTGATATTGATCATCATTTTCTAAAATTGGATTTTTATAATAATCCTCAGATAATGATACTTCTAAATCTGGTTTTACACCAACTTCGTTAATCCATTCTCCATTAGATGTCAACCATTTTTTTGTTGTAACCTTATATTGTCCTATTCCTGATATTGTTTGTAAATTTTGAACAGTTCCTTTTCCATAACTTGTGTTACCTATAATATAAGCACCTAATTGTTCTCTTAATGATGTAGCCATTACTTCACTAGCAGAAGCACTTCCTGAATTTTGTAATATAACAATATTATATTCTTTATCTTTATTACCCGTTGAATAAATTTTTTCAGTACCATCTTTATCTTCAGTTTGATAAATCACATGAGTATCATTCATAAATAAACTAAGCATGTTTTCAACAGCTAATAAATGGCCACCACTATTACCTCTCAAATCTATTATTAAACTTTTCATATTGTTATTTTCTAATTCGATTAAAGCTTTTTGAAATTGAGAATACGTATTATTAGCAAAAACATCAACTTTAATATACCCTATATTATTTTCTTCCATTTCTGAATGAACAGATTGTATAACAATTTTTTCTTTTTTTAATTCAAAATTTAATTCTTCAGTGCCTCTTAAAATTGTCAATTTTATATTTTCATTATTTGATATTTTATCCACTAAATCAGATGTTGTTAAACCTTCAACATTTTCATCATTGAATTTAGTAATAACATCATATATTTTTAAACCGGCTTTTTCAGCTGGACTATTAGGATAAATCGTTGAGATTATTATTTCATTTTCAGTAGTTAAACTTATACCAACACCTAATCCTTCATATTCACCTTCTAATGTAATTGAAAAATTATTAGAATCTTCATCAACAAATTGTGAATATTCATCTAATGATGAAAGCATTCCTTTAATTGCACCTGAAATTAATTCTTCTTTATCTATTTCACCATAATAATTTTCTAACACATAATTATATTCTTCAATAAATTTTTGAATTTCTTTAGTAGCAGTAGAATAATCGCCATTTTCAAAATTAGTTTTTTTACCAATAAAATATCCAATTAAAGAAAATATTAAAGCTATAATAACTGAAATTAATATAACTTCAAAAAAGCCATTTTTTTCTTTTTCAGTTTCTTTTATAATTAATTCTTTTTCTATATTTTTCTTTTTATTTACTTTTTTTTCAGAAATTTTCTTTTCTATTTTTTTGCTAACATCTTCTATATTTACATTTTTATTTTTTTTATTTGCATTTTTTTTAGAGTTCTTGATTTCTTTTTCCATATCATCATTCCTTATCTACAATAATATATCATATTTTTTTTAAAAAATCTATTACTAGAAAAAAATTTCATAAAAAAAACAAAAATTAATTTGTTTATATCAATATGGTAGTCTGTATGGGATTCGAACCCATGAATGCAAGGATGAGAACCTTGAGTGTTAACCCCTTCACCAACAGACCGTAAAAGAAGAATTATTCTTCTTCATCTTTTGTTATTTCTTTTAAATGTTCTTTTATTTTATCGCCTAAATAATATTTTTCAATTTTACCATCTTTAACTTTTATTAAAGTAGAAGTTGTTAATTTTAAATCTTTTATGTCTTCTATATCAAAATTTTCATTTTCAGATACAAAAGAACTATTAAATGGATTATCTAAATCAGCAGTATAATATCTAATAGCATCCTCTTTAGATTTATACATACTTAAATAAGTTTGATATACCACTTTATTATAATCATCATTATCATATATCATCACATAATATTCATCATTTGGCTGTGTTAATAAATCGCCAATCAAAATATTATCATATTGAATTTCAGCTGTTGTTTCATTCTCTTCTTCTTCTTTTTCTCTGTTTACTAAAAATGTAATTCCATAAAATAATAAAAATATTACTGTAACAACGATAATTAATTTAATTAATTTGCCAAATTCATCTTCATTACTAATATTGGCTTTTTTAATTTTTGCATTATTTTTTTTTGCCATTTCCAATCACCTTTTTAAATTATACCATATAAATAAAAAAAAAGAAACATTTTTCACTAATGTTTCATTATTTAGTTACTGTCATTGTATTAATAGAATTGGCTACTTCTAATAATTGATTATTATCTAATTTATCTGATACAACATAAAATTCCACTCCATTACTAATCCAAGTTACTGAATCTTCACTTAAAACTCCTACTGTGTCTGTTATTATATAGGGTTCACCATACATTGGAATAGTTACTAATTCGTTAGTTGGATTTGCAGTTTCTTGGATTATAGTAAATGGATTATCACCACTAAAAGTTAAAATTACTCTTTCACCATTATCTATTGAAACTTTTTCTTGACCAGATAATTGAGTATTTTCTGGTATATACATTGGATAAACTATAGAATCTAATGTACTGTTCGTTTCATCTAATTCTTTACTTACATTGCTACTTAAAACAAAATAATTTTCATCATAAGTTGCTTTATAATCAATACTATTAAATGTCATTTGCATTTGAATTTCATCTTTATCATTTAAAACAACTACAGATTTTAAATTCAAATCTTTATCTAATGTTATTTTTTGTTTTGTTAATTCACTATTACTACTATAATTAACTTTAGTTGTAAAAATATAATTATTATCTATTTCTTCAAAAATTCTTTCATTATCACTTTCCATATCTTTTAAAATAGTTTGTAATATGTAACTTTGCGAATTATTATATGGCCATTCACTTTGAAATTTAAAGCTTTTATTTAATGATGGGGTTAAAACATATACACCGTCTTTATTTTTCAATATTATTTGTTCATGATTATTTGTTTTATTTTTTAAACTAACTTTAAAATTATTTTCTTTTTGATATGCAACTTCAACATCATATAAATAACTATCTTCATTATTTATTATTTTTAATTCACCAGATAGATAATATCCATCAGAATCATTTATCTTTTTGTTAAAATCTTTAACAATATCCTTTTCTCCATATTTTCCACACCCAGCCAATAAAAAACAACATAAAATAGCCAAATATAATAAATATTTTTTCATTTTCTCACTCCTTGATAAATTATATTGATAATTTTTTTAAAAAATGTATAAATTTTAAAAAAATATCTAAAATATTTAATGAATATAGAAAGGAATGATTATTTTGGAAACTCTACAAAAAATTTGTTTAGTTTTTACTATTATTGGAGCAGTAGTGTGGGGATTAATCGGTCTTTTTGACTTTAACCTAGTTGCCTATATATTTGGTGAAGGTTCAATGTTGGCAAGAGCTATATATACAATAGTAGGAATTACAGGTTTAATTAATATTGGTTTATTATTTAATCATATTGAGCCATAAAAAAACTTCATTATTTTTGAAGTTTTTTTAATAATTCCTCATATTTATTTTGTAAAACATAAATATCTTTACTACTCATAAATATTAATACAGCATTTTTATGTTTTAACAATTTATCAGCCGTATCAAGATTAATGTATTCACCATTATCTAATTTATCTAATATAACTTTGTATGTTACATCATCATATCCAATTTCTTCTCTATCAACACCTACATCCATTATATACGATTTATCTGCTAAATTTAATGCATCAGCAAATTCTTGAGCCATGGCTTTTGTCCTTGATAAAGTATGTGTTTTTAAAATAGCTACTATTTCTTTGTCAGGATATTTTTGTCTTGCCCCTTTAATTGTTACTTTTACTTCAGTTGGATGGTGAGCATAATCATCAATTGTTACAATATCACCAATAATTTTTTCTTTAAATCTTCTTTTTGCACCTTCAAAAGTTTTTAAATATTTAGCAACTTCTTTTGCTTCTAATCTTTCATAATAACAAACACCAATTACGGCTAAAGAATTAAGTAACATATGTTTACCATATAAAGGTAAATCAAAATGTCCATAATAATTATCTTCAACAAAAACATCAAAACTAGTTCCTTCATTGGTAAAAACTACATCTTTAGCTACTATGTCATTATCTTCTTTTAAACCATAATAAAATATCGGAACATTAACTTCTAATGTATGAGTATAAGGATCATCTCCACATGCTATAACCATTTTTTCAGCTAATCTAGCATATTCTTGATAAGCTGAAATTACATCATCTATATCTTTATAATAATCTATATGATCTAATTCTATATTGGTTATAATAGCATAATAAGGTTTATAATTTAAAAAATGTCTCTTATATTCACAAGCTTCTAAAGCAAAATATTTATTTTCTTTATCAGCATATCCAGTGCCATCACCAATTAAATAATTACATCCTTTTATATTTTTTAAAACGTGACTCAACATAGCAGTTGTCGTTGTTTTACCGTGGCATCCAGCTATAGTTATAGTTTCAAACATTCTAGTTAATTTACCAACCATCTCTTGATAAGAATATATTTTTAATCCTAATTCATTAGCTCTTACTATTTCTTCATGAGTATCTTTAAAGGCATTACCTTGTATTATTATCATATCTTCTTTAATATTATCTTTATTAAATTCATATACTTTTATACCTTTATCTATTAAAGCTTGCTCGGTAAAAAAATGATCTGGTTTATCACTACCTTCTACTTCATAACCTAATCCATCCAAAATTTGAGCTAATGCACTCATACCTGTTCCTTTTATTCCGACAAGAAAATATTTCATCTAATCATCTCCTATTTATATTTTACACATTATAAATTAAAAAGTCCATATTTTTAGTAAAATTAATAAAAAATACTTATCAAATAAGTATTTTTTATTCTTTATATTCAAATTCAAAATCTAATATTCTTATTGTATCTCCTTCAATGGCGCCTAATTTTCTTAACTCATCATCAACACCATATTTTCTTAATTTATTAGCAAATCTATTAGCTGCCTCATCTGTATTAAATTTTGTCATTTTTAACAATTTTTCTATTTTTTCACCTTTTACTATCCAAGTATTACCTTCTTTAATAATAGTAAATGGCTTTTCTTCTTTAAATTTATATAAAACATGACTTTCAAACTTTTCTTCTTCATATAATGGTTCTTTTTTTATTTTATCTAGCATATTAGCCAAAACTTCAATCACTTCTTTTAATCCATCATTAGTAATTGCTTTAACAGGATAAATAGGAACATTTACCTTTTTCTTAAATTCTTCTAAATTATTTATAGCATTCGGCATATCCATTTTATTAGCAATAACAATTTGTGGTTTATCTAATATTTTAGAATTAAATTGTTTTAATTCATTATTAATAATTAAATAATCGTCATAAGGGTTTCTTCCTTCAGTAGCTCCCATATCTATAACATGTGCTATTACTCTTGTTCTTTCAATATGTTTTAAAAATTGATCTCCTAAACCATCACCTTGACTTGCTCCTTCAATTAAACCAGGTAAATCAGCTACAACAAATGATGAATTATTAGATTTAACAACACCTAAATTAGGTTTTAAAGTCGTAAAATGATAAGCTGCTATCTTTGGTTTAGCCTTAGATATTTGTGATATGATAGTTGATTTTCCAACACTTGGCATTCCAACTAACCCTACATCAGCTAATAATTTTAATTCCACTTTAACATTTCTAACTTCACCAGGTTCACCATTTTCAGCAAAATGTGGAGCAGGATTGGATTTAGTAGCAAAAGCGATATTGCCTCTTCCACCACGACCTCCAGCAGCTACTATAACTTCATCATCTTTTTTTGTCAAATCAGCAATAATCAAATTAGTATCTAAATCAGTAATAATAGTTCCTAAAGGAACTTTTACAATAACATCATCTGCTTTAGCTCCATGCATACCTTTACCTTGACCATTTTCTCCTTTTTTACCCTTAATTTGTTTTTGATATCTCAAATCAATTAAAGTATTTAATCCTTCATCAACTTTAAAAATAATGTCTGAACCTTTTCCACCATTACCACCAAAAGGCCCACCCATTTCAACAAACTTTTCTCTTCTAAAAGCCATACAACCATCGCCACCGGTTCCTGCGATAAGTTCTAATTTTACTTCATCTATAAACATAGTAAATCACCTCTTTACATTATACATTAAAAAAAAATAGTAGTAAATACTATTTTCTTAAAATCATTTTTTCCAAACTAGTCTTAATTTCTTTTTCATTAAATGGTTTATTCAAAACATCAACGATTGGATAATTAAATACTTTGTCAATCGAATCTTTTGTATCATCACCAGTTAAAATACAAACTGGTATCTTACCAAATAAATTATGATTTTTAAAAACTTCTAAAACTTGAAACCCATTAAAATTAGGCATGTTTAAATCTAAAAACATTCCCACAAATTCACTATCAAAATTATTTCTAATTGCTTCGATTGCTTCTTTTCCATCTTTAGCTGTTATAACATTATATTCATCTTTAAATATTTTAGATGCAAATACTGTAATCAAACTAGAATCATCAACAATTAATAATGTCTTCATATAATCTACCTCTATGATAATTATATCATATTTTTTTTAATTTTGTTCTTTATATGTAAATATTTATTTAAAAAAAGATAAAAAACTATTTAGTAGCGTAAACACTTACTTGTTTTTTATCTTTTCCAACTCTTTCAAATTTAACGTATCCATCTATTTTAGCATAAACAGTATCATCAGAACCAATTCCAACATTAACACCTGGATAAACTTTAGTTCCTCTTTGACGATATAAAATAGATCCACCTGTTACATACTCACCATCACTAGCTTTAGCTCCTAGTCTTTTTGATATTGAATCACGACCGTTTTTAGTAGAACCTTGTCCTTTTTTGTGAGCAAATAATTGTATATTTAATTGCATCAATTTTAACACAATTAACACCTCCTTATTTCTATATATTTAGGGTATTGTTTTTCTAATTCTTCTAATAAATCGATTAAATTATTTATTAATTTATTAATTATTTCATCATCTTTAACAATATCAATAGTAACACCTTTAATATCACTATATTTAATTGCATCACTATCAATTCTTAATATAGCATTAACTGTTGTAATTACCATTGATGATACGGAAGCACAAACTATGTCTTTCCCTAATTCATCATAATTAGCGTGTCCCTTTATTATTATTTGTTTTTCTTTAATACTTACTTTAATCATTATTTCTCAATTATTTTTTTAATTTCTACTTTAGTGTATGGTTGACGATGTCCTTGAGTTTTACGGTATTTTTTCTTAGCATTATATTTAAATACTTTAATTTTTTTATCTTTACCGTGTTTAACAACTTCACCTTTTACTGTTACATTGTCTAAATAAGGATGTCCAGGAACACCATTGATCATTAATACTTTGTCAAATGTTACTTCTTTACCAGCTTCTACATCTAATTTTTCAACATAGATAACTGATCCTTCTTCAACATAGTATTGTTTTCCACCTGTTTCAATTACTGCTTTCATTTTTTACCTCCTTTAATCTCAGACTCGCCATTAAGGTGATTATACTTAAAACCTTTTCTGTGCGGTTGTAGAGAGGCCTCTACACAGTTCTTAATTTTAGCATACTTCCCTTTATTTGTCAAACAATTTTTTAATAATTTCTTTTTCAGTATAAAATTTATTATTAATATTAAAAATATGCTTAGTTTGTTTTTTCATATTTGTTACATTTTTTATAACCTTATGCTTTTTATAATTGTTATTATTTAGGTATCTTTCTAATAAAAATTTATTAAAATAATATTTATGTTTAATTATTTCTTTAAATAATTCAATTACTATAAATATTAAAATCAAAGATAAATCTATCTTATATAAAATAATTAAAATTATAAATATAAAAGATAAGATAATACTTAGAATATGGCTTTTTTTATAAGGTAAAAACAAATTAAACAAAACATTAAATATTTTACTACCATCCAAAGGATAAATTGGTAATAAATTAAATAATAATATTGCTATATTATAATAATTAAATATCTCATTATCTTTATATAACAAATAAAATAACATTTGAAATATTGGCCCTAATATGGCTATTATAAATTCTTCTTTCAATGATTTATCAATATTTTCATTAAATATTGTAATACCACCAAATGGCAATAATATTATTTTTTCAATTTTCCATTTAAATATTAAAGCTCCTATTATATGACCTAATTCATGAACTATTATAATTGAACTAAAAATAATAAAATTTTTAAAATTACCTGTTAAAAAACAGATTAAACCTGTTATATAAAATAAAAAATGTATTTTAAATATATTCTTGGTAATCAACTACTTCACCATCTTTAGTAAATACCAAATATAAATTGTTATTAGAAACACCAATTAAACTTCCCTCTTTTATATAATCATAAAGCTTTAAGTTAATTTCTTTTAAATTAGAGTACCATAAGTCAATACCATTTTCTTGTTGAACAATAATGGTATTACCATATCCTTTTTTTTCTCCTATAAAAATTACGATACCAGAATCTAAAGCTGGGACTAAATAGTTATCATCAACAGTTAATGATACACCATCTTTATATTTATTTTTTTCTTTATAATTTAATTTTTCATTAAAAACAGGAGTTACTTCTTCAAAATATTTACTAAAAGGCAAAGCAGATCCAAATTTATTTTCATACCATTTATTTATACTAGCAAAATTAATATTATTTTCATAAACATATTTATAAAAATTAGTTTTAAATTGATTATTTTTTAATAATATTAATGTAATTATAGTTAAAAAAACTAAAATTAAAAATTTTAATACTGTGGATTTTTTTATCATTTTTATTCACCTAAATAAATATATGATATTATGATTACTTTTAACAAAAAAAGTTTAATTTCTTAAACCTTCTATTTCTTCTTTGGTCAAATTAGTTATCTCACTTATTGTTTCTAAATCCATATTTAATTCTAACATTTTTTTAGCATTTTCTATTTTATTTTGTTCTATACCTTTTTCAATACCTTCAGATATTCCTAACTCTTTACCTTTTGTGAGACCTTCAGATAATCCTTTTTTTTTGCCTTCTGACAAACCTTGATTAAGCCCTTTTTCATACATTACTTCTTCATATTGTTTTTGTTCTTCTTCTTTACTTATCCAATCTACTACAAATTCATCATTATTTGCTTTTATTATTTCTTTTTTAAAATTATTCACTATCTCACTCTTTTCAGATAATTCTTCTAATTCTTGTTTACCTAAGTCTAACATTATTATTGCCTCTTCACCTTTAGTAAACTTCTTATCATTATTATAATATTTTTTTATGTGTTTGTCTATACCTACATTATATATTTTAATATAATCTGTTAATTCTATTTTATTTATCTTATCATATAATGTGTAGATACTTTTTTCATATATACTATTTATAAAATTTAAATTGATTTGAACTATTTTATTTTTTACTTTATATTTATTTCCTCTTTCCGTGTTTTCACTTGCTAATTTAAAGATATAATGAAGATTCCTTATCATTATCTCTTCACTATAATTAGTATTTAATTCTACATTGATTATTTCATCTTTTGTTTTTACTAACAAATCTAATCTTTGACCTCTTAATTTAAAATAATCTTGAATTAAATTTGGATTTAATATTTCTAATTCTATTATTTCTTTTTCTAAAATAGGTTCTAAAATTGCTTTTAAAAACTCTTTTTTTACTGCATCATACATAAAAACGGGTTCATATCGTGCTGTATAAAATTTTTTTATTTTTATCACCTCCTATTAGTTATATTAGCCAAAAGTTGATGATTTCCTTTTAAAATACAAAAAAATCAAAAATTAATTTGATTTTTCATATTCTAGTACATTAGCAATCATTTTTTTCAAAGCATTAGATGTAACAGTTGCACTGCTTACTGTATCTAATGATTCTATATTATCTTGATTATTTATCAAATCATTTAAATATCCTTTTTCCATAATCAAATCATATTGTTTCATATTTTCATGATGTGATGTAATTTCAATATTTATAATTTGATTATTTTCAAAAGTTATTTTAGCTTTTATTTTTCCACCATATCCTTTTTGTGATACATTATAAACAATTTGATTATTTATTTTTTCTTTACTTATCATTTCAAAATTAGGATCTAAATTTCCTTTAACTCTTCTAGTAGAAGCAAGTACAAAAATTGTAATCATTATAATTATTGTTACTAATAAAAACCATATTACTGATTTAATAAAATTAAATCTCGCTTGCACACCAATTTTATCTAATAATATTACTATTGGATTTACAATCAATATACTAAATGCAACACCTTCAACACCTGTAAATCTAAATATTACTGTTATTATTCCTAATAAAATTCCTTGTAAAATTTGACCTACTGGTGTAACTGCACTAGTAACAGGATCAGTTGCCATAAAAATAGCTCCAAACATTAATCCACCACTTAAAATATGAAATAGTGGATAATATATTCCCTCACCTAACAATCTACCAATTCCTAAAGTTAAAACAAAAACAGTTGAAACATATACTAAAGGTATTCGCCATTTTATAGTTTTAGTAAAACTTAAAAATAAATAAGATGCTAAACATAACAAAGCACTAGTCTCAATAAAACTACCTGGTATTGTTCCAATAAAGAAATCAGATAAATCACCATATGGTTTAATCAATTGGTCATAATTACCAATTCCTGTTACCATTGAAGCATTAGTTAATGGTGTAGCCTTACTAATTGTATCTAATTCATATGCGCTAAAATAATTATCAGTAGTTAAAATATTTGTAAAAAATAACATAATAACTAAGTAACCTACTAAAGCAGGATTAAATAAATTTTTACCAAAACCACCAAATATTAATTTACTAATACTTGCTATCGCACTACCAATTACTAAAATATAAATAGGTGTATGCAAAGGTAAAATTAAAGCTAAAAATAATCCTGGGAAGAAAGCATATGAATTTTTAATATAATTTTTTTTCTTTAATATTAAAGCATATATTGCTTCAATAACAAATGATGTTAAAGATGCAATAATAATATTTATAATTGGATCAAACATATCAATAAAACTGATTAATCCTAAACGATATGGATTAAAACAATTTTTAGAAAAACTAAATATAAACAAAGGAAGTAAAGCAATCAATAAATTAAACATTATTCGATTAGTTTTATATTTATCTCTTAAAAAAGGTCCCATTATTTATTCCTCCTTACTAACTCTTTAGCTTCTCTTACTCTTTCTCTTACTAATAAATTAGCAGGACAAATATAAGAACATAAACCACATTCAATACATTTTTCAGGATGTAGTTTTTTTATTTTATTAATATCTTTTTCTTTCTTATATTTAGTTTTCATAATTAAAACAGGGCTTAATTTAGCAGGACATACTTCAACACATTTTCCACATTTTAAACAAATACTAGGTATATCAATATTGTTATTTAAAGCTAAAATACAATTTAAATTAGCTGATATTACTAAGTCATCTACTTTATTCCCCATCATAGGTCCACCAGCTACAATAATACTATTTTCTTTAATTTTTAATTGTTCCAATACTTCTTTAGCATCAGTTCCTATTTTAACTAAAACATTTCTTTTATCTTCTATGTTTTCACCAGAAAAAGTAATTATTCTTTCAATTAATGGCTTATTATATTTCAAAGCTTCATATATAGCATAAATAGTAGAAATATTATTTACAACAATTCCTTCTTCAATTGGGTATTTATCATATTCTTTACCAGTAACTTCTTTAATTAAAGTTCTTTCCCATCCCATAGGATAAACATTAGGAACTAACTTTATTTTAATTTTTAAATAAGTACCAATAAAATTATCAAATAATTGTTTTAATTCAGTATTTTCTTTTTTTATAGCAATAATAGCTTCATCAATTTTATTTATCTCTAAAATTGCATCAATTGCTTCTAATATTTCCTCACATTTCTGTTTAGCTAAAATTTCATCAGCAGTTATATATGGTTCACATTCCACAGCATTAACTATCAATGTTTTGATGTTTTTAGGTTCATATTTAACATATGTAGGGAATCCTGCTCCTCCTAAACCAATAATACCACATTCCATTAATCTTTCAATAAATTCCTCTTTAGTATATTTATTGATACTTCTTTTAACAGTTAATTTTTGTTCAATTTTTTCTTTAAAATCATTTTCAATTACAACACATTTTACTTTAGTTCCATTAGAACAAGTTCTTTCTTCAAAATCTAATACCGTTCCACTAACACTAGAATGAATTGGTATTCTAAAATCACCTTTTCTTTTACCAACGATACTTCCTTTATAAACATATTCACCTTTTTTAACTAAAATAGTAATATTTGTATCATTACCACTTATTAAAGGAATATATACTTTTTTAGGTTTATTATAAACAATTAAATGTTCAGTTGTTAATTTATTTTTAGGTATTTTTACTTTCATATTAATCATTACCTTTCTTTTATCAATTATACTAAATTATAAATTAATATTCAAGAAAAATATAAAAAAAAGACTAAAAAAGTCTTAATAGTTATATACTCCATTTATTTTGTCATATGTTTTATTATCCAATTTATCAACATTCCATTTATCATTAATTTTAGTTAATTTTATTTCAATAGTATATCTTATTCTATCTTTAGCATCTTTCAATTTATTTAATTTATAATCATTAAACTTAACTACACTATATTCTCCATTTTCATCATAAAATTGTTCTTTGTTGTTATTCATATAATTATTTGCTTCATCTAATACCTTTTTAAAATCAGTTACTGCGATTTCTAACGTAACAACTGCTTCATCTCCATCGACAGTCTCATCTTTTACTTCATAACTTAAATTTTGATAATGTTTCTTCATTATATCAATATACATACTTCTTTGAGTTTCATTCAAATCACTTTCATTAACAACATTATTTAAATCACTTATAACACTTTCATCTAAAGTTTGATATTTTTTTAAAAATTCTTCTGCTTTTTTAGTAGGAGTATTAGATAAATCACTACACCCAATTAAAAATAAACTTAAAAATAAAAAAACTAATTTTTTCATATATTTCACCTCAAAATTAGTTTTTACAATAAATTAAATATTATACTTGATATTTTAATATTTATACCATTTTATCTTCTTCTGTTATCCAAGAAATGGAAAGTAGCAAACTAAAGTTTGCTACCCGCGAACACACACAACTGCACGGGCGGAATCGGAGGAACCCGCATTACCATTGTACCAATAGAAGATGAACAAACCGGCATAAGAACCATAGGTGTAGTTGCCGCCCCGAGAGAACCAAGAATAACTAGAGTACGGAAAGAACGCGTAATCACTATACCATCCGCCACTTCCACTTCCAAACGCCTTTAATGTTTCTTTTGTTGCATCTCCTAATTTTCCTCTTCCGTGGGTTAAAGATGATGTTCCATAGGTATAACTATCATAATAAATTGAATCTGGTGGGGTACTAAATCCCGCACTACTTGAATAAAATGCTACACTACTATTTACCATATTTCCCATTACATATTCCAAAGCTCCTCCACTCATATCATATACGCCATAGATATTTCCGGTCGTACTAGCTTTGGTTCCTAATGTTCGATCACTTGCATAATCTCCGATACTTCCATCATAATTTACTATTTTTCCATCATAAGTATAATATCCATAATTATAATACCTATTTGAAGAAGTTGAACTACTTGGATATTGGGTTGCTACGGTATTAGTACTTCCTCCAACATTTCCTCCACTTCTTCCGGTATAATAGCTACTACTATTATTTATATATACTTCTTCATTTATTCCATATTTACTATGGGATAAATATGCTACTGCCCCCCATTCCATATTTTTCATCATATGACTATCGCCGTTTAAATTATATGTTGTATTTATATTTTGTATTGCTGTGAAAAATGAAGATACTGTTTGCCTTCTTAAACTTGTTACATTTGGTTTTATTGTTATCTTGCTTGTACTTCCACTTACTTCAAATTTTCCTACCCAAAATCCAGTTAATTCTTGCGTTCCTAAAGTAAATGCTGGATGAGTATACCAGTTTCCATTACTCGCATTTGTACAAGTTTCACTTGATGTTGTTCCATCTGTTCCGCTTATATTATCTGTACAACTTACTGTCCCAGTTGAAGATGTTCCACTTTCAAATTTAATTTGAATTTCTTGTGGTTCTACACTTCCATTATCAGCATTAAATAATTGATATTTATATCTTGGTATCCATACATACCATAAATCTATTTCTGATTCTGATACTGTATCTCCTACTTTTTTTGTTGTATTTAAAACAACTGCATTGGCCCATTCTTTGGCATCATAATCATACCATTTGTCTGATTCTGATGCTACTATCCAATTAGTTCCATTATATTTAATTGGTACCATATTATCTAATAATTCTGGTTTATTAGGTGACACATATATATCTTCCACACATTCATTATTCATATTATAAGTATAATTATTATTTTCAACTTTAATTTCAATTAAACTATCTGAAGATATTTCTTCACCTGTAATTGAATCATATACTTTAGTTGGTAAATATTCTTTAGAAGATAAAGTATTTAAAGTAACACAAAATGTATTACCATTTCTTTTAGGAAAATCATTTAAATTTTCAGAAACATAAAGATTAGCAGCATTATATAATATTTCTTTACTAGCATCACTTAATTCAGATTTAGTCTTTCTAATTGAATTTAATATAGGAGGAAAGGCTAATAAAGCTATTAAGGCTAATATTATAACTACTCCTATTAATTCCACCAGCGTAAACCCTTTTTTCATAATTATTCCTCCTTAATATTCACAATTACCTGGTGTTCTAGGGTATGGTATTACATCACGAATGTTTTCAACACCAGTTAAATATATTAATAATCTTTCAAAGCCCATTCCAAATCCTGAATGAACACAGCCACCAAATTTACGTAAATTCAAATACCATTCCATACCATCCATTGGCATATTTAGTTCTTTCATTCTATTAACTAATTTATCATAATCTTCTTCTCTTTGAGAACCACCCATTAATTCACCTGCACCTGGTACTTCTAAGTCAACAGCAGCAACTGTTTTACCATCTTTATTCAATTTCATATAAAATGCTTTGATATCTTTTGGCCAATCTGTTATAAATACTGGTCCATTAAAATATTCAGTAATATATTTTTCATGTTCTTTTGCTATATCTTCACCATATTCTGGTTTAAATTCAAAATCAACTTTTGCTTCTTTTAATATTTTAATTACTTCTTCATGTGTAACTCGAGTAAATTTAGATGTTACTAATTTATTTAATTTATCTAATAATCCTTTTTCAACAAATTGATCTAAAAATTTCATTTCATTAATGCAATTATCTAAAACATACTTAACGACATATTTAAGCATATCTTCCATTATATCCATATCACCTTTCAAATCACAAAATGCGATTTCTGGTTCTATCATCCAAAATTCAGAAGCATGTGTTTTAGTATTAGAGTTTTCTGCTCGAAATGTTGGACCAAAGGTATATGTTTTTTTATAAGCCAAAGCAAATGTTTCTGCTTGTAATTGACCTGATACTGTTAAGTTAGCAGGTTTACCAAAGAAATCTTTAGTATAATCTGGTTTACCATTTACTCTATTTAAATCTAATGTTGTAACTTGAAACATTTCGCCTGCGCCTTCACAATCACTTGCAGTAATAATAGGAGCGTGGAAATATACATAACCATTTTGTTGAAAATAATTATGAATAGCATATGCCGCAACACTTCTTACTCTAAATACCGCTTGAAATAGATTAGTACGTGGTCTTAAATAAGCAACTTCTCTTAAAAATTCTCTAGTATGTCTTTTTGGTTGAATTGGATAATCTTCTGGGCAATCACCTAATAAAATAACATCTTTAGCTACTACTTCATAATCTTGTCCTGAACCTAAAGATTTAGATAATGTACCTACTACTTTAATTGCACAACCAACTCTTAATTTAGAAATAAAATCAAAATTAGATAATTTATTGTCATATACTACTTGAATACTTTTAAAGCAAGTACCATCATAAAAATCAATAAATCCAAATTCTTTTTGTTTACGATGATTTCTAATCCACCCCTCTAATATTATTTCTTTAGATAAATATTCACTAATGTTTTCATACAAAACTTTTAAATCCATATTAAATCCTCCTAGTCTCTATGTAATGCTTTATAAACCCATTCAAATACTAATAAACCAATAATAATTATAGCAATCCATAAAATAGGATTACGAGTATTAGCTATTATAAAGTCTTTAAAATCTTTTGTTATGTCATTGAACCAAGTATTAATATTATTCCATAAATTTGCCCACATATTTTACACCTTCTTTATTTTTTTATGACCTTTTATTAACATTTTAATACCATAAGGATGTTTAAATGCCACTGTTAAAACTTTATCTTTAATACCTACTATAACACCTTCACCATACATATCAAAATAAATATGCTCACCAACACTATATTCTACGCTATCATCAACATTATTTACTTTAATATTACTTGATGTAGTATTAAAATATTTAGAATCAATCTCTTTAATGAATCTGCTTTCTTTATTACTTACTCTATTACCATAAATAGTTCTAGATAAAGCATTTACTAACCATAATCTTTTTTTAGCTCTAGTTATAGCTACATAACATAATCTTCGTTCTTCTTCCATTTGATCATTACTTTCAAAGGAATTAAAATGAGGAAAGATACTTTCTTCTAAACCAACTATAAAGACATTGTCAAATTCTAGTCCTTTAGCAGAATGAATTGTCATTAGGGTTACACTTTCATTGTCTTTATATTCTGTTATATCAGCAACTAAACTTATTTCATTTAAGAAATCTTCTAAACTAATTATACCATAATTTTCCTCAAATTGATAAGCAATAGACTTAAATTCATTTAAGTTTTCTATTCTAGTTTGTGCTTCGATAGAATTTTCTTCTTCTAATTCCTTTATAATACCTGTTTTTTCTAAAATTAAATCAATAAATTTAGTTAAAGTATAGTTATCTTTATTTTCTCTTAAATAAGAAATTATATTCTTAAATTCTAATTCTTTACCAGAATCTATTGCATCATACATTGAACAATTTAAATCATTTGCTTTACTAATTAATTTATCGATAGTAACCTTACCAACTTTTCTTCTTGGAACGTTTATTATTCTAGTTAAACTAACATCATCATCTTTATTGTAAATTAATTTTAAATAAGCCATTAAATCTTTAATTTCTTTACGATTATAGAAATAAACACTACCTACTACTTTATAAGGTATATTATTTAATAATAATTCATCTTCTAAATTACGTGATTGAGCATTAGTGCGATAAAGAATAGCAATATCACTTAATTTAGAACCATTATCTAATAATTTATTAATTTCACCAACAACATAATATGCCTCATCTTTTTCATCGGTAGCTCTTTTATATTCTATTTTTACGCCTTCTTCATTATTAGTCCATAGATTCTTATCTTTTCTATTAACATTATTTTTAATTAAATCATTTGAAGCATTGATAATAGTCTTAGTAGAACGATAATTTTGTTCTAAATAAACAGTTTTACAATTAGGATAATCTTTTTCAAAATTTAAAATATTTTTATAATTAGATCCTCGCCAAGAATAAATAGATTGACTATCATCACCAACTACACAAATATTTTTATATTTTGCGCTTATCATTTTAGTTAACAAATATTGTGCTTCATTAGTATCTTGATATTCATCAATTAAAATATATTTATATTGTTCTTGATATTCTTTTAATATATCGGGATGTTTTCTAAATAAAACTATTGGTAACATTAATAAATCATCAAAATCAACACTATTATTTTTGATTAATCGATTTTCATATTTTCTATAAATATCTAAAACTAATTCGTCATAATCATTAGTTACAAATCTTTCATACTCATAACTATCGATTAAAGCATTTTTATTATTACTAATAATATTTTTAATTGCTTTATAATTTTCATCTGAGTTCATATCTTTTAAAATATTTTTAATTAAAATACTACTATCATCACTATCTAAAATAGTAAAATTTTTATTTAATTTTAATTTATCATAATGTTTTTTTAATATACTTAATCCAAAAGAATGAAATGTTGATATTTGAATTTGATATCCTATAGGACCAACTACATTAAGTATTCTTTCTTTCATCTCTTTAGCTGCTTTATTAGTAAAAGTGATAGCTAAAATATTAGAAGGATCAACATCGTTATCTAATATTAATTTAGCTACTTTAGTAGTTAATACTTTAGTTTTTCCAGAACCTGCTCCAGCTAATACTAATAAAGGACCTTCAGTTATATTAACTGCCTCTTTTTGTTTATCGTTTAATGTATCTAAATTCATAAAACACTCCTTTTATCATTATTTGCATAATTATAAATCTTGTTTATTATAAATAAAATCAATTATATTTACATTTTTTATACCATCTATATTTTTTTGAAATATTAAGTCAGATACAAATAAATATCTTGGATACATTTCTTTAATTTGATAAAATGGTTTATATTCTCTTTCATATGTCTTTTCATCATCAATATTTTTAGAAACTTGAATATAAAAATATTCATCGACACCTCTTCTAGCAATAAAATCACATTCTAAATTTCCAATCTTGCCAACACTTAAACTATAATTTTTATATTTTAAATATGAAAATAAAACGTTTTCTAATACGGGGCCATAATTTATTCTATTATCTGTGTTTAAAGCATAATAAATACTTAAATCAGCCAAATAATATTTCTTTTCACCATCTAATATCTTTTTTGATTTAATATCAAATAAGTCACAAGGATATATTATTTTAGCGTTCTCTAATAATGCAATATATGTTTTAACAGTTCTTCTATCAACAGATATTTTTTGATTAATCAAATAATCGTAAATACTTTTAATAGATATTCTACAACCAAAATTATTTATAACAAATTTTTCAACAAGTTCAAACAATTCAATATCTTTAATTTTTTTATAATTTTTTATATCTTTTTCTAAAATTTGTTCAATAACACTTTTAGTATATAATAATTTATCTTGATAATTATCATAATATAAAGACCCTGGAAATCCACCATTTCTAATAAATTCTTCAAACTCAAGATAAATATTAGGGTTTACTTCTTTATTTAAAAATTTTTTCATGTCGACATATTCATAAAAATTAAGTGGCAACATTTCTATTTCAATATATCTACCTGTTAATTTTGTTACCAATTCACCGCTTAACAAATAAGAATTAGACCCCGTTATAAAAATAGAAAAATTTTTTTCTTCTTTATAAGCATTAATTATAGATTCAAATCCTAAAACATTTTGAACTTCATCAATAAATAAATACTTAAAATCATCATCAATTATTAAACTATCTATTAGTTTTTCCAAGTCACTAGGACTATTAATATTTTTATAGTTTTTTTTATCTAATTCGATATAAATAATATCTTTATCTAAAACGCCATTTTCTTTTAACTCTTCAATAATAGATTTCAATAAATATGATTTCCCGCATCTTCTAATACCAGTTATTACTTTAATCATTGAATCTTTATAAAATCCTCTTATTTTTTTTAAATATTCTTCTCTTTTATATACCATTTCCATTATATCACCATTAAAATTATATATTATTTTTATCAAAAAAGTCAAGTTATCGACCATTTTTTTATAAATATATTCTAAGTTTGGTCGATAACTTATATTTTAAAAAAAATATTGAATAATTAAAAAATATATGATATATTAAAAGCAGTTAAGGGGAGTAATTATGTATAGTATTGAAGATTTAAAAAAATTATTTTACATTAATAAAAAATATTCATTTAACGATTTAAAAAAATTATTAAATATTGACGACGAAACACTATTATCTGATTTAAAAACTTTAGAAGAACAAGGTATAATTACTTTTTTTAGTGATACTTTTCAAGTACTAGACAAAAATAATTATGCTGTTGGTAATATAAAGATTTATGAAAGATATGGTGTTTTTTATTTAAACAATGACAAATATGAACTTCATTTAAATGATATTGAGAATGCTTTAAATAACGACTTATGTTTATTTTTAATTAATAAAGAAACAAAACAAGCCAAAGTTAAAAAAATACTAAAAAGATTTAATGAATTAGTTGTATGTGAATATATGAATAACAAATTAAAAATATATGGTGATAATCACTATATAGAAATACCAAATAATGAATGTAAAAAGTTAGTTGAAGGTTCTAGAGTATTAGTTAAACTAAAAAATGATGGTTTAACCGGTAATATTGTCGAAATAATTGGGCATAAAGATGATCCCGATATTGATTTAAAACAAATTGCTTTAAGTAAATGTTTTGCATTAGAATTTAGTAAAGAATGTTTAGAAGAAGTTGAAAAAATACCTAATCAAGTAACTACTGAAGAAATAAAAGATAGATTAGATTTAAGAGATAAGTTAATATATACAATCGATTGTGATAATACAAAGGATATGGATGATGCAATATCAGTTGAAAAATTAGAAAATGGAAATTATTTATTAGGCGTTCACATCGCTGATGTATCACATTATATTAAATATGGTAGTAATATTTTTAAAGAAGCATTTAGTAGAGGCACAAGTGTTTATATGTTAAATACAGTAATACCAATGATTCATAAATATTTATCTAATGGTATTTGTTCTTTAAATCCTAACGTTGATAGATTAACCAAATCATGTTTTATGGAAATTGATGAAAATGGTAATATTATTGATTATAAAATTGTTAAAAGTGTCATAAATTCTAAGAAAAAAATGAAATATTCCGAAGTAAATAAAATATTAGAAGAAAATCAAAATATAACATCTTACGAACCATTTGTTGAAAATTTAAAACTTGCTAATGAATTAAATAATATTTTGAATAAAGAAAATAATAATAGAGGATTTATTGAATTTATGAGTTCTGATTTATATATCGAACTAGATGAAAAAAATAAACCTTTAGAATTTAATAATCCACAACAAAGAACTGCTGAAAAAATAATCGAAAATTTTATGTTGCTAGCAAATAAAACTGTTGCTACTAATTACTCTTGGTTACCTTTCATATACCGTATTCATGAAATTCCAGACAAAGATACTGTTATAAATATTTTAGAATTTTTAAAAAAATTAGGTTATAAAATTCCAGTTATTAAAAATGTTGAAAATCCTAAATGCTTACAAGGTATTCTTAAAAAATTATCCAAAGATAATGATTTTAAAATTATTTCTAATTTTATTTTAAGAAGTATGAAAAAAGCTAGATATTCTAACGAAAATTTAGGTCATTTTGCTTTAGCTTACGAATTTTATACTCATTTCACTTCGCCAATTAGAAGATTATGTGATCTAATGGTTCATATATTAATTGACAAATATGAAGAAAATAATTTTATCATCAATGAAGAAATAGAACAACTAGAACAATTACTAACAGAAGTAAGTATTCAAGCATCTTACAAAGAAAGAAAAGCAATTGAAGCCGAAGACGAGGCTAATATAATGAAGATGGCTGAATATATGGAAGGTCATATCAATGAATACTTTAATGGAAAAATAATTAATATTACTTCTAGTGGTGTTATTGTTGAAACTAATAATATAATTGGGCATGTTAATTTTTCTGACATCAAAGGAGATTTTTATGTTTTTGATCCAGAATTATTTATCTTAACAGGAAAAAGAAATAAAAAAACATTAAAAATTGGAGATTATATTAGATTAAAAGTTTTAAATGCTTCTAAAGAATTTAGAACCATTGATTTTGAAATAAGTGAGAAATTAGAAAAACAAAAAGTATTAAAAAAACGTTGAAATTAATCAACGTTTTTTGCTGCTGGAACTTGTTGAGTAATACAATGAATATTACCGCCACCTAACAAAATTTCACGAGCAGGAATTGCTTCAATTACTCTATCTGGATATAACTGTTTTAATAATTCCACTGCTTTTTGATCGTTAGGATCATTAAATGTAGGAACAGCAACAAATCCATTACCTGTGTAGTAATTTACATAAGAAGCAGCTAATCTATCTCCTTCTTTTCTAGGTAAAGTTCCTGCAATTGCATCAACTCCAACACTTTCACCTTTAGTAATTAAAACTGGTTTAGGCGTATACATTTTATGTATTTCTAATTTTCTTCCTTTAGCATCAGTTTCATTACTTAAATAGTCATAAGCTGCTTTACTAATAGCATATTGTGGATCTGATTCATCGTCTGTCCAAGCAAGTACAACTACACCTGGTTTAACAAAATTACAAATATTATCAACATGTCCATTAGTTTCATCGTTATAAATACCATTTGGTATCCACAAAACTTTAGAACAATTTAAATAATCACATAACACTTTTTCAATTTCTTCTTTAGAAAGATTACTATTTCTACCTTCAGATAATAAACATTCTTCAGTAGTCATAACAGTTCCTTCACCATCAACATGAATAGAACCACCTTCTAAAATAAAATCATCTAAACGATATCTATCAACTTGTTCTAATTCACTCATTTTCATTGCAACTTTATCATCTTGATCCCAAGGAAAATATAATCCATCAACTAATCCGCCCCAAGCATTGAATTTCCAGTCAATAGCTCTTTTATTTCCTTTATCATCAATTACAAAAGTTGCTCCGCAATCACGCATCCATGAGTCATCATTACTCATTTCAACAACTTTTACATAATCAGCTAACATATTTCTAGCATTATCATATTGTCCACGTGATACGCACATTGTAATTGGTTCATATTTACCAATTACATTAGCAACATGTGCAAAAACATGTTGTGCTGGTTTTCCTCCTAATCTCCAGTTATCTGGTCTTTCAGGCCAAATCATATAAGTTCCAGAATGCTTTTCAAATTCACCGGGCATTCTAAAACCGTCATTCTTTGGAATAGTATTTAATTTTTTCAAAATTAACCCTCTTTCTTTACTCTAAATGCTAAAATTTCTTGAATTATAAATGATACAACAACACCAATAATTAATGGTAAATTTGCATCAATATATTCTTTAGTAAAATCACCAAATAAAGTGAATATTACTGAAGATACTAAAAATATAAGTGGAATCCAAGTAACTAAATTTAAAATTAATTTATTACCAGGTACCTTGTAATTTCTTTCAGTTTTATCAGTTTTTCTTAATTTTAAGAATGCTGGAAATAATGGAATATAACTAATTAATAAAGTAACTAAACTGAAACTAAAGAATGTCCAGAATAAGTTAGAAGCTTCTTCACTAACATATCCCAAAATGATACCTAAAACAACTATTAAAGTAGCAACAACACCATTTAAAATAGAAGCCATATAAGGTACTTTTTCTTTATTTTCTTTAGCAAATATTTTTGGTAAACCACCATCTTCAGCAGAATATTTAGCTACACTATTAACACCAAATGACCAAGAAACAATATTAGCCACCATAGTATAAATAAACATTAAACCAACAGCAATTACAATTATTCTGATTAAATCAGCATTCATTCCTAAACTTGTTAATAAAATTGCAAATGAATCAGTAATTCCTGCTACTTCAGCATCTTCAGTAGTCATAGCTATATTAATACCTGTTGCTGGTAAAATATAAAATAACGCCATCAAAGCTCCACCAATAATTAAAGCTTTTGGAATTTCTTTTTTTGGATTTTCCATATCATCAGTATATGTAGCAACAACTTCAAATCCTAAGAAATTAAATATAATTACTGAAATAAATGATAAACTTAATAAATCCATAGTTGGTAACAAATCTGAAACACTTTCAATTGGATTAGCACTCTCACCAGTTTTAATAAATACGTAAATACCTAATAAACCTAATGAAAGCATGAATAATATTTTAAAGAATGTTCCTATATTAACAATCCACTTACTTTCACCAATTCTTTTAGTTCCTAAAAATGAAACTAACCATGTATAACCTAATTGTAATACTAATAGCCATACAACTGATAATTCAATTTCAAATATACCAGCAACTACATCCGTTACTGCAACTGCTAATGATGCAATCCATAATGGAAAATTAATCCAATAATTCCATGCAACACGGGCAGCCCATTTCTTACCAAATGCTTTTTTTACCCAATCATACATTCCACCTTCACTATTAAATGTACTACCTAATTCAGCAGTAATTAAACCATAAGGTAAGCAAAATGCAACAATTAATAAAATCCACCAAAAATATTGTGTATTACCAATTGCAGCTGTTGGTGCTACACTCTCAGCTACTAGAGTAATACAAACTGTCGCTAAAATAGCGTCAACTAATCTAAATTTTTTCTTTTTCATAATTAACTCCTTACATACCTAAATTTTTTTTACAAATTTCAATTGTTTCGTCTTTTTTACCCATAAAATATACAAGTAATGCACGAATAGAAGTTAATCTATTTTCAGCTTCATCAAAAGCAATAGAACGATCTGAATCCATAACTTCATCAGTTACTTCTTCTCCTCTTGTAGCAGGTAAACAATGCATAAATTTACAATGCTTAGAAGCCTTATTTAACATATCCATATCAACTTGATATTTTGGATAAAAAATTGCTTTTCTTTCTTCTTCTGGTAATTCAGATTCATATAATCCATACCAAACATCAGTATAAATAAAATCTGCTCCTACAATTGCTTCTTCATCATCTGTAACTAAGAATGTTCCACCACTTACTTTACAGTTTTCAGCAGCAATTTTTTGAAAATGTTCATTTAGTTGATATCCTTTAGGACCAAAATGAACGAAATTACCTCCTAATTTTGTAACTATCATCATTAATGAAGCACAAACTTGTGTAGCATCACCAACAAATACTACTTTGCAATCTTCAAATTTTTTTCCTTCTGGAAGATGTTCTAACATTGTAGTTAAATCGCCCATTTCTTGTGTTGGATGGTTATAATCACTCATACCATTAATCACAGGAATATCAGCATATTTGCCTAAATTTACAATAGATTCGTGTTTTTGAACACGAGCCATTAAGATATCTACTAAACGCGATAAAACCTTAGCAGTATCATAATAAGTTTCGTGTTTGCCTAATTGAATTTGCCCTGGAGCTAAATATTGAGCATGTCCACCCAATTGTGTCATAGCTGTTTCAAATGAAACACGAGTTCTTGTAGATGATTGTTCAAAAATCATTCCTAGAGTTTTATGATATAAAACATTTAAAGGATATCCAGCTTTAATATTTTTTTTAATTAAGATCCCTAAATTTGCAATATCAAGAAGCTCTTCTTTTGAAAAATCACTTGTGTCAATATAATTTTTTTTCATACCTACCTCCTATTATTATATTACAATTAAATTATATCACATTTAAAAAAAAAGTACATTTTTTTTTGCACTTTTTTGACATTTTATTTAATGTTTGCCCATATTCGATCATATAATTTAATATTTTCACCTATGTTTTTAACAAATATACCATTTTTTAAAGTTTCATCACTAATATTTGCAGCGTTATTGTTTAAATAATTATCATCTAACATTTTATCTGTTTCTTTATTAACATTTTTATATGGGTAAGAATTGATTATTTCTTTCATTATTTCAGGTCTTAAAATATAATCAATAAATTTATATGCTTCATCTTGGTTATTAGAATTCTTTAAAATTGCAAAATTATCAATACTTAATGCAAAGCCTTCTTTTGGAAAAATGTTTTCAATATTATCATTTTCTTCTTTTGCTATTGCTCCTTCGGCATTCCATAAAACAGCAATAGATGCCTCTTCAAAAATTAAAAAATTTTTAGGACTATCACTATCATAGGCTTTTAAATTTGGTTTTAATTTCAACAGCCAATCTTCCGCAATTTCTAATTCATCCTTATTAGTTGAATTCATATCAAAACCATTAGCAAGCAATGCCATACCTATTATTATTCTTTGGTCATCAATTAAAACTATTTCATCTTTGTAATCTGAATTTAATAAATCATTATATGACACAATTTCATCTTTTATTTTTTCTTTATTAACTGATATTACTGTTGAAGCTGCTATAAAAGGAAGTGAATATTCATTATTTAAATCATAATCTAAATTTAAATAATTGCTATTTAAATTATTTATATTTTTTAATTTAGATTTGTCTAATTTTTCTAATAATCCTCTATTTTTCATAATTTCAATCATATAATCACTAGGAAAAATCAAATCATAAGTTCCCTCTTTAGCATTAGAAACTTTAGCTAATAATTCTTCATTTGAAGAATAAGTACTATAATTTACTTTTATACCTGTCTCTTTTTCAAAATTTCTTATTACAGAATCAGGAATATAAGAAGACCAATTTAAAATGTTTAATTGTTCTTGATTATTATTACATCCTGTGCATAAAATAACAAATAAAATGATTAAAAATTTTTTCATTTACATTCTCCTTAATCTTTTTAAATTTATTATAGTTGAAATAGTTAAAATAACAAATACAAAAAGTAACATTATAGTAATTAAAGCATTAACATCTGGAGTAACGCCAGTTTTTATAATAGAATACACATGTAAAGGTAATGTATTACTACCTGGACCTGCTGTAAAATAACTTATAACAACATCATCTAACGATAATGTTAAAGCTAATTGAGCACCACTTAAAATACCAGGTAAAATAGTTGGAATAACAACGTAAAAAAAAGTTTTCAATTTAGAAGCACCTAAATCACTGGCCGCTTTTTCTATATTTGGATCCATATTATCTAAAACACTTCTTACATTTATTATAACAAAAGGAATTGAAAAACAAATATGGGCTAAAATAAGTGTAAATAAACCTAATTCTAATTTGAACAATGTATAAATTGCTAATAATGATATTCCTAACACTATTTCAGGAATTACAATTGGAATATATAAAAGTTCTAAAATTATATTTTTAAAAGGAAAATTATATTTTTTCAAAGCATATGCTGAAATTGTTCCTATTATCGTTGATATAATTGTACTCACAAAAGCAACTATTAAAGTGTTATATAATGCCTCTAATAATGTTTTATTGTTAAACAATTCTTTATACCAATCAAATGTAAAACCTTCAAATACTATATTTAAACTTGAGGTATTAAACGAAAATAGTATTATAACTACAATCGGTAAAAATAAAAATGAAAAAACTAAAAATATACATAAATTATCAATGATTTTATTATTTTTCATTATATTCCTCCCAAATCATCCATTTTACCACCAATTTTTTTATAAATTAAAATTAAAATTGTGGTTAATAATATTAAAAATACTGATATAGCAGCACCAAATGGCCAATTTCTAGCAGTTAAAAATTGATTTTTTATTAAATTGCCTAATATCATTACTTTGCCGCCACCTAATATGTCAATAATGAAGAAACAACCCAATGTTGGTGTAAATACCATAATAGCACCATTAAATAAGCCAGACAAAGTTTGAGGCAAAATTATATTTAAAAATCTTTTTATTTTAGATGCTCCTAAATCACTTGCTGCTTCTAGTGTATATTTATCAATATTACTTACAGAATTATATAAAGGTAAAATCATAAAAGGGATAAAAGTATATACCATTCCTATAATAATTCCTATATTGTTATACATTAAACTTAAAGGATTATCGATAATGTTAAAATTTAGCAATAATTCATTTATTGCACCAGACTTTCTAAGTAAAACAATCCAGCCATACATTCTAATTAATGAGTTAGTTAAAAAAGGAACCATGACTAATGTCATAATTATTTGTTGTATTTTCTTGCTTTTGTGAGAAATTGCTAAAACAAAAGGATATGAAATCAAAATACAAATTAAAGTTGTTACCAAAGCAATTAAAATTGAATTTATAAAAATTCTTAAATAAACAAAATTAAATAACTCTTTGTAATTTTCTAAAGTGAAATCATATATCATACCACCATAAAAATCACTTTTAAAAAAACTAATTGTTAAAATATATAAAAGTGGTAATACAATTAAACAAAAAGTATAAATAATAACTGGTGTTAAAAATATAAATCTTAAAGTTTTATTTTTCATTATTTTCACTTTCCAATATTATAGCATCTTCAACATCCCATGTTAAATAAACTTCATCATTTTTTTTATATATTTTATCATTACCAGATATTATTGCTTTAATTATTTTTTTATTTACTTTTATTAATATTTTTGTAAAAGCACCATCATATATTTGCTCATATATTGTACCAACTAAATCACTATTTTTCTCTTTTGATAATTTTACATTTTCTGGTCTTACGATCAAATCTACCTTAGTATCATTTTTAAATTTAGGCATAATTTTTATATTTGCTTCTTCGCAAATACAAGTATCATCTTTTATAATACCTTTAAATATATTTGCTTCTCCTAAAAAATCAGCAACATAAATTGATTTTGGCTTTTCATAAACTTCAACTGGTGTACCAATTTGTTCTATTTTTCCATCCTTAATAACAGCAATTCTATCACTCATAGATAACGCTTCATCTTGATCATGTGTGACATATATAAATGTTATTCCTAATTTTTTTTGTAATTGTTTTAATTCTATCTGCATTTTTTTTCTTAATTTTAAATCCAAAGCAGAAAGTGGTTCATCTAATAATAATACTTTTGGATTATTAATTAAACCTCTTACAATTGATACTCTTTGTTGTTCACCACCAGATAATTCTTTAGGCTTTCTTTTTTCATAACCTTCCAAATGAACCAATTCAATCATTTCCTTAACTCTTTTTTTTCTTTCTTGTTTTGGAACTTTTTTCATTTTTAAACCAAATTCAATATTTTTTTCAATTGTCATTAAAGGAAATAAAGCATAATTTTGAAATATTGTATTTACTTGTCTTTTAGTAGGATCGACATCTGTAACATCTTCTCCATCTAAATACACTTTCCCACTTGTTGGTCTATCCATACCAGAAATCGATCTTAAAATAGTTGTTTTGCCACAACCACTAGATCCTAAAAGTGTAATAAACTCACCTTCATAAACTTCTAAATTGATATTTTTAATAATTTCTTTTTCACCATATTTTTTTGTAAAGTCTTCTAATTTTACAATAACTTTTTTCATACCTCACCTACTTATATAAATATTTTACTACATTTTTTAACAATTTTAAACATTAACACATTAATTTTTTTTGAATAAAATAAAAAGAAAGGAGATTTTGATGAAAAAAATAATTATTCCTATAATTATTATTTTAATTATTGGTGGTCTTACTAGTATTTTATTTTTTAAAGATAAAAGTGATTTAAAGAAAATTAAAGTAGCAGAAGTTACTCATAGTATTTTTTATGCTCCTCAATATGTTGCTCATGCTTTAGGTTATTTTGAAGAAGAAGGTTTAGATGTTGAATTATTATTAGTTCCAGGTGCTGATAAAGTAGCTGCTTCTGTATTATCTGGTGACGTTCAAATCGGATTTTGTGGTAGTGAAGCAACAATCTACATTTATAATCAAGGCCAAGAAGATTATTTAGTTAATTTTGCCGGATTAACTAAAAGAGATGGTAGTTTTATTGTTTCAAGAGAAAAAATCGATAATTTTACTTTAGAAGATTTAAAAGGTAAAACTATAATCGGTGGAAGAATTGGTGGTATGCCAGAAATGACTTTAGAATATACTTTAACCGAAGCAGGTATCGATCCCAAAAATGATTTAAATATTGATACTAGTATCGAATTTGCTGCTATGTCCGGTGCATTTATAGGTGGTACTGGTGATTTTGTTTCATTATTTGAACCAAATGCCTTACAATTAGAACAACAAGGTTATGGATATGTTGTTGCGTCATTAGGTGAATTAGGTGGTGTTGTACCATATACTGCTTATAATGCTAAAAAAAGTTATATTGAAAATAATCCCGATGTAATTGAAGGATTTACTAAAGCTATTCAAAAAGGATTAGATTATGTTCATAATCATAATTCCAAAGAAATTGCTGATGTTATTTTAGATTATTTTCCTGATATTTCTAAAAATGATTTAGAAACAATTATCGATAGATATAAAAATATCGATTCTTGGTTTACTACTACTTACATAACAGAAGAAAACTTTAATCATATTCAAGAAATTGCTGAAAATGCAAGTCAATTAGATGAAAGAGCACCATTCGATAAATTAGTTAATAATTCATATTCAAAATAAAAGTTATTCAAATTCGAATAACTTTTTTGTTAAGCAAATAAATAATTTATAATATCGCCATTTTCATATTCAATTATTACTGAATATATAACTGATCCTACCGAATTAAATGTTAACTTATTATCTTCAAATTTATATTCTAAGTTTTCTTCTTTATCATCATAATTAGCAGTTACTTCTTTTACTATAAATTTATCTTCACTTGTAAATAAAATACTAGAATCACTTATAGTAATATATTCATAATCCATATTTTCATATTTTATTTTAAAATATTCTGAATTAGATATGTTTAAATCATATTCTTGATTTTTTAATTTAATTGGTAAATTATGAACTTTCATTGGTCCAAAACCTTCTTCATCATTTTGCTTAAATGTTATATTAATTCTACTTTTATAATCTAATAACTTTACATCATCATCACAATTACTTATAATTGAACTTTTTTCTGTACCTAAGTATTTAATTTTATTGATTGTTTTATCAATTCCTTCAACTTCTAATTTATCGCCAACTTTAAAAACAGTTGAATCAATAGTAGCATTAAATCCTTTTACCTCAACATTAACACCAGAAAAGGAAATAACATCAGTTACTATCGCAGTTTCTTTAAATGATTTATCCCTATTTATAAACAAAACTACCAATACAATAATTATTATTACACTAATCCCTATTACGGCTTTTTTCATTATATCACCACCAATCCAGTCATTTATTATCAAAACTATTACTAGAAACATTATATCAGAAATACTATTAAAAGTAAATTATGTGAAATTAACAAAAAATTAATTTATATATTATATTTTTGTTAATTTTATGTTAATATATTAATAAAAGGAAGGTAATAGAATGAAAAATGAAATTATTTTGTTTGAAAATCAGAATGTTAGATTGGAGGTGAACTTAAAAGATGAAACAGTTTGGTTAACTCAAGAACAAATGGCAAAATTATTTGATAGAGATAAATCAGTTATTTCTAGACATATTAAAAATGCCTTAAGCGAAGAATTAAACGAAAAAGAGGTAGTTGCATTTTTTGCAACAACCACTAAACACGGAGCAATAAATGATAAAACACAAACTCACTTAGTAGAACATTACAACTTAGATATGATTATCTCTGTTGGATATAGAGTAAAATCAAAAAACGGTATTATTTTTAGAAAATGGGCTAATCAAATATTAAAAGATTATTTAATTAAAGGTTACGTTGTTAATAATAAAAGATTAGAATATTTAGAAAAAACAGTTAAATTAATCGATATTGCTAGTAGAATCGATGATGATATAAATAGTAATGAAGCAAAAGAAATCATTAAAGTTATTAATAACTATTCTAATGCTTTAAATTTATTAGATGATTATGATCATAAAGCAATAAAAAAACCAAAAGGAACGAATAATGAAAGTATAATAACATATGAAGAATGCTTAAAAGTTATTAATGATTTAAAATTTAGTAACGATAGTGATTTATTTGCTTTAGAAAGAAATAAAGGATTAAAAGGTATTATTGGTAATATATATCAATCATTTGATGGTAAAGACTTATATCCAACGATAGAAGAAAAATGTTCTAATTTATTATATTTAGTAATTAAAAATCACGTTTTTATCGATGGTAATAAAAGAATTGGTGCTACATTATTTATCTATTTTTTAAATTATTATGATTTACTTTATAAAGATAATAGACAAGTAATAGATAACAACACTTTAGTTGCTATTACCATTTTAATAGCACAATCTAATCCAAAAGAAAAAGAAGTAATCATCGATTTATTAATGAACTTCTTAATAAAAACTAATCAGCGAGATTAGCTTTTTATATACCTTTTTATTGTATTAAAATCATTTAAAGATGTTTCGTAAATTCCATTATAAGTTTGTTCTAAATAGTATTTATTATCACTAGTATAAATATACATGTCAGTATAACTTCCTTTATCGTAAAAAATAATATGATATACTTCATCAGCATTTTCTGGATTTTTACTTACACTTTCTTTATTTGTTGTACGATTGTAAAAAATATTATATATATTTTCTATATCATTTTTATCAGTAATTTCTATAATACTATCATATTGGGACATTGTATTAATTGTTACTTTGGTAATATCATTTAAATCAGGAATATTTATTTTATATTCTTTTTTTAAATCATCATTCATAACTTCGCTTTGAACAAATTTAATATACTTTGAATCAATTATTTTTTCTTTAAAATCATTTTGTTTTTCAACACTATTATCTGATAATCCAACAACAACTAATTTATTATCATAATCAACATAATTAAAAATCAAATTATCATATTGATTATTGGATAAATAAATAATAATTTCATTATTTATTGCATCTAATTCTTCATTTTCTACATTACCGCATCCTACTATAAATAAGCATAAAACTAAAAATATTATCTTTTTCATAATTCACCTACTTATGTATATTATATCATAAATTATTAAATTTAAATTATATACCTAAACGAAATGACTATTTTTGAATATAATAATGAGAAAGGAGTTTATATAATGAGTATCCTAACAATTAAAAATTTAAATAAAATATATCATACTAAAACTTCTGAAACAAAAGCCATTGAAAATTTTTCTTTTGAATTAAATGATAATGAGTTTGTAGCCATTGTAGGACCTAGTGGATGTGGGAAAAGTACAATATTAAATATCCTTGCTAACTTAGATAATAAATCAAATGGTGAAATAATAATTAAAGATAACATTAAATTAGGTTATATGCTGCAACAAGACGCTTTATTTAATTGGAAAACAGTATTAGAAAATTGTTCATTAGGTTTAGAAATAAATAATTTAAATAACAAAGATTATGTTTTAAAATTATTAAATACTTACGGTTTAAAAGATTTTATCAATAGTTATCCTAACAATTTATCAGGTGGTATGCGACAAAGAGTAGTATGAATACAGTATAGACACAGGTAATAATTAAGTGAAGTTACTTATAACCCTTATAATTAAAGGAAAAGAGGCAAAATATGTTATTAGATAATAATACAAAAAAAGTCATAAATTTAATAAATAATTTTGATACTTTAAACAATATTGATAAGTTAAGATTAAGTATTTATATATTAGAAAACAAGAATTTTGATGTTAATTTTAATACTAGAGATATAATTATTCTTTTAAAAGAAGTACTATCTAAATTAGATTCTAATTGTGGAAAAACTATTGTTAATTTTAGTAAATATAAACATTTATTATTTTTTTCAGCCAAGTATTTAGAATTAAGTAATTTAGAAAAGAAAAAATTTACTGTGGAAATGTTGTTTAATATTTATGAAACTGATTTTAATGATAAAATAATTAATGATGTGATAAATAAATTATTACCAATTTATGATTATTCATATTGCATATTAAATAGTTAAAAAATACCTAGTGAGCATTAATTTGCTGACTAGGTATTTTTTTGTATAAATTGATAACATTATAATTTAATATTATTCAATAGCTCCTGCTATAACTTTATTAAAAAAATACATTGTACTAGATATAATTTTTTCTGAATTATTACCTTTTTCTACTTCAATTTTATATCCTACCCCACTATATATATCTTTATTACCATATGTTTCAGTTAATCTAGCAAAAATAGGTTTTTGCATACTATAAGTTCTATTCATATCAACCGACAATATTACACAATATATAGTAATAATAACTATTATAATTGATAAAACTATTTTTAATGTTTTTTTACAAAATTTCAATACTAACAACATTGCTATTAATAATAAGCAAAAAATTCCTAACACAATAATCACCACCTTTTTTTTATTTTTATATTTGTAATAATATATATAATAATTATTATTATTATATCCACTAATAGAAGCAGTAAAACTTGTCTAATACTAATACAAAATGGAGTTAACATAAAATATTCGTTTTTTAAAAATATATTTTTAAAAATATTACTTAAAATCACTAAAATTGTTAATGTTAATATCATTGAAATTAAGTTAATTATACTACTATTTATTAAAATATATTTATTAAATTGTTTTTTATTTTGAAATTTATTTATATTTAATAAATTTAATTTACAAAGTAAATAAATAGATCCAAATATTAATGCACTAACTATTAATAATAAAATAACTCCTACTAAATCATTATTAAAAATACCTTTATATTCTTCTATTATTTCAGAATAAGTACTTTTAACAGTAAAATCATCATTAAATTCATTTAAGATTTTTTTCATATCTATTTGATTATTTAGTTTAATCATAACGGCATTATTAACTGCTACATATTTATAATCAGAATCTTGTTCAATATTATTTTCTAAATTTAAATTTACAATAAAATCTTTATTGACAAATATTTTGTTATATATGTTTTGTGTTCGATAACTTAAATCATCCCCTAAATGATAATATTTTTCATTATATTCACCCCAACTTATATTTTTTAATTGGTCATATTCCGATAAATCATAATTTATAATTCCTACTATTTTTATTTTGTTACAATTACCAAAATAATAATATTTATTAGATGATATTATCTCTTCATAGCTACTAGGATAGTAATAATTTTCTTCACCATATGGTATTATTCCAATTGACATAATTAAGTTGGCAAAATGATTAGAAATTATTATTTCATCGTTATTTTGAGGAATTTTTCCAATTAACTCTTCTTCAAGAAAAGAATCAAAATTTGTTAATTCTACAATATCTAAATAATTACTATTAAATGTATATGGTGTATATAAATCTTTGTAATTTGAATTAATTTTTAACAAATCATAAACCTGTTCATAAGAAATTATTTTAGAAGAATCTAAATGTAATCTTCCAATTCTATAAACATTCATACCTACATAATTTAATTTTTTAAGTTTACTTTCAATATTTTTTTTATCTTTATCATCTAATGAATAGATAAATGAAAATTCATTATCTACATTTTTTTCTATTTGAACAAATTCTTCATCTCTCTTTGAAAGGAAACTGACATATTTATCAATAACAGAATTATCATAATTTAATATAAGATCATATATACAAATTGCCATTAATACCAAAGATAAAACTATAATAGTTCTTATAATTATTCGTTTATTTTTTTTAAAATCATTTAATATTTCTTTTATTATTTTATTCATTTTTAACACCAACACTTTGTTTTTTAGCAAATTCTCTAATTTCTTTAACTAACCTATTATATTCAATAATTTCATCATAGTTATTAGGAGAAAAAACTAAATCATAATTAAATATATCCTTTATATTTAATGAACTCTGTTCATAATTTTCTAAAATTTCCCTATTTTCCAAAATAGATATTCTTCCATATTTTACGCTGGTAAATACATATGTTTCATTTTCACTTGCTAATTTAGGTTTCTTCAAAAACACAATATAATTATCGTTTATTTTTAACGGAGTATTACCACCTAAATAATATGTTCTCAAATAATCCCAATGAAATACCAAATCATAAATTCTTATTTTAGTATTTTCTTTAAAATTACTACCTTTTATCACTTTTAATATAGTACAATTATTTATAACTGAACTTCCTTTATATATTGGTTGTTTGTCAACATTAACTATTAATATATAATCAGATAAATTAATCAAATCATCAATTGTAGATATTTTATCATCTATAAAATAGTCAAATAAATTAAACATTTGCTCATAATTCATACCTTCTAAATCACTATCATTATTATTAATACTATTTATAAAATTGTATGAGCTATTTTCTATATAACTATTATAGTTAAACATAGTAAACTTATTTTTAGCATACATTATAACACCAATTGTTAAAGCAATTATAATACATATTCCTAAAGCAAATATTTTTCTTGGATTCATAATTTAATTTCTCCCATAAGTTCACCAGCATCTATTTTAAAAATTTTATCACACAACAATCGTAAATCATCTTTATTATGACTAGCAATTAAAATTAATTTATTATCCTTTTTTAACTTTTTTATAAGTTCATGAAATTTTATTGCACTTTCTTCATCCAATCCATTAGTAGGTTCATCCAATATAATTAATCCTTGATTTTCCATTATTGCTTGGGCTATTCGCAATTTTTGTTTCATTCCTAAAGAATATTCACGATACTTTTCCGGCTGATTTTCTAAAAGTCCTACTTCTTTCATTATTTTTTTAATATGGCAAATATCTTTTTTATTATTAATTTCATATAAAAGCGATAAATTATCTAATCCAGTTAAATATGGATAGAAATCTGGCTCTTCTAATAGTAGTCCTATTTTGCTTAAATCGTAATTTCCATTTATTATCGATATATTATCAATAAATACATCTCCTTTAGTAGGATAAATCAATGTGCTTATTGCCCTAAATAACATTGTTTTACCTGACCCATTCCGACCATAAAAACCATATACATTTCCACTTGTTAGTTTTAAATTTATATTATTTAAAATTTGCTTATCCTTAATTGTTTTTGAATAATTCTTTACCTCTAAAATCATTAGTCATTACCTCCTAATATATCACTATAAATATACTTTCTCTTTATTAATAATAACGAAAGAAAAATAAGTATAATTGTAATAATATTGATATTACTATTTAAATACATATTTATAAATGGTATATAATTTGAATTTATATTTAATGAAAAATTTATAAATATGATTAAACTTAAAAACATAATAATTACAACTATAATATAAGAATACATAATTCTTTTTATATATAAAGAAATTATAATAACTAATATATTTATAAACATAGTTTCAACCACATATATTAATAAAATCTTTAAAACCTTTATATTAGATATAATTAATATAAATGATGTATTAGTTAATATTATTAATTGAAATAACATTATAAGAAAATTAATAATAAATGATGAAATAATAATATTTATTAATAATTTATTTATATAGTGTTTTCTATTTTTATACCTAACATCAAAGCTACATAATTTGGTATAATATTTTTTACCCACGATGATAGCACTTAATAAAATTGGCAATAACCAAATAATATTTAAAATTTGACTATCACTCCACATAATTAAAATCATTTTTACAAATTCTATATTAGATATATCATCAATAGAATTAAAAAAACTATTTTTTAATATGGAAATTACAGTAATACAAAAAATAATTAATAAAATTTGTCTTAAATTTAACCTTTTCATTATAAATTACTCCTAAAAAATTTACTATATTAATATATCTTTTTTTCTTATTTTTATTATAGTTAAAACCAATATTATAAAAATCAATATAAAAACACAAATAAAATAAGTTGATAAATTAAGTTTACTAAATGGTTGTAATACTGTCATAAAAGAAATATTAAAAGATTTAATCATTGAAAATAATAATTCTGTTATTATTAAAAATAAGAGTGGTACAAAGTAAATAACAATTCTGTTTTTTAAAAATAATGATATAGAATACGATAATCCGGATAATAATCCATATATGAAAGATACACATACATTAATTAATAATACAAATAAAACGGGATTATTAATTCTAATATTATCTAAAAAAAAATCAGATAAATAACCTAAGTGAAATGATACATCTTGATTAAATGTTGCAAAATTACCACTTCCAAAAATTATTGTCAAAATAATATAGTTAAATAAAAAGCATAAAAAACATATTATAAATGTTAAAACTATACACAATATTAATCTAATTATTATATTTTTATTTTGATTTATTCTTAAATAAAGAATATTTGAAATTCTTAATTTATTTTCAATAAAACTAGCATCTGATAAAATCATAGAACATATAATAGGTATTAACAACATTGTTAATCCTTGAAAATTTACATTTACATTATATAAAATAAATTGATACTCACCAGAATAAAACTCTTCATAAACTTGATTTAAGCTTAAACAATATTGAATAGATAAAAAGACATGTAATAAACTAATTGATAATAGCAATAAAACACTTAAATATAATTCCTTTTTATGATATAAGTATTTTATATTATATTTTAACTCTTTCATTTTATAACTCCTTCATTTTTACATAAGACAATTAAAAATCTTCAACAATAATTTTCTAAAATAAATATTTACGAATAATCTCTATATCAGTTTTTTTCTATTATTAACACCATTTTTATTAAAACCACATTCATATAAAGTAAAAGCTTTTATAAATTAATTTTTTGATATAATTCCTATCTTTGTTGTTTCAATTTGTACTGAATAACTTTCATTTATAATTTCTTCATAAGTTATATTTATTTCTGTTCCAGTTTTGTTAAAGTAGATTATCGTCTTTTAGTTCAATATGTACCTTTAACAACATACTATTTTCTTATTAACTATATTATAGCATATAAAATATAAATTTACTTTATTAACTACATTATATCATCAAAAAAGTAGATTTTTATATCTACTCTATAAATTATAATTTACTCTTAATTTAAATTCTAAAAGAATATACAGATAAGTATATCACTTTTTTACTATAACAATTTATTAAAAGTTACTCGGCTCCCAAAAATCAAAAGAATAGATATAATAATAACAAATATAGCCAATTTTAATATTGTTAAAAAATTAACAAAGATAGTTAAAAAACACAATATAAGATTTCCTATTAAAAAATACACAAATAAAGATATAATTGTTACCATTAAATCTAAAGCAAGTAATTTTATAACAATACATTTTTTTATTTGTCGTTTGTTATAACCAAGTTTTCTTTCCAGCCTCATATAATTAATTTCTTTTTTTATCATTTCTCTACTCAACATTATTAATAATATAAAAATAATTACGGAATATATAATACACGCATACTTTAAAATTTCAATAGTTGGCTTTAATTCTTCTAGAGTATTAAAAGTTTTTTCACTATCATAATTTTCTATATAATTTATGTCGTTTATATTATCCGGATTTAACAAAGTATTATAAATAGTATCAACTTTATCATAATTTTTTAAATCAAATACATAGCTAAATGATTGACTACTATCAATGATATTATTATAATCATCATTTGAAACTAATATATTGGAAAAATTTGATTCTTCAATATCTTTTACTTCAAAATCATATGTTTTATTTGCAACTTTAAGCGAAATTTTTTTACCACATATTTGATTGATTTCTGGAAACACTGCTAGATTTTGCTTAGAAATCTTTAATATAACCTCTCCTGATTTAAGGTCTTCTTTTTTATTAATTTTTTTTCCAACTAAAAATGTGTTCCCAGAATCTAATAAATTGACCCACTCAAAACCAAATTGATTTCGAAAATCATTTTCACCATCACTAAACAAAATAACTTTTTCAATATTAGATATATTATCATTTTTCTCTAAAGTTTCAATTGTATCATCTTTACTATTTACAATGAAATAAGTATTAAGTTGATAAATGTTTAATCTCATCTCGGAATAATATTTATAAAAGTCATACAAAAGAGTTAAAGTCACAAAAAAGGTAACAAATATCACAATATATAATTTTACATATTTGCTCCTAAAAAAAGCTTTTAATTGCAGAAACATACTAATCATTCTCTCCAATTAAACTGACAATTGTCATTTTAGATAACTTACGCAAGTATGGAATCATAACTAATACAGGTAAACAAACATTTATTAATATTGAGAAAAGAATAGCCCCAAAATTTATTTTTAAGCCTCCTAACATATAATCAAAATTAATGAATACTTGAACATTTTCTTTAAGAAATACAAACACACATATGAAAAACAAAAGACCTATGCAATATAAAATTATATATTGCATTAAAATTTTTAAAAGGTATATTTTACATACATCCTTTTCCAAATAACCACAAACACGCAAAATACCAATATTTCTTTCCTCGCTTTTAAGTCGCCATTTAGTATAAGCAGGAAGAATTATTATCACCGAAATAAGAATTATAACAAAAACAGAGATAAACGATATATAAATAGTATTAACCATATCTGTATCAATAACCGAAGCAATTTCAATATTAGAAAAATTCATTTCTTCCATTTGTTCTTTTACATCATTGATATTTTCTTTATCATCAACAACAGCATATAAAACAGGAATTCCATAATTAAGCATAGAATTGTTATTGCTTGTAGCATTCTTTTCATTGCTAACAATTTCTACAATATCTTTTTCAGAAATATAACAAGTTCCATTATCATTAAACCTTTTTGAAGAGTCATACAAGCCAACAATTTTAAATGTTTTAGTATATCCTTCAGTGTTTTCATCTGAAATGCCATAAGTTATATTAAAACTCTTATTAATCAAGTCATAACCGTTAATTACATATTCTTTTTTTATTTGTCTAGGTTCAAAATTTGGATAAAAATGTAGAGGACAAATTGCCACACCAGATTCATCAGAATTAAATGGACGACCAGCAACAATATCAGGAAGCGTATTTTCATTTCCTCTAATTAATGTTATCGTTCCATCTAAAAAATCATTTTTAAAATCACTTATTGCAACAAAATCATAATATCCACTTCTATAAACATCTACTACACGATCTAAATTTTTAGTATCAATAATATCAGATTCTATCATTTCATTTAATTCTTCCTTAGTAACTTCATCTGTATTTACATTTGAGCTTCTTGGTAAGAAAGTGAGAGTGTTAAAACCAATATTATTTTTAATACTATATTCCATCATTTTATTAGTATTGAATCTATAAACAAAAAGACTTAGACTCAAAATCACAAACAATAAAATAATACCAGAATATATAATTTTTCTTTTTTCTCGAAGTAAAACAAGTAGTGCAAGTTTAAAATTATCCTTTATTTGCATGATTCACCTACCAAAAAATTATTTTCTATTGTATACACATAATCTGCATATTTTTTCACTAGTTCACTATGACTAACCACAATAATACATTTTCCATTTTTTGATAGAGTCTTTAATAATTCAAAAATTACTTTTTCCGTTTCAGTATCAAGATTACCCGTTGGTTCATCTGCTAATATTATATCTGGATTATTTGCTAAAGCTCTGGCTATTGCTACTCGTTGCTGTTCTCCTCCAGAAAGTTTTGTTGGAAAGTGGTCAATTCGCTCTTTTAAACCTAATTGTTCTAATAATGAAATTGCTTTTTTCTTTCTAGAATGGGCATTAATTGATTTATTGATAACCATAGGTACCATAACATTTTCATATGCTTTTAAATTATTATTTAAACAATAATTCTGAAATATAAAACCAAAATTTTTCATTCTCATCAAAGATAGTTCAATATCATTATGTTTTCTTATATCATTTCCAAATAATATGTAATTTCCTGAACTTGGTATATCCAAGAGACCTAAAATATTAATTAATGTACTTTTTCCACTTCCACTATGACCCATAATTGCATAAAATGTACCACTATAAAAATCAACATTAATATTAGATAACACTTTAATTTCTTTTTCTTTTGTTGTATAGGACTTATTTACATTAATAAGTGATATAACCTTCCTTTTATCTCTCAAATGTACTTTTTCTTTTTTCTTTTCCTTCATTTTTTACCTCTCTCTCAATTAACAGTATTATCGTATCAAAATTCTAAACGTGTTGAAAAGGATTTAATAATAGGAATTTATCTACAGCAAATTTTTGCTCCTTTTATAATGACAGATATGACGCTTTTTTATGTGAGGGGTACTCCTACTTTTTAATGTCACAAGTGTCATTTTTTCCAACTCTATTCTTTTTTATAACTTTTAATGTTTCCTTATATGCTTTTTCTTCTACAATAAATGCTATGATTTCTGCAACAATAGTAAATAAATAAAAACATATTATTACATATATATTATCCGTAAGTGTACTATTCATATTTTGTATAAATACTATTCCTAAATACACAAGTACATAACAAACTATAAAAGCCATTGTTATATTACTTAATTCTTCTAAAATTCTTTTAGATTTATGTACATCAGCATTAATACCACTTTTTGTCCATTTTCCTAAAAAAAGCATAAGTCCAAAAATATTTATTGTTAC
>CAMLWC010000009.1 GCA_946488855.1 uncultured Mycoplasmatota bacterium
TAATTAATATTATTATATATGTTATAATAATTATATAAAAATTTATTATTAAAGGAGGAAAAATGGAATTAGTAGATTTATTAAATAATAGAAAAGAATTAATTGGTGAAACTTGTGAAAGAAATTCTGTCCCAAATGGAAAATATAGACTATCAATTCATATATGGATTGTTAATGACAAAAATGAAATATTTATTCAACAAAGAAGTGCGAACAGAAAAAAATTCCCTAATATGTGGACTAATACAGGTGGTGCTTGTGTTGCAGGAGAAACTAGTATTGAAACAGTTTTTAGAGAATTAAAAGAAGAATTGAATATTACTCCAAATATAGATAATTTAGAATTAATTGCATCTTACAAGAGAGAAAAAGATTATGTTGATGTATGGTTATTAAGACAAAATATAAATATTACAGATTTAAAATTTAATGATAATGAAGTACAAGCAGCAAAGTGGGTGACTATAGAAGAGTGGAAAAAATTATTGATAGAAGAAAAAGCAGTTAAATCTTCTACTGATTATTTTTTTAAATATATAAATAAGGAATTTTAAATTAATTAAAATTTAAGCAGAAATTAAGTAAGATAACATTGATATAAATTTAATAAAACAATAATTGATTGTTTTGAAAATATAATAGAAAATGAAGAAATAAATGAATATAATAAATTAGGAAGTTATAATGAATATCCAATATCAAAGAAAAATGAAACAAAATATTTAATATTGGAAAATTTGTTAATAATATTTTAAACTAAATATTTTACAATTTAAAATATAAATACTTGCAATTTTATTAAAAATATTATATACTTAAATTGTAATACTGAAGGGAGAGGTTTTTAAATGGAAATTACATCAGTTACAGTTCGTAAAGAAGAAAAAGAAAATTCAAGAATGAGAGGAAAAGCATCTGTTCTAATTGATGATTGTTTTGCAATTCATGATATTAGAATTATCGAAGGTAATGATGGTTTATTCATCGCTATGCCTAGCCGTCAAAAAGCAAATGGGGAATATCGTGATATAGCTCATCCAATTAACCAAGAAACTCGTAAGATGTTCCAAGATAAAATATTAGAAGCTTACAAAAATGCTGAATAAGCATTTTTTTAATTGTAATAAAATTGTGATATAATATAACCGGTGATTTTTATGAAAACTTTAATTATGATTTCTAATTTAAATCAAATTAATTTAAAATGTGATGGGGTTATTATTGGCATTAAAGGTTTAAGTGTCAATATGCCTGCATATTTTGAATTAGAAGATTTAAAGAATATTAATAAAGAAGTATTTGTTTGTTTAAATAAAAATATGCATAATAGTGATATAAATTATTTAAAAGAAACATTAATTAAACTAAATGATTATAATATTAAAGGTGTTATATTTTATGATTTAAGTATACCTAATTTGGCTAAAAAATTAAATTTAAATTATGATTTGGTATGGAGTCAAGAACATATGACTACAAACTATAACACTATTAATTTTTGGTATAATAAAAATATAAAATATACTTGGGTATCTAATGATATTACTTTAAGAGAAATGAAAGAAATAAAAGAAAATACTAAATCTAAATTAATGGTTACTTTATTTGGTTATTTGCCTATGTTTGTATCAAGAAGACATTTAGTTAAAAATTATTTAGAAACGTTTAATTTAAAAGATGAATCTAAAATAAATTATATTGAAAAAGAAGATCATATTTATCCTTTAGTTGATAATAATGAAACTATTGTTTATACTGATTTTATTTTAAATGGATTAAAAGAAAAATTATTATTAGATTACGATTATATTGTTTTAAATAGTTTTTTAATTGATGAAGATAAGTTTAGTAAAGTAATAGATATATTTAATAATGTAAATAGTGATAATGTAGATGAATTAGATAATGAATTAAATAATTTATTTAATAATTTAGGAAAGGGCTTTTTCTATAATGAAACTGTTTATAAGGTGAAGTAAATGAAACCAGAATTATTAGCGCCAGCAGGTGATTTAGAAAGATTAAAATTTGCTTTATTATATGGAGCAGATGCTGTATATTTGGGTGGACAATTATTTGGGTTAAGAGCCAATGCCATTAATTTTACATTAGAACAATTAAAAGAAGGTGTAGAATTTGCTCATTCTTTAAATAAAAAAGTTTATGTAACTGTTAATATTGTATTACATAATAAAGAAATTAAATTTTTAATTGATTATTTAAAACAATTAGATGAAATAAAAGTAGATGCCATAATAGTTAGTGATTTAACCGTATTAGATTTAGCTAAAAAACATACCAATTTAGAAGTTCATATATCTACACAACAATCAACTTTAAATTATGAAGCAGTAGAATATTTAAAAGCTTTAGGTGTAACTAGAGTAGTACTAGGTAGAGAAGCAACAAAAGAAGATATTGAAATTATTAAAAAAGTAGGATTAGAAGTTGAAATATTTATTCATGGTGCAATGTGTGCTAGTTATAGTGGTAGATGTGTTTTATCAAATTATTTAACTAATAGAGATGCTAATCGTGGTGGTTGTAGTCAAATATGTCGTTGGGATTTTGATTTGTTGGATGAAAATAAAAACATAATTAAAGGAGAAAAAAATTTTACGTTTTGCTCAAAAGATTTATCTTTATTAAAACATATAAATGAAATATGTGATATGGGTGTAACTTCTTTAAAAATAGAAGGAAGAATGCGTTCTATTTATTATATAGCGACAGTTGTAAATGTTTATAGAAAAGTAATAGATAATTATTATGATAAAAAATATGTATACAATTCTAGTTATGAGAATATACTATCTAGAGTAGCAAATAGAGATAGTATTGTTCAATTTTTTGACTCTAATTATGGTAAAGATTGTAGTTATTATAATGACCGTATTGAAGTGTCTAATCAAGATTTTTTAGGCGTAGTATTAGATTATAATAAAGATACTAAAATTGCTACTATAGAACAAAGAAACTATTTTAAGAAAGGGGATATCGTTGAATTTTTTGGTCCAGATAAAATAAATACTTATCAAGTAGATGAAATATATGATGAAGATAATAATTTAATTGAAATTGTTAGACATCCTAAACAAATAGTTTACTTGAAAATAGATTTCAAACTAAATAAAAATGATTTGATGCGAATTAAGGTTGACAAATAAAAAAAAATATAGTATCATTTTGTAGACTTAAAAAGAGGTGAATAGAATGACAAATGAAGTTTATGTGACTGCTAAAGGTTTAGAAGATATGAAAAATGAATTAGATTATCTAATTAATGAAAAAAGACCTGAAGTTATAAATGCATTAAAAGAAGCTAGAGCTTTAGGTGATTTATCAGAAAATGCAGAATATGATGCAGCTAGAAATGACCAAGCAATTACTGAAAATAGAATTAAAGAATTAGAAGTTTTAATTGAAAAAGCTAAAATAATCGATGAAGTAGCAACTGATAAAGTAACTATTGGAAATAGTGTTAAATTAGAATATGTTGAAGATGGTGATGTTGAAACTTATTCGATCGTTGGAAGTACAGAAGCAGATCCATTTGCAAATAAAATTTCTAATGAATCTCCAATTGCAAAAGCTATATTAGGTGCTAAAGTTAATGATGTTGTAGCAGTTGAAAGTCCTAATGGAACTTACAATGTTAAAATTGTTGAAATATTTTAAAATTACATCTTAATAGATGTTTTTTTAAAATTTTACTTGAAAATAAAAGATAAATATTATATACTATTAAATGTAATTTGAAGGAGGATTATAATGAAAGAAGTTATTATTAAAATTGATGGTGAAGAATGGAAAACTGCAATGGATAAGGCATTTAAAAAATTAAATAAAGATGCAAAAATTGATGGTTTTAGGCCAGGTAAAGCACCAAAAGAAATATTTATAAAAAAATATGGTATGACTAGTATTTATATGGAAGCAGCAGAAGCAAGCTTAAATAAAGCATACGAAATGATGTTAGAAAAAAATGGTGATGATGTAATTGTTGCACAACCAGAAGTAAATGTTTCAGCAGTTACTGATGAATATGTAGAATTTAAATTTAATTTAACTTTAAAACCAGAAGTAAAATTAGGTAAATATACTGGTTTGGGTGTTAAAAAAGAAGAAGTAAAAGTTACTAAAGAAGAAGTAAGTGAAGCTTTAAAACAAATGCAAGAAAGATATATCGAAAATATCGATAAAGAAGGTAAAGTAGAAAATGGTGACATTGCTGTTATCGATTTTGAAGGATTTAAAGATGGAGTTGCTTTTGATGGTGGAAAAGGTGAAGATTATTCATTAAAAATTGGAAGCAACACATTTATTCCAGGATTTGAAGAACAAGTAATCGGCATGGAAAAAGGTGAAGAAAAAGATATTAACTTAAGTTTCCCAGATGATTATCATGTTGATGAATTAAAAGGTCAACCAGTTGTATTTAAAGTAAAAGTTAAAGAAATTAAAGAACAAAAATTACCAGAGTTAGATAAAGATTTCTTTGAAGATCTAGGAATGGAAGGAATTGATTCTAAAGAATCTTTAGAAAAACAATTAGAAGAAAATATTAAAGCAAGAAAAGAAGCAGAAGCAGATAATAAATATATTGACGATTTATTAGAGAAAGCTGCAAAGAATACAAAAATAGATATTCCTGAAGTAATAATAAATGAAGAAATTGATCGTATTATTAAACAATATGAAGAAAATTTAAAAATGCAAGGTATTACTTTAGAAATGTTCTATAAATTTACAAATAGTGATGAACAAGCATTAAGAGATCAAATGAAAGAAGAAGCAACTAAACGTGTTACATATCGTTTAATGTTAGAAGAAATTGCTAATAAAGAAAACATTGAAGTAACAGATGAACAAGCTGAAACTGAAGCAACAACTTTAGCTACTAAATATCAAATGGATAAAGATGAATTCTTAAAATTATTTGGTGGTTTAGAAATGGTTAAATACGATTTAAAAATGCGTCAAGCTATAGAAGTTCTAAAAAAATAGAACTTTTTTCATAGGAGAATATATGAGAGTAATAAGTGGTAAATATAAAGGAAAAATATTAGATGGATTTAATATAAATGGTACTAGGCCTACTATGGATAGAGTAAAAGAATCCATGTTTGCAATGATTCAAAATAATTTAAAAGACAAAGTAGTATTAGATTTATTTGCTGGTAGTGGTAGTTTAGGTATTGAAGCATTAAGTAATGGAGCTAAAATATGTTATTTTGTTGATAATAATAAAATAGCTATCGATACAATTAAAAAAAATACTATTGGAATAGATAATAAAGTTATTATTAAAAAAGATTGTTTTGATGCCTTAAGAGATTTTGATTTAAAATTTGATGTTATTTTGTTAGATCCTCCTTATCATGATAATTTGATAAATAATGTGTTATTAAAAATAGAAGAATATAATTTGTTAAATGAAAATGGTATCATAGTTTGTGAAGTAGAAGAAGAAATACAAACTGATTATCAAATTATTAAAGAAAAAAAATATGGTAGTAAAAAAGTCATTATATTAAAATTGTAAGAAATTACAATTTTTTTAATATATAAGCAGGAATTTGAATTACTTTTGTCGTATATAACTAGTAGGAGGTAATTTAATGAAAAAATTATTAACTGCAAAATATGAAGTTATATTTATGTATACAGTAGTAAAAAATGAAAAAATATTAAAATTATTAATTGAACAAATATTAAATAGAAAATATAATGAATTTGTAATATTAAATCCTAATTTAATTAAAGATAATATTAATAATATAGGTCAGAAATTAGATTTGTTAATAAAAGCAGATGATGAATATATAAATGTTGAATTAAATTCTAAATATAATAAATATATAAAAGAAAGAAATTTATTATATGTTTTTAAATTATGTTTAGATAAAAGCGAAAAAGATAAACAAACCTTAAAAGGAAATGTAAAACAAATAAATATAAATTTTGGAAGAAAAAGTAAAGGAATAGAAGATATAGCAGTAGTAAATTTAATGAATAATAAAAAAGTAACTACAAAAATAGAAATAAAAAATTTAAATGTAGACTTTTATATTAAAAAGTATTATAATAATTATAAGTTAACAAAAGAAGAAGAATTGTATGTAATGTTAGGGTTAGAATTAGAGGAATTAAACAAATTAAGTGAAAGGAATGAGATAGTGAAAGAATTTAAAAAAAGTGTTGAAGAAGCAAACAAAGATGAATTAGTAGTAAAATGGTTTACGCCAGAACAAGAAAGAGAAATGCGGGAAAATTATATAAGGAGTGAAGCCGAAGAAAAGGGAATGAAAAGAGGTATCAATGAAGGCAAAAAAGTAGGCATCGCTGAAGGTAAAAAAGCAGGAATTTTAGAAGGACTATTACAAACGGCTAAAAATATGTTAGATGCAGGTATGAATATTGAAACAATATCAAAACTAACAGGATTATCAGTAAAAAAAATTAAAGATATGTTATTATAAACTATCTTTTTTTTATTAAATATAGTATAATTTTAAAAGGTGATATATATGTTTGAAAACTTAGGAGATAGATTAACAAGTGTAGTAAATAAAATTAAAGGTTATGGTAAAATAACTGAAGAAAATATAAGCGAAATTACAAGAGAATTAAGATTAGCGCTTCTTGAAGCAGATGTTAATTATCAAGTTGTAAAAGAATTTATTAGTAATGTCAAAGAAAAAGCTTTAGGTGAAGAAGTATCTAATAGCTTAAAACCTAGCGAATTATTTATTAAAATAGTAAAAGATGAATTAGTTGAACTATTAGGTGGAGAAAAAAAAGATTTAGTTACTAATAAAGATTTAAATGTTTTAATGTTAGTTGGGTTACAAGGTAGTGGTAAAACAACTACTATTGGTAAACTAAGTTTATTATTAAGAAAAAAATATAATAAAAAACCATTATTAGTGGCTTGTGATGTATATAGACCAGCTGCTATTGACCAATTAAAACAAATAGGTAAAGAATTAAATATTGAAGTTTATGAAGAAGGAAAAAAAGATCCTCGAGAAATAGTAACTAATGCAATTAAATATGCTAAAGAAAATAATTTTAATTACATTTTAATCGATACAGCAGGTAGATTACATATAGATGAAGAATTAATGGATGAATTAAATGATATTAAAGATATAGTAAATCCAGATGAAATATTATTAGTAGTAGATGCTATGACAGGCCAAGATGCTATTAATGTTATAACCGGTTTTAATGATAAATTAGAACTAACTGGAGCTATTTTAACTAAATTAGATGGCGATACTAAAGGTGGTGTTGCTTTATCAGTAAGACATTTAACTAATGTTCCAATTAAATTTGTTGGTGTATCAGAAAAAATGGATGGCTTAGAAGAATTTTATCCAGAAAGAATGGCTACTCGTATTTTAGATATGGGCGATTTAATGGGAATGATTGAAAAAGCAGAAAATATTATGGATGATGAAGCAATCGAATCAGCTAAAAAAATGCAAAAGGGTAATTTTGATTTAGAAGATTTTTTAGTTCAATTAAAACAAATAAAAAAATTAGGACCTCTAGAAAATATATTAAAAATGTTACCAGGTGCTAAAAAAATGGGGTTAAATAATATTCAAATTAATCCTAAAGATATGTTACATATTGAAGCTATTATTTTATCGATGACTCCATATGAAAGAAAACACCCTGAAGTACTAAAAGCGAGTCGTAAACAACGAATTGCTAAAGGTAGTGGCAGAAGTGTTGAAGAAGTAAATAGATTATTAAAACAATTTGAACAAATGAAATTATTAATGAAACAATTTAAAAATGGTAATTTTAAAATGCCATTTTAAAAAATAGACACTGAATTAATCAGTGTCTATTTCGTATTCAATAATTTTTCCTGTAGTAGCATTTATTTCATAACTATATTCTTTATTATTTGCTTTAAATTCAATTTCATATTTATTATCATCTAATTCAATTTCATAATTAGTTATATTAGTAACATTAGCATGATCTAAAGCAATTTGTTTAGCTTTTTCTTTACTAATTACAGGATTAGGTTCTTTATAATTATTATCAATAGAATATTTGATTATTTTACCTGTAGTGGCATTTATTTCATAATCATATTCTTTATTATTTGATTTAAACTCAATTTCATATTTATTATCATCTAATTCAATTTCATAATTAGTTATATTAGTAACATTAGCATGTTTTAAAGTAATTTGCTTTGCTTCATCTTTAGTTATTTTATCAGTTGTTGTATTATTTGAACTATTACTTGAATTATTATTTGAAATTTCGTTATTATCAATTTCATATTCAATTATATCGCCAGTTAAAGCATTAATTTCATAATCGTATTCTTTATTGTTTGCTTTAAATTCAATTTCATAAACCATAACATCATCAAAATCTAATTCAATTTTATAATTAGTTATATTAGTAACATTAGCGTGATTTAAAGCAATTTCTTTAGCTTTTTTTTCGCCAATATAAGCTTTTTGACTAGCACTACCACTAGTTTTTTCATTATCTTTTAAAATTAAATTTAATTCATTAATAGATAAATCAGCTAATTGATCAAAAGTTAACAAATTGTTGTTAGCCATTATTTGTTTGATTATTTTAACTTTACCTAAAGAAATATTATATTGATTAGCTAAATCAGTTAATTCTTTTTCTTCATTAACAGTTTGGCTAATAATTGAAATATTTTCCATATTAATTTGATTTAAAATTTCTTGCCTTAAAGTTTCAGCTTTAGCATTATCATTATTTTCAACTGATATTAAAATGGAATTAGCTAGTTCAGTAATATAACCATTTTTAACCATAGAGCCAATTAAGGCATTAACAGCTACATTAATATCGCTACCTTTTAAATCCATATCGCTAATAATTTTTTTGCCATCTTCATTATTGGCGATAACTTCTAAAACTTTTTCTTTTTGATTAATTTTTAATTCAACACTTGGATTAACATCGATTCCTACTTTTGAAGTAACTTTATAATTATTATTATAATATAATCCCCCTATAAATAATAAGCATATTACACAAAGTGTACTGATCGTCGCCATAATAGGCAATTTTCTTTTCTTTTCCATATAAACATATCCTTTCTTTTCTAAATTATTTAAATCGAACTTAGGAAGCTTAATATTATTTAAATTTTTACTAATTCTTTTTTCAATATTATTCATTTTTTCCCTCCTTTGTAAGTTCTTTCAATTTTTTGATTGCCCTATGATATTTAGAGAGAGTAGTAGTTAATTTTAAATCTAAAATCTTAGCAATCTCATGAAATTTAAAACCATTCATAGCGTGCAAAATAATAATATTTCTTTCATCGTCATTTAAATTGTTTAGTAAATATTCTATTAATATTTTATCATCATGATTAGGTTTAGATATAAATTCAATTTCATCAACATTAATTGTTTTTTTGTTACTTCTAATTTTATTGTAGGCAATATTTTTAGTGATTGTTAAAATCCAAGCCATTGGTTTATTTTGATTTTGATATTTAAAAGCATTGTGATAAATTGTAATAAATACTTCTTGCATAACATCTTTAGCGTCTTCACTATTTTTTAAAATACTTAATGCAAAACTATAAACATTATTATTAATTAAATCATATAGTTCATTAAATGCTTCAATATCATTTAAAGCAATTCTTTCTAAGTAGTTACTAATTTCCATTTTTTTACTCCTCTCAATATAACAACACTTTAAAGATTATTTTTATTGCATATTTTTTTAAATATATCATATTTTTTTTGATTAGTCAAAAATAGTATTGACATTATATTTATAATTGCATACAATTATATAGCGTGTTATATAATTGGAGATGATTAAATGGATCGACATATTGGATTTTATTTTAAAAAGATTTTTCAGATAATGGAAAGAAATATGAATAAAAAATTAGAAAAAATTGATTTAACTAATAGTCAAGCAAGTATATTAATTTATTTATACAAAAATAAGGAAATTGTTAATCAAAGAGATATTGAAAGAAAATTTGAGTTGACTAATCCGACAGTCAATGGCATATTAAATAGATTAGAAAATAAAGATTTTATTAAACGTACTGTTAGTTTAAAAGATGCTAGAAATAAAGAAATCCATTTAACTGAAAAAAGTATTTCACTAATAAATGAAATGAAAAAAGAGGCTAAACAATTAGAAAAAGAAATGATAGCAGGCATATCAAAAGAAGAATTAAATATTTTTAATGAAGTTTTAAAAAAAGTATTTAATAATATGCAAGGAGGATTAAAATGAAACATGTATTAAAAACATTAAAAAAGTATAGTTTTCAAATAATATTAGTATTTGTATTACTTTTTATGCAAGCAATGTGTGATTTAAGTTTACCAGAATATACTTCTGATATAGTAAATATTGGTATACAACAAAGTGGTATTGAATCCTCGGTACCAGATGTAATTAGAGAAAGTGAATATGAAAAATTATTGTTGTTTATGGATGATAGCGATAAAACAATTGTAAATAATAATTATACTTTAATAACAAAAGATGATACGGAGTATTTAGAAAAATATCCATTATTAAATGAAGAAAATTTATATGTTTTAACTGGTGATGATGATTTAAATGATATAATGACTTTACCTATTATAATGGTATATAGTTTTTCTAATAATACAATTGAAATACCAGAATTAAGTATTCCTGAGGGTATGACTATTTTTGATGTTTTAAAAAATATGGATAGTGTTACTCATAGTCAATTTTTAAATAAATTAAAAGAAAATTATTCTAATGAAAAAGTTAGTTTATTAGAACAAATGGCTACAGTTTATTTAAAAAATGAATATACCGAAATAGGTATTGATGTATCTAATTTACAAATTAGTTATATCGCTAAAACAGGTATTAAAATGTTAGCTGTTGCTTTAGCTGCAATGGTGTTAACTATCGTAACCGTATTTTTATCAAGTCGTATTGCAGCATTCTTTAGTAGAGATTTAAGAAGTAAGGTAGTTAATAAAGTTATGACTTATTCAAATAAAGAATTTGAAAGTTTTTCAACTGCTTCTTTAATTACTAGAAGTACTAATGATATTCAACAAGTTCAAATGTTAATTGTTATGTTACTTAGAATAGTATTCTTTGCTCCAATCATGGGAATAGGTGCTTTAACTAAAGTTAGTGGTAATGAAATGAGTTGGATAATTGGTTTAGCTGTATTAGTAATTATAAGTTTTGTAATTATATTATTTAGTATTGCTATGCCTAAATTTAATAAAGTTCAAAAGTTAATTGATAGAGTAAATTTAGTAGCAAGAGAAATATTATCAGGTATTCAAGTTATAAGAGCTTTTGGTACTGAAAAACATGAAGAAGAAAGATTTGATAAAGCAAATAAAGATCTAATGAAAGTAAATTTATTTGTAAATAGAACAATGACAATTATGATGCCAACTATGATGTTTATTATGAATGGTGTTAGTGTTTTAATTGTTTGGATAGGTGCAAGTAAAATTGATGCTGGAACAATTCAAGTTGGTACTTTATTAGCATTTATTACTTATACTATGCAAATAATTATGTCATTTTTAATGATTTCAATGGTATCAATTATGGTTCCACGTGCATTTGTTTCAATGAATAGAATAGGCGAAGTATTAGATAAAGATACTTCAGTTAAACAAAAAGATAAATGTTTAAAGTTTAATAATAATCTAAAAGGTACGGTTGAATTTAAGGATGTTTATTTTAGATATCCAGATGCTGAAGAAGATGTTTTACAAAATATTAGTTTCAAAGCAACCAAAGGAACAACAACAGCATTTATCGGTTCAACTGGTTCAGGTAAATCAACTTTAATTAATTTAATTCCAAGATTTTTTGATGTTACAGGTGGTAAAATTTTAATTGATGGAATTGATATAAGAAATGCTAATATCAAAGAATTAAGAGATAAAATTGGTTATGTACCACAAAAAGGAATATTATTTACTGGTACTATTGAATCTAATATTGGTTTTGGATTACATAAAAAAGATGATGAAGTAATTAAAAAAGCTGCAAAGATAAGTCAAGCTGAAGAATTTATTAATGATAAAAAAGATAAATATGAAAGTGCTATATCACAAGGTGGTACTAATGTATCAGGTGGTCAAAGACAGAGATTAGCAATTGCAAGAGCTATTGCAACAGATCCAGAAATATATATATTTGATGATAGTTTTTCAGCATTAGATTATAAAACAGATGCTAAATTAAGAAAAGAATTAAATAAAGTAACTAAAGATTCAACTATATTTATTGTTGCTCAAAGAATAAGTACGGTTATGAATGCTAATCAAATTATTGTTTTAGATAAAGGTCATATAGTAGGAATTGGTAAACATAAAGAATTATTAAAAAACTGTGATATTTATAGAGAAATAGCTTACTCACAATTATCAAAGGAGGAGTTAGAAAATGAATAGAGGTCCAGGTGCAATAGGCAGTGTTGAAAAAGCCAAAGATTTTAAAGGAACATTAAAAAAATTATTCAAAAGTATGAGTAAATATAAAATACAATTAATAGTTATATTTATATTTGCTATTGCCAGTACCATATTTTCCATAGTAGGACCTAAAATACTAGGTAATGCTACAACGGAATTATTTAATGGAATTGTTAGCAAATTATCAGGTGGTGCTGGTATTGATTTTGATAAAATTGCTTCTATTTTAATATTTTTGATAATTTTATATATTATAAGTGCATTATTTTCTTATGTTCAAGGATTTATAATGACTGGTATAAGTCAAAAATATACATATCAATTAAGAAAAAAAGTATCTATCAAAATAAACAAATTACCTATTTCTTATTTTGATAAAAAAACTCATGGTGAAGTTTTATCTATTATAACTAATGATATTGATACAATGAGTCAAAGTTTAAATCAAAGTGCAACACAATTAATAACTTCTATTACAACAATTATTGGTATATTAGTAATGATGCTATCAATAAATGTTACAATGACGATTGTTGCTATATTAATTTTACCAATAGCCTCTTTAATTACAATGTTTATTGTTAAACATAGTCAAAATTATTTTGCTAAACAACAAGAATATTTAGGTCATGTTAATGGTAAAATTGAAGAAATGTATTCTGGACAAAATGTTATTAAAGTATTTAATGCTGAAAATAAAGTTTTGAAAGAATTTGAAAAAGATAATACTTATTTAAGTAATGTTGGATGGAAGAGTCAATTTTTCTCTGGTATGATGCATCCAATTATGAATTTTATTGGTAATTTAGGATATGTTGTAATTGCAATATTAGGTGGTTATTTTACTATTTTAGGTAAAATTACAGTTGGTAATATTCAATCATTTATTTCATATACTAAAAATTTTACAAACCCAATTGCTCAATTAGCGCAAGTATCAAATATGATTCAATCAATGATTGCAGCTAGTGAAAGAGTATTTGAATTTTTAGATGAAAAAGAAGAAGTAGAAGTTAAAAATCCACTTAAAGTAGATAATATCGAAGGAAATGTTATTTTTGATCATGTTAAATTTGGTTATAATGAAGATCAAATTATAATTAAAGATTTTAGTGCAGATGTTAAGAAGGGACAGAAGATTGCTATAGTAGGACCTACTGGAGCAGGTAAAACAACAATGATTAAATTACTTATGAGATTTTATAATGTTAATGATGGTGCTATTTTAATTGATGGAAACAATATTAATAATTTTAAAAGAAGTGATTTAAGACATATATTTGGTATGGTTTTACAAGATACTTGGTTATTCTCAGGAACTATTATGGAAAATTTAAGATATGGAAAATTAGATGCAACTGATGACGAAATAATTGAAGCCGCTAAAAAAGCCCATGTCCATCATTTTATTCAAACTTTGCCAGATGCATATAATATGGAATTAAATGAAGAAACAAATAATATATCTCAAGGACAAAAACAATTACTTACAATTGCTCGTGCTATTTTAGCTAATCCTAAAGTATTAATATTAGATGAAGCAACAAGTAGTGTTGATACAAGAACAGAAATATTAATTCAAAAAGCAATGGATGAATTAATGAAAGGAAGAACATCTTTCATAATTGCTCATAGATTATCAACTATTAGAGATGCCGATTTAATATTAGTTATGAATAATGGAGATATAGTAGAACAAGGAAATCATGAAGAATTATTAAAGAAAAATGGTTTTTATGCTAATTTATATAATTCTCAATTTGAACAATGACATACAGTTATTGTTTTTTTTACAAAATAATCATTGATAAATTATAAAAAATAAGATATAATATTTAATAGAATATGAGGGATGAATAATGAAAAAAACAGTTTTATTTTTAATGAATGGTTTTGGAATTGAACAAATTGATTCATATAACATATATAATTCTAAATTAATGCCTAATTTGGATTCATATACTAAAAATTATTTATTTACTGCTATTGAATCTAAAGCATATGATTTAAAAAGTGGTTATAGAACATTTAGTACAGCATCAGATTTACCTCTTACTTATTCTTTAATAGACAATTATTATTTAAAGTTTAGTGAAAATAAAAATTTAAATTTTTATCTAAATAGTATTAGACCAGAAGGTAAAGTACAATTGTTTTTATTTTATGAAAACGAAAAAAGTTTTGAACATATTAAATCATTTTGTAATTATATAAAAAACAAAAATAATAAAATATATTTACATTTTATTTTAACTTCACATAATACTAATAACTATAAAGAAATAGATAAAATTGTGACAAAAATAAGTTATGATTTTAAAGATATAAAGATAGGTATAATTGTTGGAATTAATCAGTTAATGAATCAAAATTTAACTTCATTTATGAATTTATTTAAAAATGAAGTTGGTGAAAAATGGAAAGAAATTACTAAAAAAATAAGTTATTTAGAAACTTCTAAAATAAAGCCAAGTGATGTAAAAGAATTTTATATGAATGAAGGATTTAAATTTGATGTTAATGATAGCTTCTTTTTCTTTAATTATGAATATTATGATATATCTAGTTTTATTTCAAATATTAGTACAATTAATAATATAAATGATTATTGTTCATTATTTGAAATGAAAGGCGTTAAATACCCAATGTTTGCTTATCCATTATCAGGTATTTCGATGGCAAATTCACTAAAAAAAATAAATGCAAAAACGTTAATTTTATTGGCAAGTGAAAATATTAAACAGATTAATTATTATTGTAATGGATTACAAAATGTTGTTTCTGATAATATTTGTTTTGCTAAAACTGATGACGGATTAAATCCTAATTTCTTAAAATCGATAATTAGAGATTCTGAATATGATTTGATAATTATTAATTTTCAAATTGATAATGTTAAAACAGTTACTGAATTAAATGAAAAATTGAGTAAATTAGATATGATGCTTAAAGTAATCCATGATTTCTGCGTTGAATTAAAAATAAGTTTATTTGTTTCTTCATTATATGGAATGCAAAAAGAAATTGCTGTTGATAATTTTGTTAAAGCAACGGTAAATTTTTCATTAAAAGTTCCATTTATAGTTATAGATTCAATATTTAATAAATCTAATTTTTCTATAAGTTCTGGTAATATTTATACTATGGCTAATACATTATATACAAATATTAATCCTAAAAATGAAGGAGCAGTTTTAATTAGAAAAAAGGATTTTATAACTAAAATGATAAAAAAATAGTTGACTAATTATACTAAATGTAATAAAATTTATTTATCGATGTGATGACGGAGGTTGGAATCTCTCGAGCAATATATTAATAAGTGATTCTATTAGAATAAATAAGGTGGAACCACGGTATAATACCGTCCTTATGTCTTCTAATAGAATTTTATTATGGAGGATATTATGATTGATATACAAAAATTAAAAAGGTTTTTATCTAATGACTTTGATAATGCTGTTTTAGACATAAAAAAAATAGACGGAATAATAATTCCTAGTTTAGTAATTGAGGGAAAAACAAAATTAAAAGGTAAATATATTGATATATATAATGAAGAACTTATAAAAGTAAAAAAAGATGTTAAAAAGTTATGCAATTATATGTTGGAAAATTTTCTAAGAAACCATGTAGTTATTGGAGCAAGTTATTTTACTTTAAAACAAAATTATCCTGATAGAAATTGTTTTGATATTATAACGACACAAGGAATATTTACTATTGCTATTTCTGGTATGAATATTAACGAAGTGTTTGCAGATTTTATAAAAAAAATAGAATTTGCTAAAAGAGAGGGGATTACAAAACAAATTGTTCAAGGAAATATGGAATTAGGAACGCAAATGTTTTTGAGTTTAAATCAAAGTAAAAAAAATGTTGTAACCGGATTAGGTGCTTATAGTTATCAAATATTATCATTAATAAAAAATGGAAAAATAATAATTCCTAATTATGAAAAAAAATTTGTTATAAAATTTATTCAAGAATTTTTAAGAATGCATGAAATTACTGATAATTGTTGCTTTGAAAGAGAAATAATGCGTTTAAAAGATTTTTATGAAAAAATAAAAGAACATAAAAGCAATTCATTTCTTGAAGGCGTAAAAATTAGGAGATATACAATTGATAATATAGTATTTGATTTTTATGATGATGATAAAGCATTTATTCAATTAGACTTATTAATGGAAGCTATAAGAGGTTTAAAATCAGAATTTGGTTATCAAACATTTACCGATATGATTGAAAATAAACAATTAGTAATGAAAAGATATGATTATGGAGGAAGAAAATGAATAATTTAACGATGGAAAAATTAGTAAATCTATGTAAACAATATGGTTTTGTTTTTCAAGGTAGTGAAATCTATGGTGGATTAGCTAATACTTGGGATTATGGACCATTAGGTTCAAGATTAAAAAATAATATAAAAGATGCATGGAGAAAAAGATTTATTCAAGAAAGAATGAATAGTTATGAAATAGATGCTGATATTTTAATGCACCCAAGAGTTTGGGAAGCATCAGGTCATGTTAGTTCTTTTTCTGATCCATTACTTGACTGTAAAGAATGCAAAACGAGACATAGAGCTGATAATTTAATTGATGATTTTGATAGTAATGCTCATGCTGATAGTATGACACAAGAAGAAATGATAAATTATATTAAAGAACATAAAGTTCCATGTCCAAAATGTGGGAAATCTAATTTTACTGATATAAGACAATTTAATTTAATGTTTCAAACTTATCGAGGTGTTACTAATGATGCTAAATCTGTTGTATATTTACGCCCAGAAAATGCACAAGGAGAATATGTCAATTTCTTAAATGTTCAAAGAAGTATGAGAGCAAAGTTACCTTTTTCAATTGGACAAATTGGTAAAGCTTTTAGAAATGAAATAACACCAGGTAATTTTACTTTTAGAACAATTGAATTTGAACAAATGGAATTTCAAACTTTTTGTAAAGAAGGAACTGATTCAGAAACTTATAATTATTTTAAAGAATATGGTAAAAAATTCTTTATGGATTTAGGTTTGAAAGAAGAAGATTTAAGATTTCATGATCATGAAAAATTAGCTCATTACGCTAAAGAAGCTTGTGATATTGAATATAAATTTCCATTTGGTTGGGGAGAAATAAATGGCACTCATAACAGAACTAATTTTGATTTATCTAGACATCAAGAATATAGTGGACAGTCACAAACTTATTTAGATCCTGATACAAATGAAAAATATATTCCATATATTATTGAATCAACTTATGGATTAGATAGAACTTTTTTAGCTGTTATGTTTGCTTCATATCATGAAGATACTTTAGAAGATGGTACAACTCGTGAAGTATTAAGTTTATCACCATTTTTAGCCCCTTATAAAGTAGCTGTATTACCTTTAATTAAAAAATTACATTCTACTAAAGCTCAAGAAGTATATACTTACTTATCTAAATATTTTATGGTTAATTATGATGAAACTGGTAATATTGGTAAAAGATATAGAAGAAATGATGTTATTGGAACACCATTTTGTATAACAATTGATGATGATACTATTAATAATAATACTGTTACATTAAGAGATAGAGATACAATGGAACAAATAACTATTAAATTAGATGAAGTAGTAGAATATGTAAACAAGAAACTAGAATTTTAATATTTTAGTTTTTTTAATAAATAATGTTCACTTTTTAATTTTTTTATGATAAAATTAATATAGTATGTGCAGTGTATGCATCAAGGAGGAAAAAAGGGTATGAATTTAAAAAAATGGTTTTCAACAGATGAAAATGACATATTAACAGATAGTTCAAATGATCAATATTATAATATTAAATCAAGTGAAGCAATAGCAGAAGATGGAAGTACAAAATTAGTTTTATTAGAACCAAGAGCTTTTTCAGAAGCACAACAAATTGCTGATCAATTAAAAAGTAGAAATACAGTTGTTGTTAATTTGAAAAGAGTTACATCAGATCAAGCAAAAAGAATAGTAGACTTTTTAAGTGGAACTATTTATGCTATTGGAGGTTCTTTACAAAAAGTAGGTGGGGGAATATTTTTATGTACACCTAATAATGTTAAAGTAAATGGAAAAATAACTGATGATAATGAAGGTAAAGAAATACACGATAATGGTGATATTAATATAGAGTGGTAAATATACTTATTTTGAGGTGAAGTTATGGAAAAGTTCAGCCGAGTATTAAGAGGTTATGATCCTGAAGAAGTAAATGACTTTCTTGATAAAGTAATAGCTAAAGTAGAAGCAATGGTTAAAGAATTAGAAGAAAAAGATAAAAAAATAAATGAACTTACAAAATTAAATCAAGATGATAAACAACAAATATCTGATTTAAAAAAATTAGAACAAGAAAATTTAAATTTAACTAGTAAAATTGCTCAATTTGAAAGAATGGAAGATAATTTAAAAAAAGCTATTTTGATGGCTGAGAAAACTTCTGAACAAATTAAGTTGACAGCTTATCAAGAAAGAGATATAATAATTAGCGATGCGAAGAAAAATGCTAATAGAATAGTAAATGAAGCATTATTAAAAGCTGAAACTATCGAAAAGGAATCTGATATGTTAAGAAGAAATATGATAGTTTTTAAAAGAAGATTAAAAGATGCTTTGTCAACACAAGTTGAATTAATTGAAGATATTGAAAAAATAGAGATATAGCAGATGAAAAAGACGATATATTAAATTTATTTGATAGAGAGTTAGTGGTTGGTGAAAACTAATAAATGATTAATATATAGATCACTTTGGATGCTTTTTATGGATAAGATAAAAACGGTAACGCGTTATAGTTAATAAGTTAAAAAAAGGTGGTACCGCGGATATATTCGCCCTTTATGGTATCATCTTTTTTATATATATTACAGGAGGTATATTATGGAATTTAAAGAATTAAACAAAAAACAAATTAATGAAGCAGAAAGTGAAGTGTTATCTTTTTGGAAAGAAAATAATATTTTTGAAAAATCTATTGAAAATAGAAAAGATAAAAAAGATTATGTTTTTTATGATGGACCAATTTATGCTAATGCAAAACCTGGAATACATCATGTTTTTGCTAAAACAATTAAAGATTCATTTACTAAATATAAAACTATGCAAGGATATCGAGTATTAAGGAAAATTGGACTTGATACTCATGGATTACCAATTGAAGTTAATGTTGAAAAGAAATTAGGTTTCAAAAACAAATCAGATATTGAAAATTTTGGTATTGAAAATTTTTGTAAAGAATGTAATAAAGAAACTGCTACTAATATTAATGAAGTAAAGAAAATAACTGATATGATGGGGCAATTTATTGATTGTGATCATCCTTATGTTACTTGTGATAATGAGTATATTGAATCTGAATGGTGGATTATTAAAGAAATGGATAAAAAAGGTTTAATATATTATGGCAATAAAGTATTACCTTATTGTCCTAGATGTGGCACTGAATTATCTAGTAATGAAGTAGCGCAAGGTTATCAACAAGATCCAGTTAATACTGTTATTGTTCCTTTTAAGAAAGTTGATGAAGATGTTTATTTTTTAGTATGGACAACAACACCTTGGACTTTAATGGCTAATGTAGCTATTTGTGTTAATCCAGATTTAACTTATTTAAAAGTAGAAAGTCAAGGTTATAAATTTATTTTATGTGAATCTTTAGCAGATAAAGTATTAGGTGAAGATTATAAAATATTAGAAAAATATAAGGGTAGTGATTTACAAGGTATCAAATACGAACAATTATTACCATTTGTCAAAGTAGAAGGTAAAGCATTTGAAGTTATTGCTGATAGTTATGTAACTGATTCTGATGGTACTGGTATTGTTCATATTGCTCCTGCTTATGGTGTTGATGATAATAGAGTATGTAAAGAAAAAGGTATTTCTTTTGTTAATCCTGTTGGTAAAGATGGCTGTTATTTAGAAGGACCTTGGAAAGGGAGATTAGTAACTGATTCTGATTTAGAAATTGAAATTATTAAATATTTAAAAGAAAACGATAAATTATTTAAGAAAATTAAAATAGTTCACGATTACCCACATTGTTGGAGATGTAAAAGTCCTTTAATTTATTATGCTAAACCAGCATGGTATGTAGAAACTACTAAATATAAAGATAAAATAATCGAAGCAAATAAAAAAGTAAATTGGTATCCTGATTATATTGGTGAAAAGAGATTTGCTAATTGGTTAGAAAATATGGTCGATTGGGGAATTTCAAGAAATAGATATTGGGGTTGTCCAATGCCTATATGGACTTGTGAATGTGGTCATAAAGAAGTAATTGGCTCATTAGATGAATTGCAAGAAAAAATAATCGAAGATGTTAATGTTAAAAATATAGAATTACATCGTCCTTATGTTGATGAATTACATATTAAATGTAGCAAATGTGGTAAAATTATGGATAGGGTAAAAGATGTTATGGATGTATGGTTTGATTCAGGTGCTATGCCTTATGCACAATTCCATTATCCATTTGAGAATAAAGAATTGTTTGAATCACAATTTCCAGCTGATTTTATTGCTGAAGGCGTAGATCAAACAAGAGGATGGTTCTATGTATTATTAGTTATATCGACTATTATATCAGGAGAATCAAGTTTTAAAAATGTTGTAGTTAATGATATGATGTTAGATGCTTACGGTAAAAAAATGAGTAAATCAACTGGTAATATTATTGATCCTACTGAAATAATGACTAAATATGGAGCTGATACAGTAAGATATTATATGTTATATGCATCTCCTGTTTGGACACCTTTAAAATTTGATGAAACAGGATTAAAAGAAATATATTCTAAATATATATCAACATTTAAAAATGCTTATTCATTCTTTGAAATGTATGCTAATGCTGATCATATCGATCCAAGAGAATATCATATTGAAGAAAGTAAAAGAGAATTAATTGATAGATGGTTATTATCTAAATTAAATAAATTAATTAAAAATGTAACTTCAGCTTATGAAGAATACGATTTAAATAAAGTTGCAAGATTAATAGTACCATTTTTAAATGATGATTTATCAAATTGGTATATTAGAAGTAATAGAAGAAGATTCTGGGATAGTGAATTATCTGAATCTAAAAAAGCTGTTTATTTAACAACTTATGAAGTATTAGTAACATTATGTAAGTTATGTGCTCCTATAACACCTTTCTTAACTGAAGAAATATATCAAAAATTAACCGGTGAAGAATCAATTCATTTAGCAAATTTCCCTAAATATAATGAAAAATTAATTGATGAACAAATAGAAGAACAAATGGATTTGGTAAGAGATATTTGTTCATTAGGTAGATTTGCTCGTGAAGAAGCTAATATTAAAGTAAGACAACCAATATCACATTTAATTTTACCTAAAAATGATGAAAAAATTATTGGTAATTTAATATCTATTATTGAAGAAGAATTAAACGTTAAAGAAATAATCTTTAAAGAAGATATGAGTGAATATTTAGATTATATTGTAAAACCTAACTTTAAAGTTTTAGGTAAGACTTTGGGACCTAAAATAAAAGAATTACAAGATAAATTAATTAAACTATCAAGTAAAGACATTAATTTATTACAAAGCGATGGATTAACTATTCAATTAGGCAATGAAAATTTTGAATTAACTAATGAAATGGTATTAATTTCTTTAAAACAAAAAGAAGGTTATGCATCAAGCTCAAATAATAAAACTTGCGTTGTATTAAATACTGAATTAACGGAAGATTTAATATTAGAAGGTTTAGCTCGTGAATTTGTTCGTAAAGTTCAAAGTTTAAGAAAAGAAGCTGACTTTGTTATAACTGATCATATTAAAGTTATTTATCATGGAAGTAATAAGATTAATCAAATGTTAGATAAATATTATGATTATGTTATGGGTGAAGTTTTAGGTGATGAATTAATTAAAGATGATACTTTAACATTTGATGATAAATTAAATGATGAAGATGTTGTTATTAAAGTAGAAAAGAATTAATCGAAAAGAATTAATTCTTTTCTTTTATTTATATTAAAATTGACAAAAAAATTAAATTTAATATAATTATATTTAGGAGGCGAAATTTTATGAATTTACATATAGGACAAAATGTTATACCATCATTAAATTTTATAATGTCATCAATTCCAGATGATTTAACAGATTTAGAAAAAGTTCGTTATATTTATATAAATTTAGGAAAAATATTTTGCTATGATTATCGGATAATACTTGATGAAAGTGTAGTGAATGAAAAAATTGATTATGAAAGTAATGAAATTGGACGATATAAAACTTGTTATCAAATAAGTGAAATTCTTTCTACTTTTATAAATGGATTAATTCCAACTTGCAAAGCTAAAGTTATTGAAAGAACTATACCAGGTAGAAGATTTAATAATGAACATGTGGCAACTGAAGTGGAATTTAAAGATGGTTTAAAAATAATACTTGATTTAACGCTTGACTTAGCTAATATTCAAGGTGGCTTGAAAACTAAAGAATTTGGTTATTCATCTAATAGTAAAAATGAGTATGATATTATTTCGTTAAGAGAATGTGCTGAAATGGATAAAAAATTAGGATTTATAACAGAAAAATATACTGATGATTATATTGATGAATTTGTAGATTCAATAAATAATTTTGACTTTAAAGATAAAACACCAATTGAAAAATTAGAATATAAAATTTTAAAAGCTAAAGAATTATTTGCTAAAGATTTTAAAGGTGCTCACGAAGCTACAAGATATATTTATATTTTATTAAATAAAATTTTATCACCACAGGAATTAAGTTGTCTTAAACAATATAATTTATCATATAGCAATTCTATTGAATTTAATTTAATGGCAATTTATGCGTTTGATGATTATGGACTATATTATGGTTTTTCAAATGAATTAGGTTTTATTAAAGTTAATTCCACAATTATATCAAATTTATTAAAAAATGGTTGGAAAACTAATAGCAAATCTATTCAAGAAATATTTGATAAACCAGAACAAGACAAAAGTAATATCCAAAAATGATAAAATTATTAAGTACATATTAAAGATGAAGTAGAAAAGGTATAAGATTAATCTCTTATATTTTTTTAGATGTATTAAAACCGACAATTGACATACAAACATTTGTATTGTACGATATGCTTGTAGGAGTTTAGAAGGAGGAATATGAAACAAGATAAAACATATTTAATTAATAAAATATTTAATAACGAAAATATTAGAACAGTTTGGGATAAAGATTCCGAAAAATATTATATCAGTGTGGTTGATATTGTAGGTATTTTATCAGAAAGTAAAGATGGAAGAAAATACTGGAATAAATTAAAACAAAGATTAAAAGAAGAAGGAAATGAAACGGTGACAAATTGTCACCAGTTGAAATTGAAAGCCCAAGATGGTAAATATCGTTTGACTGATGTCGTAGACATTGAAGGAATGTTTAGAATAATCGAATCAATACCAAGTAAAAATGCCGAACCAGTGAAACTTTGGTTAGCTAAATTAGGTAGTGAAAGAATTGATGAAGTATTTGATCCTTCTATTGGTATTCAAAGATTAATAGATTTGTATCGTTCTAAAGGTTATGATGAATTATGGATAGCTAAGCGAATAAAAGGAATTCAACAAAGAAAAAGTTTAACTGATGTATGGAAAGACAATGGAATTACTGAAAACTATGAATATGGTATTTTAACGAATGAAATATATAAAAGTTGGTCAGGTATGACTGCTAAAGAGTACAAGGGATTAAGAAAAGAATCTTTAAGGGATAATATGGATAGTATCGAAGTAACATTAGCTGATTTAGGTGAAGAGGCAACTAAAAGATTAGCTAATAAACAAAAACCTCAAGGATTAAAAAACAATATTAAAGTAGCTAAAATAGGTGGTAATGTGGCTAAAGTTGCTCGCGATGAATTAGAAAAACAATTAGGAGAAACTGTTATATCTAAAGATAATTATTTAGGTTATGAATATAAAAATGAAAAATTAATCGAAAATAAGTAATTTATATGGTACAATAGTAATAGGTGTTTAAATATGAAAGTAGTAAAATATTTATTAATTTTAATAATACTATTTATAGTTGGGGTATTAGGTATTAATTATTATGTCGTATTAACTAATGAAGATAAAATAATAACAATCGAAGATGCTAAACAATTAGAAGATGTTGATTGTATTTTAGTTTTAGGTTCAGGTGTTTTAGATAATAAACCAAGACCTATGTTAGAAGATAGAATTTTAACTGGTATTGAATTATATAATAATAATGTATCTAAAAAAATAATTATGAGTGGCGATCATATGCAAGAAGATTATGATGAAGTAAACGTTATGAAAACATATGCAATTAGTGAGGGAGTACCATCTAGTGATATTTTTATGGATCACGCAGGAATATCAACCTATGATAGTTTATATCGAGCTAAAGAAATATTTGAAGTAAAAAAAGTAATTATTGTAACTCAAAAATATCATTTATATCGAGCATTATATATTGCTAAAAGTTTAGGAATAGAAGCATATGGTGTTAGCTCTAATCTAAGAGATTATCCAGGACAGTTTAAAAGAGAAATAAGAGAAATATTAGCTCGTGATAAAGATTTTGTTAAAGCATTATTAAAACCTAATTCTACTTATGGTGGCGAAGTTATTCCCGTTAGTGGTGATGGAAATATAACAAATGATAAAAACTGATGAATTAACATCAGTTTTTTGGATTAATTATTAATGTGGTATTATTTTTAAAATCAATTTTTTTAATAAAGTTCATAAAATCTTTATAATTTAAATTTTTAATATCATTATATTTATTATCATTAAATTTACCGTATTTTATAATATCACTAGTTATATTACTATTTAAACTAAATATATTTTCTGTCATATAAATAATTGAACTTAGCAATACTTTTTTCTTTCTTTCAAAATCTGTTTTCGATATATTTAAATCTTGCATTTCTTTTTTTATTTTATCTAACAATGTTTGGGGATTAGTTGATTCTCCTAAAACAAACATTAAAATATAATCAGTACTATCATCAAAATCAACTGCTAAGGTATCATTGATTATTTTTTCTTCTAATAAGTTATGGACAAATTCACTAGTAGAAGAAAATTTACAATCAAATAATGTTAATAAATAGAAGATATTTTGAATATTTTTTTCTATTTTTAATTTATAGCATATAGCACATTTAGGAATACTGACATTTAGTTTTATTTCATCATTTTTTTTAGCAACTTCTTTTGGTTCATTATAAGATTTAATTTTAATTTTTTCTTCTTTTTTAAATTCTTTTTTATTTTGATTTTCTCTAATTACATTAATAACTTCTTCGGCATCAACATTACCTGTAACTACAACAAACATATTAGAAGGATGATAGAATGTGTTATAGCAAGTATATAAATCTTCTTTAGTAATTTTGTTAATATTTTCAATATCACCAATAATTGGATGCTTCATTGGGTGTATTTTAAAAGTATTTTCAATTATTTTATCATATATCATTGTCCCAGGCATGTCTTGATACATTTTAATTTCTTGAGTTATTATTCCTTTTTCTTTGTCAACATTTTCATCAGTAAAATAAGGTGCTTGTACATAATCTAATAACATATCCATATTTTCTTTAAAGAAATTAGGACAAGAGAATAGGTAAGTTGTTTTAGTATAATTTGTATTAGCGTTACAATCAGCACCTCGTTCACTATAAAATGAAAATATATCAGAACCATCTTCTTGTTCAAACATTTTATGCTCTAGAAAATGGGCAATACCTAAGGGTACTTTTATCATTTTATCTTTATCGATTGGTTTAAATTCACTTATATTAGATCCATATTTAGTATTAAAAGTAACATAGATATTATTAACATTTGTTTTAGGTAAGACAAATATTTCTAAACCATTATCTAATTTTTCATAGAATAAATCTAAATCTAAATTTTTAAAATTAATTTTCTTCATTATTTTCACCTTCTAAAACGAATATAGTATCCATATTAATTTTTTTATGTAAGTTAATAATATCTTCTTTTGTTACTTTATTAATATTTTCAATTCTTTCATCTAATAAATCATAGTTAAAATAAATATGACTTTCATACATTCTTAAAATACTTGCTTGATAGTCTTCAATATCTTTTAAGCTGTTAATATAAGTTATTTTAGCTGATTCAATATCGTTATCGGTAAAATCACCTTTACCCATTTTATTGAATTCTTTTTTGATTAAACTTAAACACTTTTTAACATCATCTTTATTTGTCCCAACTGTAATATATAAAACATTGTATATTGCTTTAAATGTAGCATTTATACTATAACATAAACTGTTTTTTTCTCTTACTGTTCTAAATAATTTTGAATTAGGACTACCACCTAAAATAAAAGTATAAATATATAAAACATATTGTTTTTCAAATTCGGTTAAATCTTTTATTTTATATCCGATATTTAAATTAGTTTGTTCAATTGGTAATGTTTCTTTTACTTTATTTAATTTAGTTATATTTTGATTTACAAAATGGGATATTCCAGGTCTTTTAATAGTGTTAACATTAAAGTTTTTATTAAATGTTTCAACTATACTTTCTTCATCAACATCACCAATTACAAAAATATCTATTAAATCGCTTTTAAGCATTTTTTTATAATATTCAATTAAATTTTCAGGATCTAAATCTTCTTTATAGCCAACTGAATTATACTCTAATGGAGTGTCTTTACCTAATATTTCAAACATCCTTTGTAAAGAATATCTTTTAGTATTATCTTTTAAAGAATCGATTTCATCAGTTACTAATCTTTTAGCTAAATCAAAGTCTTTAAATTTATTGTTTTCAATATTAGGATCAAATATTAAACTTAATAAAAATTCGATTGATTTTTTATTCATATCTTTTTCAGTATATTTTTCATTTAAAAAATTACAATTAAAAGAAGTTACAATATAATTTCCCATCAATGAGTTAGAACACCCAATTCCGATGCCATATAAATTTTCCGTTTCGATATCTAAATCTCTTTTAGTTTTATATGTATTATTTGAATTTAATAATATTTTTCCTAATAAATTACGATAAGTTATATCTTTTTTTTCTAATAATTTTTTAAAGTTTATTCTAACTGATATTGTTTTAAATTTATCAGTTTTAATGATGTGTAAATTATAAGCTTTATTTGAACAATTAAGATACATAAAATCACCCTTTCTAGTATGTGAAAAAAATAATATATTAATACTATTATATCTTAAATTTAATAGTTTTGAAAGTAAAAACATAAAATTTAATTGAGGTGTGATATGTTAGAATTTTTAAAAAAATTATTTAAAGACTTTTATATTTTTACAGCCGCTTATTCTAATAATGTTTTTCCTGATCCTTTAACTAAGGAAGAAGAAGAAAGATGTGTGTCATTAATGCATTTAGGAGATAAAGAAGCAAGAAATAAATTAATTGAACATAACTTAAGATTAGTAGCGCATATCGTAAAAAAATATGATCATAAAAAAAATGATGTTGATGATTTAATTAGTATTGGGACAATTGGCTTAATTAAAGGAGTAGATAGTTTTAGTTATAAAAAAGGAACAAGGTTAACTACATATGCGGCTAAATGTATTGAAAATGAAATACTTATGTATTATCGAAGTGATAAAAAAAATAGTAAAAATATTAGTTTAAATGAATCAATTGGGTTTGATAAAGATGGTAATGAAATAACATTTTTAGATATATTAAAGACTCCAAAACCAGATTTTGAAAATGATATTCAAAAAAAAGATAACATAGTTTTGTTAAAAAAATATTTCAATGTTTTAAATGAAAGAGAAAAAGAAATTATTATTAAAAGATATGGATTAAATAATGAAGAAGAAGTAACTCAAAAAGAAATTGCTAAACAACTAGGTATTTCTAGAAGTTATGTATCAAGAATTGAAAAAAGAGCATTAACTAAAATATTTAAAGAATTTAAAATGCAAAATAAAAATTAATTATTTACATATAATTAATTTTATGATATAATTTATATAGGTAATGCAAGATTGTTAGGTATCTACCTCCTGAAAGGAGGATTGATAAAATGACTAAAAAAGATGTATTTATAATAAATATATTTTTATTAATTATAATCATTTTATTAGTAACTCTATTAATCATAATAGAAATAAAATAGGATACCTAATCATCAACATAGATTAGGTATCTACACACAATTAATAGGTAGATACTTAACTAGCTAAATCAAGCATTACCTTTTTATTATATGATGTAAATCACATCTATATACATAATAACATATTTTTAAGTTAATTTCAAGTTATATTGATTAAATAAATTAAAAATGTTATAATTACTTTAGAAAATAAGGTTTATAGTAATATAGGTGATGATATGGTAAGTAAAGTATTTGATATAAGTGGACTTAATATTTAAAGATAATATTGTTAAAAAATTATTTATTTGTTTATTAATGTGATATACTATTATTAGTTATGGAGGAATTTTATGTTAGATAGAATATTTGATTTAGCTAAAATACAAAATAAGATTACTAATTTTAATGATAACTTAAAAAAACAATATTATAATTATTTAATAAATGAATTTGGAACTTTATTTACATTTCATTCTAATCGTATTGAAGGAACAAATATGACTTTAACCCTTAACGATACAAGAGAAATATTAAATAATACTTATAATTTAGATATTAAAGATAAACATAAGAAAAGAGAGATTAATGAAACCATAAATCATCAAAATGCATTTAAATATATTTTTGATATATTAAATAAAGATATAGATATTATTGAAGTGATTAAAAATATTCATTTTATTGTTGGTAAAGATATCATAATAAATGCAGGTGAATATAAAATAAAAGAAAATTATTTAATAAATAGTAATGGTAAAGAAATAAATTTTACTAAACCTAGTTTAGTTTCTAAAAGAATGGAAGAATTAAAACAAAAATATGAAAATGATTGGCAAAATTTAACTGTTTTTGAAAGGGCTATTAAATTACATATGGCTATAGTTAATATTCACCCATTTAGTGATGGTAATGGTCGAGTAGCACGTCTTATTATGAATTATGAGTTGATAAAAAATAATTATCCGCCAGTTAATATCAATGAAAGTCAAAAATTATCTTATTATGCTGTTATTGAAGAGATAAATATTGATACTGATTATCAGAATAATCCATTAGAAATTGGTGATATTAAATTATTTAATGAGACAATTCAACAATTATCAATTATGACATTTAAAAATATGCAAAAGTATTTTAAGAATTAAGTGCTTAATTTTAAGTGTTTTTTTGCTTAAATAAATTAAAAATGTTATAATAACTTCTGGAAGTGAGTTTTATGGAATTAAAAAGTATATTAAATAATTTTAAAAATACTTGGAAATTTGTTAAAGAAGATAAAAAATATTTAATATTTTTTTTAATTTTTTCTTTAATTTTATGTGGTATAAGTGTTATAACACCATTATTATCCGCTAAAATGTTGTTATTTTTAACTAATGGATTATTTAAAGATTTAATAAATATTGCTTTAATTATATTAGTTGTAGAATTAATAAGAAATCTTTTTAATTATTTATATAATGTTTTATTTAATAAATATTCTTTAAAAGCCACTTCAAGAATTCAAGTTAATATTGCTAAGGAAACTATGAAATTAGAAGTTTCGGAATTAGATAATAATTCATCAGGAGTGTTTATTGATAGAATTAATAATGATACAAGAGAAATAGTAAATATTTTTTCTGATTTAGGTGATGGCGTAATTGATGTTGTAAGTAATGTTGGTATTTTAATAGCAATTTATTTTATTAATAAAATAATGTTTGTTTATTTTATACTTATGTTATTAATTATATTTATATTTGAACATTTAAGAATGAAAAAATTTTTTGAATTGGATAAAAAAAGAAGAAAATTAGCCGAAAAAAATACTGGATTAATTAGTGAATTAATAAGGGGATCTAGAGATATAAAATCTTTAAATGTTGAAAATAATTTTTTAAAAATAGCCGAAGATAAATTAGTTGAATCTAATAATGAAAATTATAAAATGCAAAAAGTTAATGCTAAATACAATATTATAACTGCTAGTGTCAAAGATTTTAGTAATCTGTTTTTGATATTTTTAGGCATATTTTTATGTTTAAATAATTACTTAAGCATATCTAATTTTGTTATTATTTATATGTATAAAGATAGATTATTAGAATTATTAAGATATTGGAGTTTTTTAATTGAATTAGCTAAAAAATTTAATGTTGCTGCTACAAGAGTATTTGAAATAATCGATAGTGATAAATTTAAAAAAGAAATTTTTGGTGATAAAATACTAGATAAAATTAATGGTGATTTTGAATTTAAAGATGTTAGTTTTTCTTATAATGAAGATAAGGTAATACTTAAAAATATTGGTTTTAAAATAAATGCTAATGAAACTGTTGCTTTTGTTGGTAAAAGCGGTAGTGGTAAATCAACTATATTTAGTTTATTAAATAGATTATATATGATAGATTCAGGCGAAATATTAATTGATAATGTTAATATTAATGAATTAACTAAAGATTCAATTAGAAATAACATGTCAATTATTACGCAAAATCCTTATATATTTAATTTTTCAATAAAAGATAATTTAAGATTAGTTAAAGAAGATGCGACTTTAGATGAGATGATTGAAGTTTGTAAACTTGCTTGCTTACACGATTTTATTATGACTTTAAAAGATGGTTATGATACTATTGTAGGTGAGGGAGGAATAACTTTATCTGGTGGTCAAAGACAAAGATTAGCAATTGCTAGGGCACTTCTTAAAAAAACGGAAATAATTTTATTTGATGAAGCTACTAGCGCTTTAGATAACGAAACTCAAAAAAATATTCAAACTGCTATTAACAATTTAAAAGGAGAGTATACAGTATTAATTATCGCTCATCGATTATCGACAGTAATTGATTCTGATAGAATAATAATTATCGATGATGGACAAATATTAGATGAGGGAACTCACGAATTTTTAATTAAAACAAACGAATTTTATAAAAAATTATATGAAAAAGAATTAATTTAAAATAATATAACCATAATAATAAGGGGATGAATAAATGAAAAAATTATTTTGGCTATTTTTAATATTATTGTCTGGATGTTCTTATCAAGAAAAAATTGTTGAAACACCAAAGCCACAAATTGAGACAATTGAAGATAAAGTATTAAATATTATGAATAATATGACAATTGAAGAAAAAATTGGTCAAATGTTGATGATATATGATACTCATAATATAGTAAACGAAAAATTAATTGATTTTATGAATGATATAAAACCAAGTGGATTTATTATTAATCAAAGTAATATTACTACATTATCTAAGACTAAAAAATATATATACGATTTAAAATTAAATAGTAAAATACCTTTAATTATTTCGATTGATCAAGAAGGAGGCGTTGTTCAAAGATTACAAGGATTACAGGATAAAAAGGCTACTTATATTCCTAGTATGTATGAGTTGGGAAAAACTGAAGATACTAATTTGGCCTATCAAGTTGGTAAAGTTATGGCTGAAGATATGAGAGTATTAGGAATTAATGTTGTAAATGGCCCTGTTTGTGATATATTTTCCAATCCTAATAATAAAGTTATTGGTACTAGAAGTTTCGGTAGTGATAAAAATTTAGTTGCTAGTATGTGCACTAGTTTAGGTAAAGGATTAGAAGATAATGGTATCATAGCTATTTATAAACATTTTCCTGGTCATGGAGACACTGCTGTTGATTCTCATACATCTTTACCAATAATTAATAAAACTTATGAAGAAATATTAGATAATGAAATAGTTCCTTTTAAAAAAGCAATTGAAAATGGTGCTAAAATAATAATGACTGGACATATTGCATTTCCAAAGATAACTAACGAAATAGTTCCTGCAACTTTATCTAAAAAAATAATAACAGATTTATTAAAAAATCAATTAGGATTTGATGGACTTGTTATGACTGATGCCTTAAATATGGGAGCATTAAACAATAATTATACTGATGAAGAAATATATATAATGGCAATAAATGCTGGAGTTGATATATTGTTAATGCCTAATAATGCTTATAATGCAATTAAAACAATTAAAGAAAATATTTCTATTGATAGGATAAATCAATCAGTAAAAAAAATATTGTTATTTAAGTATACATATTTAAATGATAATGTTTTAGATGAATCTTATTTCAATAGTTTAGAACACCAAAATATTATAAATATAATAAAAAATCAGGAGTTACCTGATTAATATTTTAAATGGTGTCCCGTTAGGGGCTCGAACCCTAGACCCACAGATTAAGAGTCTGTTGCTCTACCAACTGAGCTAACGAGACATACAAATAGATTATAGCATATTTTTAATAAATATCAAATAGTTTTAAAAAAATTAACGAAAAAAAATCAATTTCATATAATATAATAGCCATAATATATTATAAAATAAGGGAAAATTATCCGATTTGCATTATTTTTAAAATTATGGTACAATATAACTCGTTCGAGGAGGAATGTATTAAAATGTTACAAATTTTATTAATAATAATTTCAATTTTATTAATTTCTATAGTATTATTACAAGCAGGTAAAGCCGAAAGTGCTTCTAATGTAATAACTGGTGGTAGTGATGCTTTATTTGCTAACAGAAAAGAACGTGGTGGCGAATTATTTATAACTAGATTAACGATGGTGTTAGGTCTATTATTCTTTGTCATTTGTTTAGTTATTGGATTTTAGAGTTTGAATAAACTCTTTTTTCTTTATTTAATTTTAAAAATATGGTATCATTAAATAGGTGGTAGTATGTTAAAAAAAACATTAGATTTTTTAACTCATAGAATATTTATAGTTGGAATTTTATTGATTATTCAATTAATTGTTTTAATTTTGATAATTAATAAATTTGAAGAATATGGTTGGTACTTTTATTTTGTGTTTTATATAATAGGTATTTTGGCATTATTAAAAATAATTAATAATAAATCAAATCCTAGTTATAAAATAGCTTGGATTATACCAGTTTTAACAATTCCAATATTTGGAACTTTGTTTTATATGTTATTTGGAAATAAATCAAAAAAATATGCAGTAATAAATAAAAAATTAGTTCAAAATGAAAATACAATAAAAAAAATAAAAGATATAGATTTAAATTTTTATAATCAAGCAAATTATTTATATCAAAATGCTAATTATCCAGTATATGACAGTACTTATACTGAATATTTAGAAATTGGAGAAAAATATTATAAAAGGTTAATAGAAGAATTAAAAAAAGCAAAAAAATATATTTTTATGCAATATTTTATTATTCAAGAAGGAAAGTTTTGGAATGAAATATTAGAAGTTTTAAAGCAAAAAGTTGAAGAAGGTGTTGATGTAAGAATAATATATGATGATATTGGTTGTATTGTAACATTGCCTAATAAATATTATTTAAAATTAAAATCTTTAGGTATTAAAGCTTGTTCTTTTAATAAATTTATTCCAGTTTTAACAGCAAAATTAAATAATAGGGATCATAGAAAAATAACTATTATTGATGGTATTGTTGGAATAACAGGTGGTATTAATTTAGCTGATGAATATATTAATGAATATCAAAAATATGGCCATTGGAAAGATAATGGAATTTTATTAAAAGGTAAAGCAACTTGGAGTTTAACAATTATTTTTTTAACTTTATGGGACCATATAAATCATAACAATGAAGATTATAATTTATTTAAACCAACATATGAAGATTTAAAAGTTAAAGGATTTGTACAACCTTATGATGATAATCCATTAGATGAAGAAAGAGTTAGTGAAACTGTTTGTCTAAATTTAATAAATAAAGCTAAGAAAAATATTTATATTACAACACCTTATTTAATAATTGATAACGAATTAGAAAATGCTTTATGTATAGCTGCCAAAAGTGGTATTGATGTAAGAATTATAACACCAGGAATTCCAGATAAAAAAATTGTTAATGAAGTAACTAAAGCATATTATAATAATTTATTAGAAAGTGGTGTCAAAATATATGAATATAGCAAAGGCTTTATTCATGCTAAAACATTTTTAGTTGATGATGAAATTGCTACTATTGGTACAGTAAATTTAGATTATAGAAGTTTATATTTACATTTTGAGTGTGGTGTTTTAATGTTTCAAACTGAAGCTATAAAATATATAAAAAAAGATCTAGAAGAAACTATAAAAATATCTAAAGAAATAAATTTAAATGATACGAAAGTAAGTTTATTTACAAATTTAAAAAGAGCAATTTTAAAATTGTTTGCTCCTTTAATGTAGTCCTTTGAAAAATTCTTCAATTGGAATATTTAATTTTTTAGATAAAATATATAAAAACTCTAAACTAAATGTTTGGTAACTATCATTTTCTATATTAGCGATAGTGCCCTCACTATATTGTATTAAATCTGCTAATTGGACTTGAGTAAGTCCTTTTTCTTTTCTAATTCTTTTAATATTTTTTCCTACTATTACATATATATATTTATTATTATTTTTATCAATTTTCATTCATACCACCTAATTAAATCTTCTCATACACAAATAGAAAACGACTACATTTAATATATGTACTTTATTTTAAAAATATGTTAAAATAATTATGGAAGGATGAAAATGAAAAGAGATTATTTTAAAAAATTACAAGAATTAAGAATTAGTAAAGGATATACATATCAAAGAATGGCTGACAAATTAAAAATCAGTAAATGTTTTTATTGGCAAATTGAAAATAAACAAAGAAGTTTAACTTATAAGATGGCTTTTAAAATAGCAAGTATTTTAAATACTAAACCTGATAAATTATTTTTAGATGAATTAAAGGAGGATATTAAATATTTTGACAAATACAAAAAATAATGTAATAAAATTAGGAGATGAAATATGTGATTAAAGAAAAATTTAATAAAGCATTTACATTAATAGAATTATTAGGAGTATTAATATTATTAGCTGTAATAGCTTTAATAACATTTCCAATAATAGATAAAGTATTATCTAATGCGAAAAACGAAGCATACGAAAGGCAAAAAGATAGTATAATTGAAGCAGCAAGATTATATGTGACAACAAATGGTAATTATAGTACAAACCAAACACAATTAAGTTTTCAAACATTGATAGATTCAGGATTTTTAAAAGAAGGAGAAATATTAGATCCAAGAGATTCTTCTAAGGAAATGCCAGGATGTATAGTATATAATTGGGATGAATCTAAAAATCAATATACATTTGAATATAGTGAGGATTGTGTGGTAGCAACCCCAGCAGAATGTTTTACTTACCAAGATTATGAAGATGGTGTTGAAATAACTGATTATGATGAATCTTGTGGTGGATATGATGTAGTAATTCCTGATATAATTGATGGAAAAAAAGTGTTATCAATATATGAGTGGTCACTTAATGGGAAAGGATTGACAAGTGTAAAATTTTCTGAAAATATTAAAAATATTGGTAGTTATGCATTTATTTGGAATAATTTTACAAAAATTGATTTGTCTATACTAATAAATATTAATTACATTGATAAAACAGCTTTTTGTGCTAATAATAATGAATTGACACGTGATAATTTTGTTGGCATTAAAGAATATACTTATGATTATTTTAATTTTAATTGTCCTCTTTAACTTTATTTTTAAATAAAGTTTTTTTTACATATAAATTACAACATAAATCAAAAATAATAGATAAAATTTAAGACTTATGATATAATGTTGCTAGGGTGTAATTATGAATATATATAACTATACAATTAAACAATTAGAAGACTATTTTATAAGTAAAGGTGAGAAGAAGTTCAAAGCAACTCAAGTGTTTGAATGGTTATATCAAAAAAGAGTAAAATCATTTGATGAAATGACTAATATAAAAAAAGAAGTTATTAGTTATTTAAAAGAAGATTTTAAAATAAATAGTTTAGAAATATTAACAAAACAAGAGGATGTTGATGTAATTAAATATTTATTTAAATTAGAAGATAATAACAAAATTGAAGCAGTATTAATGAAACATGATTATGGTAATTCTTTATGTGTATCTAGTCAAGTTGGATGTAATATGGGATGTAGATTTTGTGAAAGTGGTAGACTAAAAAAAGTTAGAAATTTAAATACTAGTGAAATGGTTTTACAATTACTTAAAATAGAGGAAGATTTAAATATAAGAATATCTCATTTAGTTTTAATGGGAATAGGTGAACCATTTGATAATTATGAAAATGTTATTAATTTTATAGATATTATTAATACACCTAAAGGAATTGCTTTAGGAAGTAGACATATAACAGTATCTACTTGTGGGATAATTCCTAAAATAAAAGAATTTATTAAAGATGGTAAACAAGTTAATTTGGCTATATCTTTACATGCATCTAATGATAAATTAAGAAACGAATTAATGCCAATAAGTAAAGTTTATAAATTAGATGATTTAATGAAAACAATAAAAGAATATATTAAACAAACTAATAGAAGAGTAACATTTGAATATATTTTATTAAAAGGTATCAATGATAGATATGAAAATGCTATAGAATTATCTAAATTATTAAAAGGTATGAATTGTTATGTTAATTTAATACCTTATAATGAGACTAGTCACATTGAATTTAAAAAAAGTGATCAAGATACTATTTTAAAGTTTTATGATACCTTGAAAAAAAACAATATTGGCGTAACGATTAGAAGAGAATTTGGAAAAAAAGTAAGTGCAGCTTGTGGACAATTAAGAGCCAATTACAAGGAGGAATAATATGGAATATGCATATATAACTGATACAGGAAAAGTAAGAGACCATAATGAAGATAGTGTTATTATAAATGAAAATAAAATGGGGGAAGTTTTATTAGCTGTTGCTGATGGTATGGGTGGTCACTGTGGTGGTGAAATTGCTTCTAGTATTGCAATTTCTCATATTGGTGATAGATTTAGAAAAATTAGTTCAGTAGGAACTAAAGAAGATGCTATCAGTTTTATTAAAGAAATAGTAAGTGAAGCTAATGTATTATTATATAAATATACTAGTGAACATAAAGAAAGTTCTGGTATGGGAACAACTATTGTTTTAGCCATTGTTACTAAAGATTTCTTATTATTTGGTAATATTGGGGATTCATCAGGATATGTTTTAAGAAAAAATAAACTTCATAAAATAACAACCGATCATACTTTAGTTAATTTATTAGTTAAATCTGGTGAATTATCTTTAGAAAAGGCTAAAGAACATCCAAGAAAAAATGTTTTAATGCGAGCTTTAGGAGCTACTAGTACAGTTGAAATGGATATTTTTGATGTTGAGAGAGATGTCGATGGAATAATGCTATGTAGTGATGGATTAACAAATATGTTAGATGATGAACAAATAACTAAAGTATTATTAGATAATGATATTTCAATTGAAGATAGATTAAAAAAATTAGTTGTTAAATGCAATAATAGAGGGGGAACAGATAATATTTCAGTTGCATTTTTAAAGGATGGTGTAAATAAATGATTGTAAAAGGGGATAAAATAAACGATAGATATCAAATTATCAAAACTATTGGTGAAGGTGGTATGGCTAATGTTTATTTAGCTAAAGATACAATTTTAGATAGAAATGTTGCTGTTAAAGTATTAAGAGGAGATTTGGCTGATGATGAAAAGTTTGTAAGAAGATTCCAAAGAGAGGCTTTATCAGCTAGCAAATTAAATCATCCTAATATTGTAGAAATGTATGATGTTGGTGAAGATGATGGTAGATATTATATAGTTATGGAATATGTTCAAGGAAAAACTTTAAAAAGTTTAGTAAAAAAACGTGGAGCTTTAACTTTACCAGAAGTAATTGACATAATGACACAATTAACTAGTGCTATTATGTGTGCTCATGATAGTTATATAATTCATAGAGATATTAAACCACAAAATGTTATGATACTAGATGATGGTAGAGTAAAAATAATGGATTTTGGTATAGCTATGGCTTTAAATAGTAATGAATTAACCCAAACTAATTCAGTAATGGGATCTGTTCATTATCTACCACCAGAACAAGCTAATGGTAGTGGTTCAACTATTAAATCAGATATTTATTCATTAGGAATTTTAATGTATGAATTATTAACTGGTAAAGTTCCTTTTAAAGGTGATAACGCTGTTGAAATAGCTATTAAACAAATGAAAGAACCAATTCCTTCCATTTGTAAACAAAATCCTGATATACCACAATCAGTTGAAAATATAGTATTAAGAGCTTGTGCTAAAAATCCTAAAAATAGATATGATTCAGTAAGAGAAATGTATGATGACATTAAATCATGTTTAACTGAAGATAATTTAAATCAAAAAAAATTAGTATATAAATATCCAGAACATGAATTGGAAGAAACAAAAGTAATGCCAAATTTAAGTAGACTTAATAAAAAGCATGAGGAGGAAAGTGATGTGCCTAAAAAACAAAAAAAATCTAAAAAAGATAAAGCATTATGGATAACAGGTGGAATATTTGCTGGATTAGTAGCTTTAATTTGTTTATTTATAATAATATATCCTAAACTAGTATCAGTCCCAGATGTAACGATACCAGATGTTAGTAATTTAACGGTAGTAGAAGCAGAAAGTAAATTAAAAGAATTAGGTTTATTAGTAGCAAGTGATGTTGAAGAAAAAGAAAACGATGAAATAGAGCCTGGAAAAGTAATAGGAACTAATCCACAAGTTGGTAGAACAGTAAAAGAGGGAACAGAAGTAACCATTATAATAGCTAAAGAAAGTGATAAAATTACAATAGAAGATTATACTGGTAAAGATTATCAAATTGTTAAAACTAATTTGGAAAATGCTGGATTAAATGTTATTGTAAATCCTAAAAAAATTAGTAAAGAAGATCAAGATAAATATAAAGAAAATCAAATTGTTGAACAAAGTGCAGCTGTTGATTCAAAATTAGATCCAGGAGATACAATTTTCTTATATTACGCAGTATTTACAATTGAATATCCTGATTTTGTAAATGAAAATTATACTATTGATATGGTTCAAGAATTTTGTGATAAAAATGGAATAACTTTAGTAGTTCAATATCAAGTAAGTGATGAATATCCTAGTGAAACAATTATAAAACAAGATAGAACTGGAGAAGTAATCAGTGGTTCAACATTAACTATTACAGTAACTAAACAAACATCAACTGAACAACCAGAAGAAGTACCAGAAGGAACTGAATAATGGAAGGAAAAATAATAAAAATAATTAGTAATGCTTTTACAGTTTTAAGTGATAAAGAATATATATGTAACGCTAGAGGAAAATTTAGAAATTTAAAAATTACGCCTTTAGTAGGAGATAATGTTATATTTGATAATAATAAAAAAATAATTTTAGATATTAAAGAAAGAAAAAATAGTTTAATAAGACCTCCAATTGCTAATATTGATCAAGCAGTAATAGTAGCAAGTGTTAAAGAACCTAATTTAGATTTATATTTGTTAGATAAATTATTATGCTTAATTGAATTTAATAATATAAAACCTATTATTTGTTTTACTAAATTAGATTTATTAGATGATTTAACTTATATTGATAAAATAAAAAAATATTATCAAAGTATTGGTTATCAAGTTTATTATAATAAAGAAGAAAAGATTAAAACAATATTTAAAGATAAAATTACTGTTTTTGCTGGTCAATCAGGTGCTGGGAAATCTACTTTATTAAATATTTTGGATAGTAATTTAAATTTAAAAACAAATGATATCTCTAAAGCTTTAGGTAGAGGAAAACATACCACTCGTCATGTAAGTTTAATTAAAATATTAGATGGGTGGTGTGCTGATACACCTGGTTTTTCAAGTTTAGATTTAAGAGAAATGAGCTTATCTGAAATAAGAGATAATTTTATAGAATTTAATTTATATCGTGATAAATGTGCTTATAAAGATTGTATGCATGATAAAGAAGAAGACTGTGAAATAAAACGAAGATTAAACAAAGATATATTAGAATCTAGATATAATAATTATATTAAATTGATAAGAAAGGAAAAAATATGAAAATATCCGCTTCATTTTTAACAATAGGTAATATAGAAAATGTAAATAAATTAGTTAATTGTGATATTGATTATCTTCATTTAGATATAATGGATGGTATATTTGTCAACAATAAAAATGAAGTAATTAATATTACTAATAAAAAACCTTTAGATGTCCATTTAATGGTTAATGATGTTTATAAATATATTGATAAATATAAAAATTTAAATCCATCATTTATAACATTTCATTATGAAGTAGATGCTGATATATTAGATGTTATTAATTATATAAAAAAGTTTAACATTAAAGTTGGATTATCAATTAAACCATCTACTAAAGTAGAAGAGATAATTCCATATTTACCTTATTTAGATTTAGTATTAGTTATGAGTGTTGAACCAGGTCAAGGTGGTCAAGTCTTTATTATGGATACAGTTGATAAAATTAAAAGATTAAAAGAATTAAAAGGAAACTATTTAATTGAAGTTGATGGCGGAATTAATGATAGCACCATTGATTTAGTTAAAGATGCTGATATAGTAGTGGTTGGTAGTTATATTACTAGTGGAAATTATGAAGAAAGAATTAAAAGTTTAAAGGAGAAAATTTATGGATGATATTTTATTAGAAACTGAAACAAGAATGGAAAGTGCAATTGAATCTTTAGAAAAAAGATTAATTAATATTAGAGCAGGAAGAGCTAACCCTAGTATGTTAGATGGAGTAGTAGTTAATTATTATGGAGTAGATACACCATTAAAACAATTAGCTAATATTTCAATTCCTGAAGCAAGACAATTATGTATTAAACCTTTTGATAAAAGTTGTTTAAATTTAATTGAAAAAGGAATATATGAAGCAAATATTGGTTTAACACCTAATAATAATGGTGAAATAATTATTTTAAATATTCCAGCTTTAACAGAAGAAACAAGAAGAGAATATGTAAAACAAGCTAAAAATATTGCTGAAGAAGCTAAAATTGCTTTAAGAAATATAAGACAAGATGCTAATAATGATGCTAAAAAATTAGAAATACCTGAAGATGATATTAAATATTGTACAGAAGAAATACAAGATTTAATTAATAAATATAATAAAATTGTTGATGAAAAGCTAGCAGTAAAAGAAAAAGAATTACTAAGCGTATAAAGGGGGATAAAAATGAAAAAAGAGATTAATTATTCAAAATTAAATGATTTAATTTCTCTATCTCATAATATATTAAAAATATTATTTGTTTTATTAATAATAGTTGGATTATATGCAATTATTATGCTTATAAAAGAAGTGAAGATATTACCTTTTCTTTTTTCTATATTTAAGATAATAGCACCTCTTTTTGTTGGTGTATTCATAGCTTGGTTATTTGATCCAATTGTTACAAAACTAAATAAAAAAGGTGTTAGGAGAATTATAGGTACTATTTTGTGCTATGTAGTATTTTTAGGAATAATATTTTTAATTATGTATGCAATAATACCACTTCTTTCAGAACAAATAAATGATTTTGTATCGACAACAATTCCATCATTATATGAAACTTCAAAAAATTGGATAGATAGTATTTTAAGTAATGTTAATAATGTTGAAGGTTTTGATGCCATAGCAATGCGTAATGAAATATTTAAAAAATTAGAATTAGCAGCAACTAATTTGGCTAATTCATTACCAGATATATTAGTAGTATCATTAAAAACAATTTTTTCATGGTTGGGAGTATTTGGTATTGGATTAATTATTGGATTTTACTTATTATTAGATTTTGATGATAATATAGATACTTTATATACATTAATTCCAAAAAAATATCGTAGTGAAACTAAAAGATGTTTATCTGCTGTTAATAAACCTTTGAAAAGATTTGTTAATGGAGCGTTGTTAGATTGTACAGTAGTTTTTGTTATAACTGCTATTGGATTTTCATTTATTGGTTTAAAAGCCCCTTTATTATTTGCTTTGTTTTGTGCATTAACAAATGTAATTCCTTATGCTGGTCCTTATATAGGTGGTGCTCCTGCTGTATTTGTTGGATTAACGCAATCTACACCAATAGGAATAGCAATATTAATATTTATTATCATTGTTCAAATGGTTGAAGGTAATTTCTTCCAACCTTTAATAATGAGTAAAACAACTAAATTAAGTCCAGTTACAATTATGTTAGGATTATTAATATTTGGTCATTTCTTTGGTATTTTAGGTATGATCATTTCAACTCCTTTAATTGGAGCAATTAAAGAATTAGTCAACTTTTTTGATGAAAAATATGATTTTTTAAATTTTAGTTAAAATGTAAATGTATATTTGCATTGACCGTGTAAGAATAACTGTGTAAGTTGAAAACTTATGCAGTTATTTTTTGT
>CAMLWC010000010.1 GCA_946488855.1 uncultured Mycoplasmatota bacterium
AGGAATTATTCATAAGTAAACTTATAATAGGAATTTATCATAAATTTAAGACAAAAGTAACAAATAAATATTTACCAGAAGCATTAGAAATGTTAAAATTAACAGAATATTATAAAGAATTAGAATTGAATGGGGAAATAGTAAATTGGGAGGATAATTTTTTGACAGATTTTTATAATTTTCTTGAAGAAAAAGGAGTTTCGGAATGCATTAGTGGTATTGAATGCCGTGAGTTAATAACATCAGCAGGAGGGTCAAAATATTTATTACCAGAATGGGCAACGATAAATTTAGCAGGAACAGGAGATTATAATGCAAAATTTGGATATTGGACAAAAACTTTATGTTATAATGATACATGCACATGGGGAATTTCTCAAGATGGGTATTTAGAATCTACTTTTCCAGATTACTATGAATATCTTAGTATTCGTCCAGTTATCCATATCTCACAATCTAATGTCATAGAAAAATTAGAGGCACCAGAATATGTAAATCCAGATGATGTGGTAAGAGTAAGTTAGTAGTGAAAGCTGGCGTTAAATTTAGTATTTAGTATATAAATAAAAAAAGCAATTTTTAATTGCTTTTTTTAATTTCCATAATTACAGGTAAGATAACAGGATTTCTTCCTGTTTTTTCATAAATATAATTAGATAATTCAGAAATAATAACAGCTTTTAATTCAGAAATATTTTTATTTTGAACAATATTTTTAGTTTTATTTTCTAAATCATGTAATAATTCCATATTATCATTAACTAATACAAATCCACGAGTAGTAATATTTGGATTAACAATTAATCTATTATTTTGAATTGGTAATGTAACAATTACAATACCATCTTGACTCATAGACTTTCTTTCTTTCATAACAATGTTATTCATATCACCAATTCTATTACCATCGACATATGAATTACCCGCATCAATTTTTTCCCCTAAACTTACTTTGCCATTTTTCATATTTAATACATCACCATTACTTAGAATAAATGTATTTTGTTTAGGAATATCACACATAATACCTACATCAGCGTGTTTTTTAAGCATCCTATATTCACCGTGAATAGGCATTAGATATCTAGGTTTAATTAATCTAATCATAAGTTTTAATTCTTCTTCATTGGCATGACCTGAAGTATGAACATCTGATAATGATGTATTGGTATATACTTTAACACCTTTTAAATATAATTTGTTGATTGTTCTAGATATACTTACCGCATTACCAGGAATTGCAGAAGAAGAAAATACTACAGTGTCATTTTCTTTTAATTTAATTTGTTTATGATTACCATTAGCTATTCTACTTAAAGCTGCTAGTGGTTCACCTTGAGAACCAGTACATAATAAACATACTTTATGATCAGGCATACTATTAGCTTCTTCAGGTGTAATAAAGATTTCTTTATTTTTTATATAACCGCCTTCGATAGATATTTCAATGTTATTATTCATACTTCGACCAAATACTGCAATTTTACGATTATTTCTTTTACAAGTATCCACAATATGTTTAAGACGATAAATATTAGAAGCGAAAGTTGCTATAATAATACGACCATGATGTTTTTTAAATATATCTGATAATGCTTCATCTACTTTAGATTCACTAATAGAAAAACCTTCATTTAAAGCATTAGTACTTTCACTTAATAATAGAGTAACACCTTTTTTACCTATTTCTGCCATTTTATGAATATTTGCCATAGGACCAATTGGTGTTAAATCAAATTTAAAATCTCCTGTTTCAACGATTGTACCATTTGGTGTATGAATACATATACCATGACTATCAGGAATAGAATGGGTAGTCATAAAAAATTCTACCATCATATGTTTAAATTTAATTTTTGATTTTTCATTATAAACAAATAAATTTTTATATTGAATATTTCTTTCTTCTAATTTTTTTCTAATTAATCCAATTGCTTGATTCGGTGCATAAATAAATGGTATATTTACATTTTGTAATAAAAATGGAATGGCACCAATATGATCTTCATGACCATGGGTTATAAACAAAGCTTTGATTTTTCTTTCATTTTTCTTTAAAAATGTAAAATCTGGAATTATATAATCAACTCCCATAACATCATCTGGAAATGTTACACCAGCGTCAATTATGATTATTTCATTTTCATGCATTACACAATACATATTTTTTCCAACTTCACCTAAGCCACCTAAAGCAAAAACTTTAGTAACACTTTCTTTAAACATTTTTTCCTCCTTTCTTTAGAATTTGACTACATAATTATACATTGTTTATTCACATTTGTCAAAAAGTTAGACATAATTATTTTTTTTATGTTATAATTTTATGTAGGTGATACATATGGGATTATTTGACAAGTTTAAAAATATATTTACTAATAAAAAAGAAGCGGATGCCTATCAAGAAGGATTACAAAAGACAAGCAAAGAATTCGTTAATAAAATTAATTTATTAAGTACAAAATATAAAAAGGTAAATGAAGAATATTTTGAAGAATTAGAAGAAATATTTATTATGGCTGATATTGGTGTGGATACAGTTATGAAATTTATCGATAAATTAAAGAAAAGAGTAAAAAAAGAAAATATAGTTGATTCTAAAGATTTAATGGATATTATTATCGATGAAATGTTTATTATATATGTTAACAATGATATTATTGTTAATAAGATAAACTATGTAGAAAATGGACCAACTGTTATATTATTTGTTGGTGTAAATGGAGTAGGTAAAACTACAAGTATTGGAAAAATTGCTTACAAATTAAAAAATCAAGGTAAAAAAGTATTATTAGTAGCTGGTGATACTTTTAGAGCAGGTGCTGTTGAACAAATAATCGAGTGGGGAAATAGGACTAATTGTGATGTAGTTTATAGTGATAACAAGGATGCTTCTAGTGTTATATATGATGGATTAGAAAAAGCTAAAAATGAAAACTATGATGTAGTATTAATTGATACAGCTGGTAGATTACAAAATAAAGTTAATTTAATGAATGAGTTAGATAAAATAAATAAAGTAATCGGTAAATTAATACCAAATGCTCCTCATGAAACTTTATTAGTAATAGATGCTACAACAGGTCAAAATGGTATTAGTCAAGCTAAAAGTTTTAAAGAAATAACAAATATTACAGGAATAGTTTTAACTAAATTAGATGGTACTGCTAAAGGTGGAATTGTATTAGCAATTAAAGAAAATGTTGGAATACCTGTTAAATTTATAGGATTAGGAGAAAAAGAAGAAGATTTAAGAGTTTTTGATATTGAAAAATATATATATGGATTATTTGGAGGTAATGATGAAAAATAAATTAGAAATAAATACAGTAGAGCAAATAACAATATTGTTGCAAATATCTTTAGCAATTTTCTTAATATCATTTGGAATAGCAAGCCTTTTTGAAAGAGAATTATTTATAATATGTCAAATAATAATTGGATTATTAATGTTTGTAATTGGATATAATAATCATAAAATATATAAAAGAAAATATATGACACCTATCTATATCGGATTAGGCATAGTAATTATTTCAGCAGCATTATTTGCATAAAATGGGAAATCAAGTATTATTATGTATTTTATATGATTATTATGGAGAATTATTAACTAATAAACAACAACAATATTTTAAAGATTATTATTTTGAAAATTTATCTTTAAGTGAAATGAGTGAAAATTATGATATTAGTAGAAATGCTATTCATAAAAATTTAAAAGAAACAGAAGAAAAATTATTTTATTATGAAGAAAAATTAAAACTATATGAAAAAAATAAAAAAATAAAAAAAATCATCGATAAATTAGATGATGATTTAAAGAATAAAATATTAGAATTAATTTAAGACTTCTATTTCATTAAATAATTCTTTAACATCAATATTTAATGCTTTAGCTATTTTACTAAAAGTATTAAATGTGATGTTTTTAAATTCTTTTCCTGCTTCTATTTGTTTTATATAGGAAACACTTAAATCAGATTTTTCAGCTAATTGTTCTTGAGTCATATTAGCTTTTAATCTAAAATATTTTATATTTTTTACTAAATTTGTATAATCATTTGACATTTAATCACCTCTTGGTAAAAATTTCCATTTATATTTTCTCATAAATTCAAACATTTTGCAGTACACTATTGGTGCACTTTATGATATAATAAAATAATAAGGAGTTGGAGTATGAATTTTAAATTAAGACAAGCAAGAATAAAAAAAGGTTATACTACTAAATATATGGCTGAACAATTAGGAATAAGTAAACCATTTTATTCACAATTAGAAAATGATAGAAGAACTTTATCTTATAAAATGGCTATAAAAATAGCTGATGTTTTAAAAACAAAACCAGACAAATTATTTTATGATGATTTTAAAGAAAGAATGAAATAATTCTTTTTTTTCTTTATAAAATGTGTTATTATATAGTTTAGAAATGGAGTTGATGATATGGTTAATTCACTATTACCTTTAGATAATTTTTATGTTATTAATAAAACTATATTAGATGACCAAGATCGTTTAACTCTAACTCTTTTATATCAACCAATTATTGGTAGTATTGCAGTTAGTTTATATTTGACTTTATGGAGTTTTTTAGATAAAAATAAAGTAAGTTCTACAATTAATACTCATAATGATTTAATTGTTAGTATGCAATTAAAATTAGAAGATATTAAAGAAGCTAAAGATAAATTAGAAGCAATTGGTTTAATTAAAACATACTTAAAAAAAGGTGAAGTTAATAATTATGTATATGAACTATATGGGCCATTATCTGCTTTTGAATTTATTAACAATCCAATTTTAAATACAGCTTTATATAATAATATTAATAAAAAGGAATATAAAAGAATAATTGAATCATTTACATTACCTAAAATAGATTTAAAAGATTATAAAAATATTTCTTGTAATTTTAAAGATGTTTTTAGTTTTGTTAGTACTGATAAAATAGAAACAAAAAATATAAAAAAAGTAAATCATTTAGATTTATCTTTTGAACCTACTATTAATTTTAACGAATTATTAAGTTTAATTCCAGAAGAAATGCTTAATGTAAGAAGTATTTCTAAAAATGATAAGGAATTAATATATCAATTATCATTTATTTATAATTTAGGCAATGATGAAATGAGTGAAATAATTAAAAATAGTATTGTTGATAGAAAAATTGATATGGAAGTTTTAAAACAAAATTGTCGTAGTTTTTATAAGTTTGAACATAAAGGAAAAATACCTAAAATAGTATTCCAAGATGATGTGTCATCTTTTAAAGAAATTAACACAAGAAAAGATAAGTTAATTAATCAATTTGAAACAACTAATCCTTATGAATTTTTAGCTTTAAAACAAGATTCTAAACCAACAATTAAAGATATGGAAATAATTGAATATTTAATGATTGAACAAAAATTAAAACCAGGAGTAATTAATGTTTTAATTGATTATGTTTTAAAAATTAATAATAATAAATTAGTAAGAAATTTTATTGAACAAATAGCTGTTCAATGGAAAAGAAGTAAAATAGAAACTGTATCTGATGCAATGGAATTTGCTTTAAAAGAATATGATCAAAAAAATAATAAAAAAGTAAAAGTTGTTAAAAAAGAAAAAATTCCTGATTGGTTTAATCAAGAGGCTAAAGAAGAATTATTATCTGATGAAGAATTAAGACAATTTGAAAGTGAGTTGGGTAGATGATAAGATTAAGTGATAATATAAAATGTGATATGGATGAGTTAAAAAAATCATATAATGAAGCGTTAAAAAATAAAGATTTTAAAGAATTTATAACTAAATTAAAATCTAATGATAATTTGTTAATGAAATATACATCAACTTTAGAAGAATGTAGTCATGAATATAATAATTGTTTAAATTGTAGAGGATTAAAAGAATGTCAAAATCAATTAACAGGGTATGCTTATTTACCTAAAGTAGTAGATAAAAATATAACTTTTCATTTTAAGCCTTGTAAATATAAATTAAATAATGACAAAAAATATGCTTATGCTAAAAATGTTAAATATTATAATTTACCTAAAAGCTATTTAGATGCTACATGGGATAAAGTAGATAAAAGATTAGTTAGTAGGAAAGAAACTATTATTTGGTTAAATAATTTTATAAACAATCCCACTCCTAAAGGATTATATTTAACAGGCAATTTTGGATGTGGGAAAACGTTTTTAATAGTAGCTACTTTTAATGAATTAGCTAAAAAAAACATTAAAAGTGCAATTGTGTTTTGGCCTGAATTTTTAAGAGATTTAAAATCTTCTTTTGATTCTAATTATGAAGAAAAATTAGATTATGTTATGAATGTCCCTCTATTATTAATCGATGATTTAGGTGCTGAAACAGCTACACCTTGGTCAAGAGATGAAATATTATGTCCTATATTACAACATCGTATGGATAATAATTTAGCTACTTTTATAACATCTAATCTACCAATTAATTCTTTAGAACAACATTTATCACAAACAAAAGATGGTGTAGAATTAATTAAGGCTAAAAGAATAATTGAAAGAATAAAATATTTAACTGAAGAAAAAGAAATGATTAGTAAAAATATGAGACGATAAAATCATTGAAAAAATCAATGATTTTTTAGTACAAAAACATATACAACTATTTTATTACTTCATATTATAAATTAGGTAAGGGGGATTAAAATGTTTAATAAAAGATGTTGCTGTAATAAAGGTTTTATGCCACAACCTATGCAACCAGTTTATGAACCTATGATTAATAATTGTGTTGAAAAGGATTTTTATTGTGAAGTACCACATATTTGTCCTATAAATACTCATACGATTAATAGAGTTCATTATGTTCATAGTTATACTCCAAAGTATACTTGTTCTGAGGAAACACAAATAATAAATGATGATTGTGGATGCAATATGTTTAAATAAAAAAATCCAACATTTTGTTGGATTTTATTTTAAAACAATTGACTTTTGTATAAACTTTGTATATACTAATTAATGAGAGGTGGAATAATGGAAGCAAAAGTACAAAGATGGGGAAATTCCTTAGGAATTAGAATCCCAAGCGCTATTTTAAAATCTTTAAATATAAAACCAAATGACATATTAAATATCAAACAAGATGAAGATAGAATAATCGTTAGTGTCATTAAAAAAAATAAAATTTCATTAAGTGATAGATTCAAAGAGTATAATGGTAAAAATTTGGCCAAAGATTTTTTATGGGATGAAAATATTGGTAGAGAAATATGGTAAAAAAATATATGCCGAAGCAAGGTGATTTAGTACTTTTAGATTTTAATCCAACTAAGGGGCATGAACAATCTGGATTTAGACCGGCAGTAGTTATTAGTAATAATATTTTTAATAAAAATACTAGAATGGTTATTGTTTGTCCTATAACATCTAATGAAAAATATTTTCCAACCCATTATAACTTAGAAGATACAACTAAAATTCATGGAGCTGTTTTATGTGAACATGTAAGAAGTATCGATTATGAAACAAGAAATTTGAAATTTATTGAAAAATTAAGTAACAATGATATTGTAAGTATAATAACTTTATTAAATGCATGTATTGAAGAATAAAATCCAACAATTTAGTTGGATTTCGTTATTTTATAATAAGTTGATTCTACATCACTATTTAATTCTAATAATACTTCGTAATTTTTATAACCAGATTTTTCTAAAACTAAATCTAATATTTCATCTTTGTTTAACCAATTTTTAATACATAATATAAATTCATTAGATTCATTTAATTCTTTATTATTTAATAATTCAAAGTCATGAATATTTTTATTTAAGATTAATGAAGCTTTGTAAGTATTAAATTCTGGTAATGAACTTAAGTGAGTAAAATAATTATCAAATACATAAACAAAATATTTATCACTATTTTCTTTAGCTAATTCCATAGCCTTTTCATAATCTTCATATAAATAAACAGGTGTATTATTAAATAAACCATTAATACTTAGTAATAAACTTATTGATAATCCAATTATAAAAATAGTTTTTTTATTATCAAATAAGAATGTTAAAATATATAAAATTGCTATAGATATAACTGGAAATAATAACATCATATATCTAGAAGTATAATTTTCTCCTAAAAAAGGTGCTATTTTAGATATGGTCATAATAAATAAAATAATAGGTAAAAATATAACAATAATATTCAATTTATTTTTTAATATTTCTTTTCTATTTATTTTATGTATAACTGCAATAATTAACCCAATAATTAGAAGATAGATAATATTTTGTAATCCAAATAAATCAATTAATTGATCACCATAATATTGTAAACTTTCTAAAAAAGTTTTAGTTTTAGCTTCGCTACTACCTATACCACGATAAGAGAAAAATATATCTTCAATACAAAATGGATAAATAACAATTCCTATTACAGCTGATATAACATGTAGTTTAAGAAATTCAAACCATTTTTTATATTTTTTTGTAAGTAACAAATAAATTGACAAAATAATAAATATTAAAACTATGTAAATGCAAAAATAATATTGAGTTAAAAAACCTAAAATAATAGTTAAAATAAACCAAAATTTATCTTTTATTTCAAAATCATCTTTGATAAATTTAATTATAAAATATAAATATAAAATACTAAAGAAAGTAACCATCATATACATTCTTTGGAACATAACAGTACTAATACATCCCATACTAGCACCATATAAAATCATAGTTGGAATAACTAACTCTTTGTGATTTAATGTTTCTACTATTTTTTTTATAATTAATAAGACACCAATAAAGAAAATTAAATTAAGGATAAATATTATATATTTAGTAAAATTATTATAAAAAAATGTTGATGTTAAATGAACTAGATAATAAAAGAATGGTGGATGAACATCTCTTGCTTGATTTTGATAAACAGAAAAATAATTAAAAATATCTTCTTTTTGAATAGCTAAATACTCTAATGCTTCATCTTTATATTTCCAAGTAGGGATTTCTTTAGCTAATATTTCATCTTTGTTAAATTGTTCAATATTTGTTTTATATTTAATTAAATTATTAATTCGATTACCTAAGTTACCTGTTAAAACTTGTTTATATAAAATATCTTGATTAGCTTCAGCATATCCAAACCATCTATAAACATTATCATATTTATAATTACTTGAACCATATGAAAATATTTCATCTTCATGGAATCCTTGTTTTTGATTAATAAAATAAAACATTAATCCGCATAAAATAATAATTGTCAAAATAATAAATTTATTTTTTTTTAAGTATTTCATAATACCACCTAGAGGTATTATATCATATCTTTTTAAAATATTCTTCTAATGTTAAATTATTTTCATAAATATATTTGGCCACATCAATTCCAACATAACGATAATGCCAAGGTTCATATTTAAAACCAGTTATATTTTCTTTTCCTTTAGGATATCTTAAAATAAAACCATATTTATAAGAATTATCTTTCATCCAAATAAATTCTTTAGAATTTTCAAAATTATCATAATCTTTATTAGAACCTTCAACATCTAAAGCTAATCCTGTTTGATGTTCAGAATGACCAGGCTTAGCTGAACAATCTAAAGCATATTCTAATCCTTTTTTTTTGACATAATAGTCAAACAATTCTTTTTGATAATTATAATCACGATAAGCTGAAACTGCAATTATATGATAACCTAATTTATAAGCATCCTCACTTAATTTTTCAAAAGCAATTTTTGCCTCTTTTTTTAAATATTTATCATTATTTGCATATTTTAATGATATACTTTCTAAATTATTAGGAATATAACTACTTAATAATTGATTATTTTTATTTACTAAAACTAATATATCATCAGGATTTTCTACTAATTTAATATTTTTATAAAATCCTTCTTCTTCTTTGTTAAAAAAAATTAAAATTAAGATACCAATAATTATATAATAAGCTTTTTTTAAATTTTTTTCCATGATATTCACCTAATTAATTATATGCAATTAATTAAAATAGGTATATGATTTACTAAAACTATGATATAATAAAATTGGTGAATATAAATGAAAAAATACATATTAATTATTTTTGCAATCGCTTTTATAACGATGTTACCGCTTTTTACAAGTGATTATAAATCAAGCCATGACACTAAGTTTCATTTAACAAATATTGATAGTTTAACAGAACAAATAAAAAAAGATTTTTTTAATCCGAGTAAAGTAGTAGGTAATATTGGTAATAACTTTGGTTATGGAACTAATTTATTTTATCCACCTTTAAGTCATTATTCAATATCTTATATAAATACCGTTATAGATAATCCTGTGATTAGTGTAGAGATAGCTTATTTTATAAGTCTATTTCTATCAGGTATTAGTATGTTTTTATTATCTAAAACATTATCTAAAAATGATTATATAGGATTAATATCAGCGATTATTTATATGCTTTTTCCTTATCATTTATCTGATATTTATATAAGAGATGCTATTGGCGAGAGCTTAATATTTATATTTTTACCTTTAATATTTTTAGGTTTACATGAATTATTTAATGATAATAAAAAGAAATTTTATATATTTTTTGTAATAGGATATGTTGGTGGTATATTATCACATTTAACGATGATGACATATTTCACTGTTTTGGTTTTAATATTTTTAATTTTCAAATATAAAGAAAGTATTAAGTTTATAAAACAATTTATAATAGCATCAATATTTATTTTAACTATTACTTCACCATTTTTAGTTTCTTTATTACAACAAAGACTATTAGGTAGTTATAACGTATTTATTGAAGGGGTTATGGTTCAAGGAACTTGGGGTAATGCGTTAAATCCACTAAAATATATTATGATTGGAGATAAATGGGGAACGGGTGAAACAAGATTTTATATTGATTTGATTGTTTTAGTTTTATTATTTTTAACATTGAAAAAATATAAACAATATAATAATAAATATTATAATTATATTTTAATATTTGGAATAATTAGTTTCATTTTATCAAGTAAATTATTTCCTTGGGATTTATTACCTAAATCGTTTAGAATAATTCAATTTCCATGGCGATTTGTTACATTTGTTTCATTAGCAATTAGTGTTTTAGCACCTCTTTGTATAAGTAAATTTAATGATAAAAAAATGTTAAGTATTGTTTTAATTATATTTATGGTATTACTTTCTCAGCCAAACTTAAAACAAGCAACTAATGAAGTTATTGATGTTAATAATTTGGAATATTGGTATGGACTTGGTTATCAAAAAGAATATTTGCCAGCTAATACAGCCAATAATTTAGATTATTATGATAATAGAAATTATGATATAATAGTCAAAGAAGGGAATGCTAATGTTGAAATAATTAATAATGATGTTCCATATTTAGAGTTTAAAGTAGATAATACTGTAACTGTAGAATTACCTCGTCTTTACTATGTAGGATATACATTATTAGATGAAAATAATAATAAAATTAATTGTTATGAGAATGAATATGGTTTTATTGAAACTAAATTAGAAAGCGGTACTTATCGTTTAGATTTTACTGGAACTAAATATGATCAATTAGCTAAAATTGTTTCAATAATTAGTGTTATAGGATTTGGAGTGTTTATATGGAGAAAAAAATAAGTGTTATTGTTCCTTGTTATAATGAGGAGGAATCCTTACCAATTTTTTATGAAGAAATAAATAAAGTAATGAAAGAAATGAAAAAAGTTAAATTTGAATTAATATTTATTAATGATGGTTCTAAAGATAGAACTTTAGAAATATTAAGAGAATTAGCTAAACAAGATAAAAATGTAAGATATATATCTTTTTCTAGAAATTTTGGTAAAGAAGCGGGGATATTAGCTGGTTTAGAAGCATCAGTTGGTGATTATGTTTGTATGATGGATGTTGATTTGCAAGATCCACCACATTTATTAATTGAAATGTATCAAACCTTAGAAAATAGTGATTATGATTGTGTTGCTACTCGTAGTGTTTCTAGAAATGGTTATTCATTTTTTAGAAAACTATTTACCAAGTGGTATTACAAAATAATTAATAAAATATCAAAAACTCCAATAGTTGATGGAGCAAGAGATTTTAGATTAATGTCAAGACAAATGGTCGATGCCATTTTATCATTAAAAGAATATAATCGATATTCTAAGGGAATTTTTAGTTGGGTAGGATTTAAAACTAAATGGTTAACTTTTGAAAATATTGAACGAGTAGCTGGTACTACAAAATGGAATTTTTGGAAATTATTTGCTTATTCAATGGAAAGTATCATTGGTTTTTCCACAGTACCATTATTAATTTCTTCAATTGCAGGAATATTATTTTGTATAGTATCATTCATAATGATTTTATTTATCATTATTAAAACTTTAATATTTGGTGATCCTGTATCTGGCTGGCCAAGTACTATCTGTATTATATTTTTTGTTAGTGGCGTTCAATTATTTTGTTTAGGTATAATGGGACAATATCTATCAAAAACTTATTTAGAAGTTAAAAATAGACCAGTATATATAATTAAGGAGACCGAAAAAGATGTTAAATAATTTATATAAAAAATATAAAGAAATAATTAATTATTTAATATTTGGTGGTTTAACTACTGTTGTTTCAATCGTTACTTATGCATTATTTGCTAAAGTATTCTATATTGATTATTTAATAAGTAATGTTTTATCGTGGATATTAGCCGTTTTATTTGCTTATATAACTAATAAAATATTTGTCTTTGAAAGTAAATCTAAAAAAAATGTAAAAGAAATAACTAGTTTTTTCTTCTTTCGAATTATTTCATTAGTAATGGAAATGATAATATTATATATATTTGTCGATATGTTACATATTGATGATTTAATTACCAAAATAATTGCCCAAGTAATCGTAATTGTGGCTAATTATGTATTTAGTAAAGTATTTGTCTTTAAGAAAGATTAACTCTAACTATTCTTGTTTTAGAATAGTTTTTTTGATATACTTTTTATAGGTGGTTTAGATGAAAAAAAATATGAAATTTAAATTGATATTATTTATAATATTATCGATTATAGTAATATGTTTATTTATCTTTTTCAATAAAAAAGAAGTAAATAATCCAAGTGAAAATCCTAATATAGATAATCCAAGTGATAATCCTAATATTGATAATCCTGACGAAGAAGATACACCTGATGAAGTAGGAACTAGTTATTTAAATGATATAAAGTATACAGTGAAAGTTGATCAAGAAGTTGAAAATGTCATAGTAGAATTTTTAAATGTTTATTATAATGCAATAAAAGAGTTAAAAGAAAACGATATGACTTATTTATTTAAAGATAGTAGTTCTGAGCAAGCTTTAATTAATCAAACTGCTTTATCGTTATTAATTGAAACAAGAAAATTAAAACCAAATGATTTAAGTTTAGATAAAGCAAAATATGATTTAAATTTTACTGAAGTTAGTAGTAGCGGTAATACAGTAACTGTTACTGTGTTAGAAAATAATTATTTAAATTTTGAATTTATGAAAGATATTGAATCTAAAATTTATAATATTGAAAATGAATTTACTTTAGAAAAAATAGATGGGAAATATAAAATAACTAAATATAATAAAGTTCAAGATTTCTTTGTTATGATAACAGATTTATATAATGGTGGTGGAAAAACTAAATTAAACCAAATTAAACAAGACTATTTAGATTTAATAAATGAAAAATTAGTTAAAGATAAAGAAGATTATAATAACTTTTTAAATGGAATAGGTATTACAAGAAAGACTTGTGACCACGAATATAATAGAGAAGAAGCCTTAAAACAAACTGTTTGGGTAAATAAGAGAAATTCAGAATGGCTTAAATTTGATTCCAACTGTCAAAACTTCGCTTCTTATGTTGTACATAGTGGGGGAGTTCCTATGGATTATTATGGTAGTGCTTCAAATTATTTACAATGGAAAGGTTATGACTATTCATATAATGAAAGTGAAACAGCCAGTGGTTTAGTTTATACTTGGACTTATGTGCCATATTTTAGAGAATACGCAAAAAATAATACTGGTTATGGATTATGTGCTGATGTTGATGTAAACATATATTATGCTGAAGCTGGTGATGTAATTCATGTTGGAACAACTGGTCCTACAAGACATGCTTTAGTAGTAATAGGTGATTATAAAGTTGATGGTAAAACAGTTGATATTTTAGTTAACTCTAATACTGTTGATTTAGAAAATTATCCTATTTCCGCTTATTCGTATCCTTATGTAAGTTTAATTAAAATATATGGATGGAACGAATGAAAAAAGACATAATTAAAATAATAGCAATTATATTAATTATAATTGGATGTATTGTTATATATCATAAAATAGATACGAATAAAGAAGTCGAAATTGCAAGTTTAGAAATATTCTAAACTTTTTTAGTGCAAAAAAAAGATAGAATAATCTATCTTAACAAGCTTTTTTGTATTCACAATAATAGGCATAATATTCATCATATGTTAATCCACTTTCTTTTACTTTAGTGGCTAATTCTTTTCCAACATAACGATAATGCCAAGATTCATAATTATATCCTGTAATGTGTTCTTTACCTTTTGGATATCTTAAGATAAATCCATATAAATGAGCATTTTCTTGTAACCATTTAAATTCATCGGTGTTTTCAAATTCATTTCCAATAATATCATCAGTAACTATATCTAAAGCTAATCCTGTTTGATGTTCTGAAAAACCAGGCCTAGATGCATAATCATCATTGGACATATCATATTCTTTTTGTTGATCTTCAAAGGTTCTATAAGAAGAATTTACTAATAATCTTAAACCTTGTTCGTTAGCTGCTTTCCACATACTTACATATTTATCGTATACTTCTTTTTTAATTGAATGCCCATCATAAGCATACCAATTACTTATAGGAACAATATCATCTGGTAAATAATCATCTTTTAAATAATGAAATTTGTTGACTAACATTTTGATACCTTCATCAACATTGGCTTCTTTAGTGTTAGTATACCAATCACTATCCGCACCAACATTTACGATACTTATTACATCTTTAATATTTTCATTTTTGTTAGAATAAGTTAAATATCTTTCTAAATTGTCTGGAATATAATATTGTTCATTAATAATACTAACTAAATTTTTATTATAATCCATATTTAATATTTTATTAATATCACTTTCACTTAATTTTTCAACTATAGTATTAATCTCATCTTTTGAATATCCTTTTTTCTTCAAATCACTTTTGGTACTATCACAACCTTTAACTAACAAAATAATTGAAACTAAAATAATTACTGCAATTACAATAATAATAATTTTTTTTATTTCTTCTTTTTTCAAATATCATCACCTTAATTAAAATTATACTATATAAAATAATTAAAGTCTAGAAATAAATAAAAATTGACAATGTTTTCACATTTGATATAATATTTTAAACAGATAAATTATAATTCAAGCAAATTTATGGCTATTTCGTACATAAAATTGACAATATTTAAAGTTTGTGTTATTATAACGGCGAAATGAAGGGGGTTATATCATGAATATAATATTTGATATAGATGATACAATAACAAAAGAAACAGAATTTATGATGAAATATGCGCCAAAATATTTAAAAAGTAAATATAATTTAGATTTTAAAGTTATTAATCCAAATGGTTATGACGTTGCAGAAGTTTTTGGCGTTGAAAAAATTTTGAAAGACAATAATTATCCTGGTAATATTGAAGAAGAAGTAAAAAAAATAAATAGTTCTTTTTGGAATAAATATTTTTTAAAATATATGTTCTATCCATTAAAGCCAGATACAAAGAGAATAATAGATAATTTAATCAATAAAGGATACAAAATAAATTTTGTTAGTTTAAGAGGGAAAAAAACTTATGAAACAGAAAATATTAAGCAAAAATTTGTTAGAAAAAAAATAGTACCATTTTTAACAAAAATGCAATTAAAATTTAATGGTATAAAATATAACAAATTGTTTTTAGTTGAAACTAATGAACACAAGAATAAATTAGCTAAAGAACTCAATGCAGAAATGATTTTTGATGACAATATTGATGTATTAGAAAACTCTAACAATATTATTCCTATATGTGTTGAAACACCGCATAACAAATTGGTAGAGTTTAAAAATGAAAAAGTAATAAAAATTCCTTTTACATTTAGTGAAATTAATGATTTATTAGAAAATTGCGGAAAAAAAATAAAAACAAATAAAATAAAAAGAATTAAGTTTTATGAAAAGGCTTTTACTGAAAATACTTATGTTTTATTAAGAACTTTTAGCAAAAAGAAAATAATAAGCAAATTGAAACCATTAGTTATTGGGCAAGAAAATATACCAAGTATGAAAGGACCAAATATATATGTTAGTAATCACAGAAATATTAAAGATCCTATTATTACAATTGCTTTTTTAAAAAATCCAACACATTTTGCCGCTTTAAAGAGAATGTTTGATAATAATGAAAATATGTTTGGAAAAGTAGGAAAAAACATTGGAACATATGCCACTACAATATTTGTAAAATCAATGGGATGTTTACCTATAGCACGTCCGACTGATGAAAATTATAGGACAATTAATATATCGACATTTGCTAAAATTAAAGAATATTTATCTATGGATTCATCTGTTGCAATATATCCTGAAGGAACTATAAATAGAAAACCTGATGAAAATGGTAATATATTACCTTTAAAATCTGATCAAATTTTTAAATTATCTAAAGATGGAAATGCTATAATTCGTCCTGTAGCGATTATATGGGTTCCTAAAGAAGCAAAGATTGAAAACAGAGTACTTATAGCATTTTTAAAACCTATTTATACAAAAGGGTTAACAACTGAAGAAATATCATATTTATGGAAAAATTCTGTTGACAAAGCAATTGATGCAATGAATAAAATAATGGAAGAGTTAATTAAAATTTCAAATTTAAATGCAAAACAGGAAGACTCGCAAGAAATAAAACAATTAATAAAAAAAATAAACGAATAATAGATTAAAGCAAGTAAAATTAATAAAAATATATATTTACTTGCTTTTTTGTGTTATAATTGGATTAATAGTGGAAAGGAATTAATTATATAATAATTAATGTTGTGTGATTTTTATGAATGCAAATATTTTATTAATGATATGTAGTTTATTTTATCTAATTTTAAGTTCTATTTTATATTTTTCGAAGGAAAAAGTAAGAACATTTGAAACCAAAATATATAAATATATACTAATTTTTGCTATATTTGGTGTTATTATGGATTTAATTGGAGTTTATGTTAGTTTAAACATTGATGATACAAGTATTATAAGATGGTTTGTATTAAAATTTTATTATTCATATTTGTTAACCATTATATATTTACTAACAATATATATGTTTATTTCAAGTAAAAATGAACAATCAGATAAAAAGGAAAAATTTAAATTTAAATTATTTACAGTCATTTTTATTATAATATTATTCATAAATTTTGTTTTACCGGTTTATTATTATAAAAATGGTAATATTATATATGCTTATGGCCCAAGTACCAATTATTTATATATAGTAGCCGGAATGGTAATATTATCTTGGGTTATTTATTTATTGAAAAATATTAAACAAATAAAAAGGAAAAAAAATATTCCATTAATAATACTTATAGTTTTATCTGTACCAATTGTTTATTTACAAATGAAAAATCCTGAATTGCTTTTAGTTTCTAGTCTTATAAGTTTTATTGTTGTTGTCATGTATCATACGATAGAAAATCCAGATGTAAAAATGATGGAAGCATTAAGTATTGCTAAAAATACTGCTGAAAAAGCCAATCGGGCTAAAAGTGATTTTTTATCTAGTATGTCTCACGAAATAAGAACACCTTTAAATGCTATAGTAGGTTTTTCTGAATGTATAGCAAGTGCTAATAGTTTGGAAGAGGCTAAAGATAATGCTAAAGATGTTATAACGGCTTCTAATACATTATTAGAAATTGTAAATGGTATATTAGATATCTCAAAAATAGAAGCTGGTAAATTAGAACTAGTTGAAAATGATTATGATGTTAAAAAATTATTAAACGATGTAATTAAACTAATTAGAGTAAGAATAGGAGATAAACCATTAGAATTTAAGGTAAATATTGCTGAAGATATACCAAATGCATTATATGGTGATCATATCAATGTAAAAAAAATATTAATTAATATTTTAACTAACGCCGTTAAATATACTGATCAAGGTTATATCAGTATGGATGTAAAATGTGTTAAAGTTAATGAAGAAATATGTAGATTAATCGTGTCAGTTAAAGATACGGGACGGGGTATTAAACAAGAAGATATTTCTAAATTATTTACTAAATTTCAAAGAATTGATGAAGACAGAAATACGACAATTGAAGGAACTGGGTTAGGCTTGGCCATTACTAAACAATTAGTTAATATGATGAATGGAAATATTGTCGTTCATAGTGTATATGGTGAAGGATCTGAATTTACTGTTGCAATTGATCAAAGATTATCTTTAGCTAAAATTACTCAAGAAGAAGAAATTGTTGAAGAAACAGATTTAGATTTAACTGGCAAAAAAATATTATTAGTTGACGATAATAAATTGAATATTAAAGTGGCCGAAAAAATATTAACTAAATATAATCCAACTATTGATTCGTGTGAAAGTGGATTTGAATGTTTAGAAAAAGTAAAATTAAATAGCTATGATTTAATTTTATTAGATGATATGATGCCTAAAATGAAAGGTAGTGAAGTTTTAGTAAAGTTAAAAGAAAATCCAAACTTCAATACACCTGTTATAGTGTTAACTGCTAATGCAATCAATGGTATGGAAGAACAATATTTAAGTAAAGGATTTAATGGCTATTTAGCAAAACCAATTGAAAAAGATAAATTATTTTCTATTTTAAATAAGTATTTAGGTGGAACTAAAACTATTCAACCTGTTGAAAATAAAAAAGTTGAAACAACTGATTATAGTAATAAAAAAGTATTAGTTGTAGATGATAATAAAGTAAATATAACTATAACTTGTAACTTTCTAAAACCATATAAGTTTAATATTGATTTTTGTGAAAGTGGTAAAGAGTGTCTAGAAAAAAGTAACAACAATTATGATTTAATTTTTATGGATATAATGATGCCAGAAATGGATGGTGTAGAAACATTACATAAATTAAAAGAAAATCCTAATTTTAATACTATTGTTATTGCTTTAACTGCTGATGCTGTTGAAGGAGCAGAACAAAAATATTTAAATGAAGGATTTGATGATTATATTGCTAAACCACTAATAAAAGAAAAATTAGATAATAAAATTAAAAGAAATATTAATAAAAATAATATTAATTATTTAAAAGAAAATGGTATTAATATTGATTCTAGTTTAGAATTATTAGGTGATATTAAAACTTATAATGAAATATTAAAAGAGTATGTGAATAGTATCAATGAAAAAATAACTAATTTAACTAATTTTAAAAACAATAATGATATGGATAATTATGCTATATTAGTTCATTCTTTAAAAAGTGAAAGTAGATATTTAGGATTTGATAAATTAGCTGATATTTGTTTACAACACGAATTAAAAAGTAAAGAAAATGATGCTACATATGTAAATAATAATTTTAATATTTTATTAACCGAATTAAATAATATATTAGAAATTGTAAAACAATATTTAAATTAATAATATTGTGTAAGTTTATAAAAGGAAGAAAAAAATATGATTAATAATGGAAAATATGGTGAGTATACAGATTTATATGATGAAAACAAAAAATTAACTGGTTAAAAGTTATTTAGAGAAAAAGGGACAAAATTAAAAGTACCAAGTAACAGATATACAATAGAAGTCTTAGCTTTTATAGAAAATTCAAATGGAGAATTTTTATTTCAAATGACTTCTAAAAGAAAAAATAATGTTTGGGCAACGACAGGTGGTCATGTAAAATCAGGACAAACAAGCATAGAAGCTATAGTAGAAGAAATAAATGAAGAATTAGGAATAGAAATTGATTCTAGTGAAATAAAATTATTTAAAACATATAAATACGAAGATGCATTTAAAGATGTTTTCTATATAAAAAAAGATATAGATGTAAATAAACTTAAATTACAGCAAGATGAAGTAGAATATGTAAAATATCTTTCAAAAGATGAAATTATGGAATTAATAAACAATAATGGTAATATTAGAAAAACAAATATAGATGCTTTTTTAGATTTGATTCAAGATGATTAGGATTTATTCCTAATTTTTTTTGACATTTTTTTTAATTTAATTCATAAGTTTAAATAGGTGAAATGTATGAAAAAAATATGTGGTATTTTATTATCTTTAGTTGTATTAATTCCTTTTAATATAAGTGCTATGGAACTAGCTACTAATGCTTCGAGCGTTATTGTAATGGAACCTACTACTGGTGAAATTATCTATGAAAGAAATTCTCACGAACGAAGACATCCGGCTAGTATGACAAAAATAATGACTATGTTGTTAGTTATGGAGGCAATTGAAAAAGATATTATCAAATGGGATGATATGGTGACTGTATCTAGTAATGCATCTGGTATGGGGGGAAGTCAAATATTACTAGAAACAGGAGAACAGATGAGTGTTTATGATATGTTTAAAGGATTAGCTGTTGCTTCTGGTAACGATGCGGCTGTTGCTTTAGCTGAAAAGATAGCTGGTACTGAAGAAATGTTTGTTAAAATGATGAATGATAGAGCTAAAGAATTAGGGTTACAAGACACGAATTTTAAAAATTGTCACGGTTTAGATGATGCTAATCATTATTCATCGGCTTATGATATGGCTATAATGGCTAAAGAATTAGTAAAACATACAAAAATATTTGAATTTACTTCTATTTATGAAGATTATTTAAGAAAAGATACTGACAGATCATTTTGGTTAGTTAATACTAATAAATTAGTTAGATTTTATAAGGGTGTAGATGGATTAAAAACTGGTTATACTTCAGAAGCAGGTTTTTGTATTACTGCTACTGCTAATATAAATGACATGAGAATAATTACTGTTGTTATGGGGGAACCGGATAGTGAAACAAGAAATAAAGATGTATCAAGTGTATTTGATTATGTTTATGCACAATATGGATTACAAAGGATAATTGATACTGAAACTATTTTAGAAGATGTTAATGTAGAAAAAGGTAAAGTAGAAAGTATTGGCATTGTTGCTAAAGAAGAAGTAACAGATTTATATAATAAAAATGATGGGACTGGTGAGTTTACTTATGAAGTTGAAGTTGATAATTTAAAAGCACCATTATCTAAAGGGGATGTGGTTGGAAAACTTACTTTAAAAGAGAATAACAATGTTATTCGTACAATAGATTTAACTATTAATGAAGATGTTAAAAAAGCTAATATATTTGAATTATATTTAAGATATTTAAAACAAATTTTTAATTAAAATTTTTCAAAATGAAAAATACCAAGAATATATATTCTTGGTATTTTTTGTAAAATAGACATAATTAATTTTTATAATTTATATCATATTTTGAAGTTTTATTAAGTAAATCATCTAGTATAGAAGAATTACCTGTAGGTAGTTCTTCATTTTTTATTGCTAATTTATATTCATTTATTTTTTTTACGACATAATTATATTTATAATCAACTTCCTTATTATTTAAAATATCATTCATAACATCATCATCAACATTACCAAGAGGAATTATGGAATTTTCATAAGGTGCTATTATATCTAAAGAATTATTAAAATAAGAAGCACTTGCTAAAATAATATAATATTCTCCAGTATTTAAAAATTTAAAACCATTATTTATACTAGAAAATGTGTAACTTTTTTAATCTTTATTGATGCCACCATAATGCATTAATTCAACATTATTTACTAATTCGCTTTTTAAATTGTAAATAACATCGACATCATAAACAGTATATGGAGTATATTTGATTTTTTTAAAGAAAAATTTTTTTATTTCAGTTGGATTAAAGTAATCAGTTCTTAAAATACTATTTATTTTAGCAATAAAAACATATTTACTTACTGCTACTGCTTTATTAGGTGTACTAGTATCATAAACATAACAACCAAATGAATAAGATACTGGTAGGCCATTATATAAATTTTTATTATCTTTTTGAGATAAAATAAAAACTGATATTATGCAAGTTAAAATAGGTAAAAGTATATATACAAAGTTAATATTTTTTTTATTTAATGTATTAATAATTTGATTATAATTATTTTCTTTATTTATCTTTTTATTAAAAATAATTGGAAATAAATTTTTCATCTTATTCTCCTTTATAAATATTTTTTAATTCTTTTAATGTTCGATATAGGTGATTTTTTACTGTTGATTCATTAATATTTAAATGATTAGATATTTCTTTTATAGTTAATGATTCTACATAATATAAATAAAATATTTTAAATATGATAATATTTTTATTTTTTAAATATTGCCATATTTCTTCTAGATTATCTTTTTCAATAAGATTTTTTTCAATATTAATATTGTTTTTTAAATTATTTATTTCTGTTTTAGTAAATAAATTTCTAATTTTATAAGATAATCCATAGTATTTGTTAATTTTATTTTTTGCTATACCAATTACATAATTATTAATATTATCTATATCATTGTTTTTTAATAATTGTTTATATAGAGCGATGTATGCATCTTGAATTATGTCATTAATATCATCTACATTATTACATTTACACACTACATATTTAACGACTATATTATATGTTTTATTGTACACTTCGTTAAATTCATTTAAATATTTGATCATTTTACCACCTTACACCATTATAGTTCTTTTTTAATTATAAAAAGTTTCAAAGTTATAATAATTATATCATTTTTTGTGTTATAATTGTTTTATAAAGTTAGGAGATTATAATGAAAACGATTGTATATTTAATTAGACATTCAGAACCATTAAAAGATATTAATAATATTATTAATAATGATAATTTGCAGTTACAAAATGAAAAAACTTGTTTATCTATTAATGGTGAAATATTAGCAAATAAGATAAGTAAATTAGAAGAATTAAAAAAATTGATGTTTTATTTTCTTCTAATTATGTAAGAGCTATAGCAACTGCAAAATATATTGCTAATGAAAATAATTTAAAAATAAATATCATATCGGATTTGGGAGAAAGAAAATTTGGTATAAATAATTGGAATGAATTGCCTGAAAATTTTGAAATAAAACAGTTTGTTGATGAAAACTATAAAATTGGTAATGGTGAGTCACAAAAAGAAGTTAGAGAAAGAATGAATAATGTGTTAATTGATATTTTAGATAAATATAAAAATAAAAAAATAGCAATTGTAAGTCATTCGACAGCAATGTTATACTTGTTAAAAAAATATGTTGATATTGATAATGAAAGAAATTGTTTATTTAATAGAAAATGTTTCTTTAATTGTATGGAAAATTGGAAATATTGTGAAATATTTAAATTAGAATTTGAAGAAAATAAGTTAATTAATATAGAAAATATAAAGGAAAATTAAAATGAATAAATATGTTAAAGTAATGTTTGGCAATAAAGGTGCTAATTATGAATATAAAATAGGGAAAGTAAATATCGCAAATAATTGGAATCCAACTGCTAAAAGTGGAAAAGAATTTGGAGGATTTAATTATACTACCGAAGAATGCTTATTAAGATGGTTACATAGAGGAGATACTTTGTATGATGTTGAAGTACCAGAAGATGCAGAAAATATAAAATTAGAAGGTGCTACTACAATTTATAGATGTAATAAAATTATATTAACTAATCCTAGAAAAGTAACTGATGAAATGGCATTAGAATTTTATAAAAAATCTAAAATACCAGAAAAATCTTATTATAAAGCGCTTGGAGCAGTATCGTTAATGAATTATAAAAAAACTGCATTAGCTATTTTAAAAGATAAAGTTAACAAAGATAATATTGATTTAGTATTAGATGAATGGAATGATTTTATGAAAAATGGCGGTGATGGAAATAGAATTGCTTCTAACGATACAGTAATTTACATTGAGAAAGAATTAAAGAATATTTCTGAAAATTAAAATAAATTTTGTAAAATATTGGAAAGATGCATATAAATGTGTTAAAATAAATGGTAAATATAAATGGAATAAATTTATTAGGTAAACAAATATTATAAATTATATGATATACTATTAATAGATGTTCGATGGGGTGAAAGTATGAAAGATAAATATCATTTAACAAAAGAACAAAATTTATTTCTAGCAAAAAAAGTTTTAGTCTCTAATATATATAATAGTGCAAGGTTAGAAGGAATTAATACTACTTATCCTGATACAAAAACTATATTAGAAGGTGTTAATGTTCCGACATTAAAACTTGATGAAATAAATTGCATATTAAATTTAAGAGATGCTTGGAATTATGTACTAACTAATATTGATAGCGAAATTAATTTAGATTTTATTTGCAAAGTAAATTCATATGTTTCTAGAAATGAATCTTTGGAATGGGGTGTCTTAAGAAATGGTAAAGTAGGTATCAATGGTGTTGATTATATACCTGATATTCCAATTAAAGAAGATGTTATTAATAATATAAACAAAATTTTACAAGAAGAAAATATTACAAAAAAAGCAATTGATCTAATGCTTTATTTAATGCGAAGTCAAATATTTTGGGATGGTAATAAAAGAACTAGTATGATAATTGCTAATAAAATATTGATTGAAAATGGTTGTGGTGTTATAACTGTTAAAGAAGAAAAAATTAATGAATTTAATATATTACTTACTGAATATTATAATACTAATAATAAAAATAAAATTGTTGAATTTTTATATGAAAAATGCATTTTTGGATTAGAAATAAATAATTAAACTTTTACTTTTTAAGTAGAAGTTTTATTTGTATGTTATAATATTTAAAGGAGGTAAGTTATGAACATAAAAGATAATACTTTATTAATTATACCTAATGAAATAAAGGAAGAAATGATTTTAAAAATAACTAATGAAAATAGTTTATTGGATATTAAATATATTTCATTAGAAGAATTATATAAAAAATTTTTTAATTATGATATTAAAGCAATCTATTATTTAATGAATAAATATAAATTTAAATATGAAGTAGCTAAGGTATATTTAGATAATATGTTTTATGTTAAAGATGATTTTGATGATGATAAATTAAAATTATTATTAAAATTAAAAGAAGAAGTAAAAGACTATATTATTACTAGTAGAATAGACATTTATAAAAATAGAAATATTGTTGTTTATGGTTATAAGTTAAGTAAATTTGATTTAGAATTATTAAAAAAAATAAGTAATAATATTGAAGTTATAAAAGATGAACCAAAATATAAACATAGTAAAATATATCAATTTAAAACATTAGAAAAAGAAGTTGAATTTGTTTTTAATAAAATAGTTGATTTATTAAAAAATAATATAAATATAAACAATATTAAATTAATTGTTAGTAAAGATTATTATAATACTTTAAAGAGAATGAGTAATTTTTATAATATTCCAATTGAAACACCAAGTGATACTAAATTAAGTGATACTTTAGTTGGATCTTATTTTATTAAAAACTATAATCCAAATATAATAAATGAAATTAAAGATAAGTTTAATGATGTTGAATTAATTAATAAATTAATAGATATTGTTAATAAATATGTAGAGTTTGATTTTAATGAAGTGAAAGATTTAATTATTTATGAAGTTAAGAATTGTAAGATAAAAGATATTGAATTAAAAAATAGTATTAAGTTAATAACTTTTGATAGTTTAGTAAGTGATGATGATCACGTATTTATTTTAGGTTTTAACTATGGTGTTATACCAAATATATATAAAGATGAAGATTTTTTATCTGATAAAATAAAAGGAAAAATAGGCTTATTAACATCAAAAGAAAAAAATATTTATGAAAAAGAAAAAATAATTAACAAAATAAATAATATTAAAAATTTAACAATTTCTTACAAATTAAAAAATAATAATGAAGAATATACAATATCTAATTTGAATGATATTTTAAATTTAGAAATAATTGATAATAATATTGATAGTTTTAAATCAGATATTTATAATAAAATAAAATTAACATCTTCTTTAGATAAATTAGTTAAATATAATATTAAAGAAAATAATTTATCTAAATTATTTAGTAATTATCAAGATATTCAATATATGAAATATGATAATAAATATACTAAAATTGATAAAAATGATTTTAATAAATTTATTAATAATAAAATATTATTATCTTATTCAAGTTTAGATAACTATTTCAAATGTGGATTTAAATATTATTTAAATAATGTTTTAAGGATATCTCCTTATAAAGAAACTTATTATACAGTTTTAGGTAATTTATTTCATTATGTTTTATCCAATGCTTTTTTAGATGATTTTGATTTAGATAAATGTTATAATGAATTTTTAAATAAACAAACATATGAATTGAATAATATGGAGAATTTTTTTATAAAAAAAGCGAAAGATGAATTAATATTTATTATCGATACAATAAAAAAGCAATATAAAGATATTAACTTAAATAATGCTTTTTATGAAAAAAAAGTATTTGTTGATAAGAGTACTAATGTTAAAGTAACATTTATGGGCATTGTTGATAAGTTATTATATAAAGAAGAAAATGATAAAACTATTGTATGCATTGTTGATTATAAAACAGGTAATACTGATATAAATCTTGACTATGCTAAATATGGTCTTAGTTTACAACTTCCTATTTATTTATATTTGAGTAAAAATATGGATTTAAAAAATGTTGAAGTAGCCGGTTTTTATTTACAAAAAATATTAAATAATGAAATAAAAAAAGATAATAAGCATACTTATTTAGAATTAAAAGAAGATAATTTAAAATTAGTAGGTTATACTAATGATAATTTAGATATTTTAGAAAAATTAGATAAAAATTATGAAAATAGTAATTTTATAAAATCATTAAAAACAACATCTAAAGGTTTTAGTAGTTATTCTAAAATGATTAATAATGAAGAAATTAATAATTTAATTAATTTAGTTGATAGTAAAATAACTGAAGCAAGAGATGAAATATTAAATACTAATTTTGTAATTAATCCTAAAAAAATAGATAATAAAAATATTGGATGTGAATATTGTGAATTTAGAGATATTTGCTTTAGAAAAGAAAATGATATTGTTATATTAGAAAGTGGTGATGAAAATGCCTAAATGGACTAAAGAACAAAGTGAAGCCATAAATAAAGATAATACTAATATAATAGTAAGTGCGGGAGCTGGATCTGGTAAAACTGCGGTATTAAGTGAAAGAGTTATAACTAAATTAAAAAATGGTATTCATATCAATGAATTGTTATTACTAACATTTACTAAAGCGGCTGCTAAAGAAATGAAAGAAAGAATAAGAAAAAAAATAAAAGAAAACAATTTATTAGAAGAATTAGATATGATTGATGCATCTTATATTACAACATTTGATAGTTTTGCTTTATCAATAGTAAAAAAATATCACTACTTATTAAATGTATCAAAAAATGTTAATGTAATTGAAGAAGATATCCTTAAAATAAAAAGAAAAGAAATGTTAGATGAGATAATTGAAAATAAGTATTTGAAGGATGATAAATTTATCAAATTAATTAATGATTTTTGTGTTAAAGATGATAAAGATATTAGAAATCAAATTTTAACTATCAGTTCTAAATTAGATATGTTACCTAATAAAAAAGAATATCTAGAAAATTATAATTATTTTAATGATGATACAATTAATAAAAATATTAATAATTATACTTTATTATTAAGAAAAAAAATTGATGGTATAGGTAATTTATTAAGTGAGTTAAGTTATTATGTAGATTCTAGTTATATAGAAAAATTAGATTTAAATAATTTATTAAATAGTTTTGATTATCAATCTATTAAAGAAAATGCTTTAATTAAATTACCAATGTTACCACGAAATAGTTTAGAAGATGCTAAAAAAGTAAAAGAAAAACTAAAGAAAAATTTAGATGAAATAAATGAATTATGTGTTTATGAAAATGTTGAAGAGATAAAAAATACAATATTAAAAACTAAAGATTATGTTGAAGTTATAATTTCAATAATTTTAGAATTAGAGGAAAAAGTACACAAATTTAAGTTTGAAAACGATGCTTACGAATTTACAGATATTGCTTTACTTGCTATAAAAATAGTAAAAGAAAACAAAAGTGTAAGAGAAGAAATAAAGAATTCATTTAAAGAAATTATGATTGATGAATATCAAGATACCAATGATTTACAAGAAGAATTTATTAAATATATTGCTAATAATAATGTTTATATGGTAGGGGATATTAAACAATCTATTTATAGGTTTAGAAATGCTAATCCTAATATATTTAAAAATAAATATGATTCATATAGTAAAAATATTGGTGGTATTAAAATAGATTTAAATAAAAACTTTAGATCAAGAAAAGAAGTATTAGATAATATTAATTTAATATTTAATATCATTATGAATGATTTTATAGGTGGAGCTGACTATCAAGTATCCCATCAAATGGTATTTGGTAATGATACTTATATAAATGAAGGAAAAACTAATCAAGATTATAATTTAGATTTAATAGATTATGAAGAAGATAAAACATATACAAAAGAAGAAATAGAATGTTTTATTATTGCTAATGATATTAAAGAAAAGATAGAAAATAAATATCAAATATTTGATAAAGACAAAAATTTATTAAGAGATGTTAAATATAGTGATTTTGTTATTTTATTAGATAGATCTTCTAATTTTGATTTGTTTAAAAAGATATTTGAATATCAAAAAATACCTTTAAATATTTTAAAAGACGAAAAGATGAATGATGATAATGATATTTTAGTTTTAAATAATTTAATTAAATATATTTTAAAAATATATAATAGAGAATATGACAATTACTTATTTATAAGTTTAATGCGCAGTTTTTTATATAATAAAAAAGATGATGCAATATTTAAATATTTTGTTAACAAAAATTTTAAAGAAAGTATTTTATATAATGATGCTTTAAAAATAACTAAATTAATCAATAATAATTCTATTAGTGATATCATTGATGAGATATTAAATGAATTTAAATTTTATGAAAAATTAATCACAATTGGTAATATTGATTCTAGTATAATTAAAATAGATAAGATAAAAGATATGGCTAATAATTTAAGTAAATTAGGTTATGATATATTTGATTTTTCTCTTCATTTAGATAAAATGTTAAAAGAAAAATTAGATATAAAATATAAAGTAGAAAGTAATTTTGGAGATAATGTTAAAATAATGACTATCCATAATTCAAAAGGATTAGAATATCATATTTGTTATTTTGCAAACCTTTATAAAGAATTTAATATTAAAGATTTAAATGAAAGATTTTTATATAATGATAAATATGGAATTGTGTCACCATACTTTGATAACGGTATTGGAGACACAATTTATAAAAAGTTAGTTAAAGAAGATTATCTACAAGAAGAGATATCAGAGAAGATTAGATTATTTTATGTAGCACTTACTAGAGCTAAAGAAAAAATGATTTTAGTGTTACCTAAAAAAGAAATAAAATATACTAAAGTAGATGATTCTGTTAAAGAAAAATATCGTAGTTTTGCTGATATAATCAATTCAATTAAAGATAAATTAGAACAATATACTAAAACAATTGATTTAAATGATTTAAATTTATCTAAAGATTATAACTTAATTAAAGTTGGTAATTATCAAGATAATATTGAAATAATTAATGATAAAATTGATATAGAAAATATTAATATAGAAAATGAAAAAATAGAAAATAGTAGTTTTTCTAAAAAGATGAATGACTTAATTACTAAAGAAATAAAAGACAATTTAAATTTTGGGTTAGAAGTACACGAAATATTAGAAAATATTGATTTCAAAGAAAAATATATTAATGATAATAAATTAATAAATGACAAAATAAATAAATTCTTAAATAGTGATTTATTAAAAAATATTGATAAAGCTAAAATATATAAAGAATATGAATTTATTTATATTAAAGATGATATAAAATATCATGGTATTATTGATTTAATGTTAGAATATAATGATCATATTGATATAATTGATTATAAATTAAAAAATATTGATGATAAAAAATATATTGAACAATTAACTGGTTATAAAAATTTTATTGAATATAAAACAAATAAAAAAGTTAATTTATATTTGTATTCAATAATTGATTCTAATATGTTAAAAATAACGCATTAATTTGTGTTTTTTTTATATTTCGACAAAATCATTTACTTTTTAAAATAAAAATGATATCATTATATTAGATACAATATAGGGGAGGGATAATGTTAAAGAAAGTATTGGTAGTAATTACACTTTGTTTATTAGTAGGTTGTGGTAAAAACGATAACGAATTAGTTTTAATTACCGAAGCAGGATTTGCGCCTTACGAATTTTATGAAAATGGTGAAATTGTTGGGGTGGATATTGAAATAGGTAAAGAAATAGCTAAAGAATTAGGCAAAGAATTAGTTGTTAAAGATATTGCTTTTGATTTTATTATTAATGAAATAAAATCAGGTAAAGGTGATATTGGAGCAGCAGGAATGAGTATTAATGAAGAAAGAAAAGAACAAGTTGATTTTTCTATTGAATATGTTGTATCAAATCAAGTTGTTGTTGTTAAAAATGATAGTAATATTAAATCTATTGATGATATTAAAGACAAAACTATATCTGTTCAATTAGGTACTACTGCTGATTTGTATTTACACGAAAATTATAAAGATGCAAAAATAATAACACAAAAGAAATATTTAGCAGCCGCTGAAGATGTTAAAAGTGGTAAATCAGATTGTATCGTAATGGATGAATTACCTGCTAAAGAATTAGTAAAAGAAAATAAAGATTTAAAAATATTAGATGGAATTTTATTTACTGATAAATATGGTATGGTAGTTAAAAAAGGAAATAAAGAACTTTTAGATGTAGTTAATAAAGTATTACAAAGATTAATCGATGAAAATAAGATAGAAGAATATATTATTAAGTATTCAGAATGAATTTTTTTAATAATATAGGTGATTCTTTTTATAAAAGTTTTATTTATGATGATAGATATTTATATTTTTTAGAAGGTATTAAAAATACTTTAATTATTGCTTTTTTTGCAGTTTTAATTGGAATATTTTTAGGTATGATTATATCTTTAATAAAAGATTATAATAAAGAAAAAAATAAATTAAAAATACTTACTAAAATATGTGATTTTTATGTTTATGTCATAAGAGGAACACCTGTTTTATTACAATTAATGATTTTGTATTATGTTGTTTTTAAAACTGTTGATATTCCAATTGTATTAGTAGGAGTTTTAACTTTTGGGTTAAACTCCGCCGCTTATGTTTCAGAAATAATAAGGTCAGGAATTTTATCAATTGGAAATGGACAGAAGGAAGCAGCAAAAACATTAGGTTTATCTTATTTTCAAACAATGCGATATGTTATTTTCCCACAAGTATTACAAAATATGCTACCAGCTTTAGGTAATGAATTTATAACACTTTTAAAAGATACTTCAGTAGCCGGATATATTGGAATAGTTGAGTTATTGAAAGCTTCTGATATAGTATCAAGTAGAACATATGATTACTTTTTTCCTTTAATAGTATCAGCTTTAATTTATTTATTCTTCACATTCTTATTAGTTAGATTTATGAGAATGTTAGAAAGGAAATTAAATCATGTACGAAGTTAAAAAATTAGTAAAAAAATTTGATAAAGTAAAAGTTTTAAAAGAAATTGATTTAGATATTAAAGAAGGAGAAAAAATAGTTATTATAGGTCCATCTGGAAGTGGCAAAAGTACATTACTTAGATGTTTAGGTAGATTAGAAATTCCTACTAGTGGTAAGATATATTTTAACAACAAAGATATTACAAAAATAAATAATACTCATGAGATTGGTATGGTATTTCAATCATTTAATTTATTTGAAAATTTAACAGTTTTAGAAAATATTACTTTAGCTCCTATTAAAACTAAATTGTTAAGTAAACAAGAAGCTATTAAAAAAGCTAGGGAATATTTAAAACAAATTAAATTAGAAGATAAAGAAAATAATTATCCAGCTGATTTATCAGGTGGTCAAAAACAAAGGGTAGCCATTATAAGAGCGTTAATGACTAATCCTAAAGTAATTTTATTTGATGAACCAACTTCAGCTTTGGATAGAGAAATGATTGAGGAAGTACTTAATTTGATGGAAGATGTTGCTAAAGAAGGAATGACAATGATTGTTGTAACACATGAATTAAATTTTGCTTCTAATTTTGCAACTAAAATAATTTTTATGGATGAAGGTAAAATTTTAGAAAGTGGTAGTCCTAAAGAATTATTTAATAATCCAAAAACAGAAAGATTAAAAGAATTTTTGAAAGGGTGAAATAGTGAGCGTTATAAAAGTTAATAGTGAAATAAAAAAATTAAAAAAAGTTTTATTACATCGTCCTGGTAAGGAATTATTAAATTTAACTCCAGATACATTAGGAGAATTATTATTTGATGATATTCCTTATTTGCCAGTGGCACAAAAAGAACATGATCAATTTGCTTCTATTTTAAAAGAAAATGGAGTAGAAGTAGTATATTTAGAAGATTTAATGACTGAGGTTTTAATGTTTAACCCTGGGATTAAAGAAAAATTTTTAAAACAATTCATTTATGAAGCAGGCATTAAAACTCCTAAATATAAAAATTTAGTATATGAATATTTAGATAGTATAAAAGATACTAAGGAATTAGTTTTAAAAACTATGGAAGGAATTCAAATTGGTGAATTAGATAGAGAAAAAAGAGAAGTTGAAAAATCATTAGTTGATTTAGTTAGTGAAGAATCAGATTTTCTAGCAAAACCAATGCCTAACTTATATTTTACAAGAGATCCATTTGCAAGTATTGGTAATGGAGTATCTTTAAATAAAATGTATTCTGTAACTAGAAATAGAGAAACTATTTATGCAGAATATATATTTGAATATCATCCAGAATTTAAAGGTCAATTATCTTTATATTATGATAGATATTTACCTCATCATATTGAAGGTGGTGACGTTTTAAATTTAAATGATCATATTTTAGCTGTTGGTTATTCACAAAGAACATGTCCAGAAGCAATCGACCAATTAGCTAAAAATTTATTTAAAGACAAAGATTGTAAAATTGATACAGTTTTAGCATTTAATATTCCAAATAGTCGTGCATTTATGCATTTGGATACAGTATTTACACAAATTGATTATGATAAATTTACATATCATCCAGGTATAATGGATACATTACAAGTATTTGAAATTACAGAAGGAGATATTCCTGATAGTGATGAAGATTTAAATGTTAAAGAAATTAATGATTCATTAGAAAATATTTTATCACATTATTTAGGAAGACATATAACTTTAATTCCATGTGCAGGAGGAGATAAAATAGCTTCTGAAAGAGAACAATGGAATGATGGATCTAATACATTATGTATAGCTCCTGGTGTGGTTATTGTCTATGATAGAAATGAAGAAACTAATGAAGTATTAAGGCGTCATGGCATAAGAGTACTAGAAATGAATAGTGCAGAATTATCAAGAGGACGTGGAGGTCCAAGATGTATGAGTATGCCATTAGAAAGGGAGATGTAATATGAATTTTTATGGAAGAGATTTTTTAAAGCTAATTGATTATACTCCAGAAGAAATAGATTATTTAATTAAATTAGCAATTCTTTTTAAAAAAAAGAAACAAGAAGGTAAAAATCATGCTTATTTAAGAGGAAAAAATGTAGTTTTATTATTTGAAAAAGATTCAACTAGAACAAGATGTGCATTTGAAGTAGGTGCTATGGATTTAGGTATGGGAGTAACATATTTAGGTCCAACTGGTTCGCAAATGGGTAAAAAAGAAAGTATTGAAGATACAGCTAGAGTATTATCTAGAATGTATGATGGTATTGAATATCGTGGGTTTGATCAAGAAATTGTTGAAGAACTTGCTAAATATTCTAGAGTTCCAGTATGGAATGGTTTAACTAATGAATTTCATCCAACACAAATGTTAGCAGATGTTATGACAATAAAAGAACATTTTGGTGAAATTCGCGGTAAAAAATTAGTATTTTTAGGTGATGGTCGTAATAATGTTGCCAATTCATTAATGGTTGTTTGTTCTAAGTTAGGAATCAATTTTGTTTGTTGTTCACCAAATAAATTATTTCCAAGTAAAGATTTAATAAATCAATGTAAAGAATTTGCTAAAAAATATAATTCTACGGTTGAATTTATTGAAGATCCTAAAGAAGCTGTTAAAAATGCTGATGTATTATATACTGATGTTTGGGTTTCAATGGGTGAAGATGCTAGTATTTGGGAAGAAAGAATTAAATTATTAAAACCTTATCAAGTAAATAAAGAATTAATGAATTTAGCTAATAGTGATGCTATATTCTTACATTGTTTACCATCATTCCATGATTTAAAAACAACAATAGGAAAAGAAATACATGAGAAGTTTGGTTTGACAGAAATGGAAGTAACTAATGAAGTTTTTGAATCAAAACAATCTAAAGTTTTTGACGAAGCTGAAAATAGATTACATACAATCAAAGCTATCATGTTTGCAACTTTATACAAATGAGAAGAAAAGTAGTTATAGCACTAGGTGGTAATGCATTAGGAAATACTCCTAGTGAACAATTAGAATTAATTAAAAAAACTGCAAAAAATATTGTTGACGTTATTGAAGATGGATATGATGTAGTTATAACTCATGGTAATGGTCCACAAGTTGGAATGATTAATTTAGCAATGGAAGTATCTCATGAAGAAGCAAATACTCCTGATATGCCATTTGCTGAATGTGGTGCTATGAGTCAAGGTTATATTGGTTATCATTTACAACAATCAATTCAAAAAGAATTGTTAAAGAGAAATATGCGTAAAAATTGTATAACTGTTATAACTCAAGTATTAGTTGATGATAAGGATGAAGCATTTAAAAATCCAACTAAACCAATCGGTAGTTTCTACACAAAAGAAGAAGCAGATCAAATTACTAAAGAAAAAGGTTATGTATTTAAAGAGGATGCCGGTCGCGGTTATAGAAGAGTAGTAGCCAGTCCAAATCCAGTTAAAATAATCGAAAATAAAGTAATTAAAGATTTAGTTGATAAAAGAAACATTGTAATTGCTGCTGGTGGTGGTGGAATTCCAATTGTTAAAAAAAGAAATGGATATCAAGGAGTAGATGCTGTTATAGACAAAGACAAAACAAGCGCTAAACTTGCTATAGATTTAAATGCTGATATATTCTTAATTTTAACTGCAGTAGAAAAGGTTTCAATTAATTTTGGTAAAGAAAACGAACAAAAATTAGATTTATTAACAGTAAAACAAGCAAAAGATTATATGAAAAGTGATGAGTTTAAGAAAGGTAGTATGCTCCCTAAAATTGAAGCATGTATTGATTATGTAACTCATAAAAAAGATGGACAAGCAATTATTACATCATTAAGTAAGTTAAAAGATGCATTGTTAGGAAGAACAGGCACAATTATTGTAAGAAAGGGAGAATAATATGGCTAAAAAGAAAAGAAAAGAGTTTTTAACTGCTTTTTCGATTATATTCATATTAATATTCGCTTTAGGAATTGTTTCACATTTTCTACCTAAAGCAGAATTTGTAACTAACGCTGAAGGAGTTGAAGAAATTGTAAATGGTAGTGGTGTTGTAGGAGCTACACTTCCAGATGTATTATTATCTCCTATATTAGGATTTGAAAATGCAATTGATGTTTGTATATTTGTTTTAATATTAGGTGGTTTCTTAGCTACTATTGCAAGAACAGAAGCATTAGAAACAGGTATTAAAGTTTTAGTAAAAAAACTAAAAGGTAAAGAATTAGTTTTAATTCCAATTTTAATGTTTATATTCTCAATTGCTGGTACAACTTATGGTATGCTTGAAGAAACTGTAGGTTTCTATGCATTATTATCTGCTACAATGGTTATGGCTGGAATGGATACATTAGTAGCTTCAGCTGTTGTATTATTAGGAGCAGGTTCTGGTGTTTTAGGTTCAACTGTAAACCCATTTGCAGTAGGAGCTGCAGTATCTGCTTTACCAGAAGGTGTTGTAGTTAATCAAGGTTTAATTATTGGTATTGGTGTAGCTTTATGGCTTACAACATTATTAATTTCAATTATCTTTGTTATGGCTTATGCTAAAAGAGTAATTAAGAAAAAAGGTTCTACATTCTTATCTTTAAGAGAAAGAAAGAATATGGAAGAAGAATATGGGGCACATGCTAATACTGATTTAGATAATGTTAGATTATCAGGAAAACAAAAAGTTACTTTATGGTTATTTGCTTTAACATTCTTAGTTATGATTGTAGGATTTATTCCTTGGGAATCATTTGGTATTGATATTTTCACTAAATTTACAGGCTGGTTAACAGGTATGCCATTAGGACAATGGTATTTCTATGAATCAGCATTATGGTTCTTAATTATGTCAGTTATCATTGGTTTAGTTAATAGAACTGGTGAAAAACAATTTGTTGATACATTTATTGATGGTGCTGACGATATGGTAGGAGTTATCTTAATAATTGCTATAGCACGTGGTGCTTCAGTATTAATGCAAAGCACATATTTAGATAATTATATTATATATAATGCTGCAGAACTACTTAAAAATGTTCCAGTAATTATATTTGCTCCATTTAACTATGTAGTTCATATTTTATTATCAGTTTTGGTTCCATCAAGTTCAGGATTAGCAACTTTATCAGCACCAATTATTGGTCCAGTTGCAGATCAATTAGGATATAGTGTTGAAGGTACTATTATGACATTAGTAGCTGCAAATGGATTAGTTAATTTAATTACTCCAACTTGTGGTGCTATCATGGGCGGACTTGCTTTAGCTAAAGTTGAATATGCAACTTGGGTTAAATTTGCCTTAAAAATCGTATTTACTATTGCAATAGTTAATATCATTATTTTAACAACAGTTATGATGTTTGTATAGAGATGGAAACATCTCTTTTTTTGACAAATTAAATAATTATGGTATAATATTCCACTTTGGAGGGATTTTATGAAACATGAAATAGAATTAGAAAAATTGAAAATTTGTTTTGATAATGTGTGTAAAAAAATTTCTAAGAAAAATTTGAGAATTACAGAATTTGAGGGATATTATATTATTTTTAAAGAGGCATTATATAGCGGATTATTTTCAACCGATTATTTAAAAAATATGGCAAATTTATTATTAAAAGCTAAAGTTAATATTCATAATAAAAAAGATAAAAATAAATTAGAATATTATTATCTTGAATTAAAGAAAATAATTATATTTATTGAAAATAGTTCCAAATCAATAGTTGAACAAGTTGATGGAATAGTGGTAAAAAAAGTATATAAAAAATTCTAATAGAAGAAGATAAGTTTTATCTTCTTTTATTTTGGTATACATATTAAAACTATTTCAGTAGGGAAAATATTATTACCATAATTTCTTAAATAAAAATTATAATTATTATTATATTCATAAATTAATTTTGGTAATTTCCATAAATCTTCATTATTGTGGTATACTGATATTAACAAAATAGGATTATCATTTATAATATGATTTTTAGCACCTAATATAGCATTATATTCTTCACCTTCGATATCCATTTTAATTATATCAATTTTTTCTAAGATATCATTATCTAAGCTAACTGTTTCTATTTCTATATCACCATTGTCATCAATTTGATTAGCAGAAGAATTTACCAAACTATTTTTTAAATACATAATAGAATTGTCATTAGAAACAGCTTTGTTTTTATAAATAATATTTTCATATCTACTTAAATTATTTTTTAATGTAGCCATTGTATAATTAGTTATTTCATAACAATATATTTTTTTATAATTATTATAAGTTTCTATATAATCTAAAGTTGTATCTCCAATATAAGAACCAATATCTACAAATACTTGATTGATACATTCTGGAATTATATCTAAATCAAAATAATGTTTAAAAGTGTTATTCATACAATCTTTTAAATTTTTAAAATCGTATTGATACCAATTATTTAATATTGCGAACAATAATTTTTTAGAAGTATAGTCATTTAAAATATTATATAACCAAACATAATCATCAATATGTTCATAAAATGATTTTGCTTTTTCATATATTTCGTTATAATCATTTTTTTCTATGTCTAATGTTCCCCAATATTTAAAATCATTCAAAAATTTTTGAATTGACTTTTGAGTATCAGGATGAACTTTATTAAAACTATTTTTGATATTAATAAATATTTCATCTAAAGTCATACTTTTAATTTTTATAACTAAATCATTAAAATTTTTATCAACTATATTCAAATTAATCACCTATAAAAAAAGTATGCAATAAAATGATTATTTTTACAATAAATTTATTTAATTATGTCAAAATATTTGATATAATTGTATTTAGGAGTTGTTAGATATGGAAAAATATATACCTGATATTTATCAAAAAAGTATTTACACAATAAATTATGATGCTTTATATAATAGAGGAATAAGATGTTTGTTGATAGATTTGGATAACACAATAGTTCCAATTACTATGAAGAAACCTAATAAAAAAGTTAAAGAATTATTTGATGATTTAAAAACTAAAGGATTTAAGATTATAATTTTTTCTAATAGCCCTAAAGCAAGAGTAAAACCATTTAAAGATGAGTTAGATGTTGATTGTTGTGCAAGTGCTTTCAAACCATTTAAATTTAAATACAATAAAGTTTTAGATGAATATAAATTAAATGTTTCGACAGTTGCTTGTATAGGAGATCAATTATTAACTGATATAAAAGGTGGCAATAACATAGGAATCACAACAATTTTAGTAAATTCAATTGGAACAAAAGAAAGATTAACAACTAGAATCAATCGTTATTTTGAAAGAAAAATATTAAAAAAATTAAGAGATAATGATTTGTTTACCAAAGGAAAGTATTATGAATAAATGTAAAGGTTGCGGAGATATAATTGAAAATAACGATTTATGTGAAAGATGTTTTAGAATAAAACATTATAATGATTATAAAATTGTATCTAAAACTAATAAAGACTTTATTCCTATTTTAGAAAATATTAATAAAACAAATGATTTAGTTGTATTAGTTGTTGATTTATTTAATATTGGTGATTTATCAATTATAAGAAAATATTTGAAAAATGATATTTTATTAGTATTAACAAAAAGAGATATATTACCTAAAAGTGTTTCTTTTGATAAATTATATAATTATGATTATAAAATTGATTTTATAGATAAAATAATTATTAGTAGTAATAAAAATTATAACTTTGATGAATTATTAGATAAAATAAATAAATATAAAAAATCCAATAATGTTTATGTTGTAGGATATACAAATGCTGGTAAATCAACAATGATTAATAAATTAATATATAATTATTCTGATAATAAAACAGAAATAACTACTAGTCCTCTTCCAAGTACAACTTTAAATACTATTGAAATAAAATTAAATGATATTACTTTAATTGATACACCAGGACTATTAGATGAAGGTGATATAGTAAATTATGTAAATGGTAGTGAATTAAAAAAAATAATACCTAAAAAAGAGATAAAACCAGTAACATATCAGGTAAAGGGTACACAAACTATTACAGTAGAACCATATTTACAAATCGAAGCCAGTGATATTGATTTAACTTTTTATATATCAAATAGTTTAGAAATAAAAAGATATTATAAAAGCATATCAAACAATTTAAAAAAACATGTTGTTGAAGTTAATAAAAATGATGTTGTAATAAAAGGATTATGTTTTATTAAAACAAATAAAAAAAGTGTATTAAATATTTACACTTTAGATAATGTTTCAGTATTTACTCGTGATAGTATAATTTAGCAGCTTCAATAAAGTTAGTGAATATTTTTTTACTATTTAAATCTTTATCGTAATTTTTTTCTGGATGCCATTGTAGACCAATATTAAAAAGGTCTTCTTTTTTTTCTATTGCTTCGATCACATCATCACAAGTTCCAACTATATCGTAATCGCCACTATTACACACTTTATAATCATGAAAGCTATTTACTAATATTTTATCTTCTTTTAAAATATTATATAATTTAGAATCTTTTTCAATATTCACCAAATGTTTATAATCTTTTTTACTATTATGAAATTTATTTTCAATGACTATGTTTTGATTATTGTTGTCATAATTACACATAGTCTGCATTCCCATACAAATACCTAATAAAGGTATTTTCTTTTTATTACAATAATCACATATAAAAATATGATGTTCAAATCTTTTAGATCCTCCTGGTATTATTATTCCATTACATAAATTGATTTGTCTAATCAATATTTCTTTATCTTCATTATTAAATTTATTAGTGTCTTTTGGTCTAGTTTTATAGTAATCAATTAATAAAGGAGGTAATATAACAATAGGAATACCTCCATATTTGATAATAGCTTTTCTATAATTATCAAAAACGCAAATTGTACTTTTTTGTTTTATCGAATAATCATCTATTCCAACAATACCAATAATAGGTTTCATAATATCACCATTTTTATTATGAAATTATTTTAAAATAATATACAAAAAAAGCCTTTTTGGCTTTTTTTATTAAGGACCAGTAGGTCCTGTTGGTCCAGTAGGTCCGGTAGCACCTTCAGGTCCAGTAGGTCCAGTAGCACCTTCAGGTCCAGTAGGTCCAGTAGCGCCTTCAGGTCCAGTAGCTCCAGTAGCACCTTCAGGTCCAGTAGGTCCAGTAGCACCTTCAGGTCCAGTAGCTCCAGTAGCACCATCAGGTCCAGTAGGTCCAGTAGCACCTTCAGGTCCAGTAGGTCCAGTAGCGCCTT
>CAMLWC010000011.1 GCA_946488855.1 uncultured Mycoplasmatota bacterium
GATAATAAAAATAGAAAATTTCAACATATTTTGTATATTTTTCAACATTTATTTAATTAAATTAATTTATTATTAATTTTTCTTTTTTACAAAAAATTGTCATTTTTCAAAAAATGCTGTTTTATTATTTTTATATTTTTTCAAAAAAATCACAAATATTAACAAATACCTTTTACTAAGTTATATTTATTTATAATATACTATAATATGAAAGAAGAAATTAAAATATTAAATGCTCAATTTATTGTATCTTTTGGAATAATTTTTACTATTATAATTTCAATTATTATAAATTATGATGTTAAACAAAAAGTTTTAAATAAAAAAAGAATCTTTAATGATAATCAAAAAAGATACTTAAATTTAATTAATAGAATTATTTTTATATTAATAGTTATTTATAGTTTATATATCAGTTATTTACAATATGAATTAAAAAAAGGAACTAATCCTAAGCCATATATTCATCAAGTGTATGCTAATGCATTAAATTTATTTGCCGAATTAATATTTCTATATGTTATTATCGAAAACTGGAATGAAGAAGGAATAAATAATACTCAAAACATCATTTAGATTCATAACTATTAATGACAATTCTATTTATTACTACATAAATTAATATTAAAAACACACCAGAAAAACTTATTAAAACGCCACATTTAAACCAAATAGTTAATAAAATTGTTATAAAAGGTGATACCAAAACTTTCAATCTTTCTATTTGTGATAATATTAAACTATTTAAAAAATTATTCATACAGCCTAATATAACAAAAATAATACCACTTACTAACATATTAACACCTAAATATTTAATCAGTTTATAAAACGACCAACTAAATAAAACTAACAAAACTAATAAACCAAACATAATCAAATATAAATAATTAATATTAAAATTTAAAATAGAATTTATAGTTGAAATAGGTAAAACACCAATCATAACTTGTCTATCAGGAATGATTTCTGTTAACTTATTAGCATAATCAATAACATAAATTTTCAACTCTTCATCTGTAAGCATAATATTAATGTTATCTTCTAAGGAAAGAGACGCTAATTCAATCATTTTATTAACAGCTTCCTCTGATAATTCTGGTTTAGATCTTTCATCAATTAAATAATAAATAGTTTCATTAAAGAAATCACCTAAAATTAAATTAATTTCATCACTTTTTAATATATCAACAACTATTTTTTCTGGAATATTACATTCTAAACCTAAATTATATATTTTTTCTTTTAATGTCATACCACTTTCCTCTAAATTAAATATAACATTGATATCCATATTTAAAATATTAGAATTTTTAATATAATTTGATAAATTTTCTTTATTTAATAAACTTTTACCAGAATATATGATAATAGTAAAAACAATAGCAATAAAAAGAAATATTATACAAAAAAAGGTTAATAAATTTCTTATAAATTTCACTATAACCACCTATTATTAATATATCATATAATTTTTTTTAAATCAACTTAAAAGATTGACTATGCGCCAATCTTATGAAAATCTAATCTTAATTTATCAGCTAAAGTAACAATAAATTCTGAATTAGTAGGTTTTGCCCTATCTATATCAACACTATGACCAAATATCTTTTCCATTAAATCAATATCTCCTCTATTCCAACTAACTTCAACAGCATGTCTAATAGATCTTTCTACTCTAGAAACAGTAGTATTATATCTTTTAGCTAATTCTGGATACAATTCTTTAGTAATTCCACCTATCATACTAGGATCATCAAATAACATATTAACTGCATCTCTTAAAAATTGATAACCTTTAATGTGCGACGGAATACCTAAATCATGTAATAATTTACTAATAGAAACTTGTAAATTGTTTTTATAAAAATCAATACTCTTATCGTTTTTCTTTTTAAAAACATCATAGATTTTCTTTTCTAAATCTTCTAAATCAAATGGTTTCAAAATAAAATAATTAACATCATATTCTGAAACTTCTCTTATTGCTTCACTAGCATTATAACTAGTTTCAACAATAACTTTTTTATTAATATTATTATTTTTCATCTCTTCTAAAACATATAAACCATCTTTTTTCGGCATAATTAAATCAAGTAAAATTATATCAAATTCATCTGTTTTATTTTTTATTATTTCCATTCCCTCTAACCCATTATAAGCTTCTAAAACCACATTTACTTCTTCATTATTTTTAAAATATTCTTTTACAGCATCAATCAATTTGACATTATCGTCAATCATTAATATTTTTATCATATTCCTTCTCCTTCTTAAAGTACTGCTGTATTTATATTATATAATAGTGGTTAAATTTTTTCTAGAGTAAAAATTAGCTAATTTTGTCGAAAAAAAATCATCGAAGACTATCGACGATTTCTTTGAGATGATCACAATCCGTTGATGCCTTACCAATTAAAAATCCTGCTACATTATCTATTTTTTTTAATGTATCAATATTGTTTTTATCGACACTACCACCGTATAATACTTTAACACATTCATTAAAATTATTTTGAATAATAGATTGAATAAAGTTAATAGTGTCCTCTATTTGTGCATTAGTAGGTGTAATACCTGTTCCAATACACCAAATTGGCTCATACGCGATTATAATATTACTTAAATCATTAATTCCTTTTAAATCATTTAATAATTGATATTTTAATTTATCTTCCTTATCTTCATCTTTATTTTCTCCAATACATAAAATAACTTTCAAATTATTTTCTAATGCTTTTAAAATTTTTTTATTTATTTCTTCATCTGTTTCTTTATCTCTTCTTTCACTATGACCAATTAAAGTATAACTAACTCCCATTTGTTTAGCTTGAATAGCACTTATTTCTCCCGTGTGTGATCCTAAATCGTACATTGAAACATCTTGTACTCCCACTTGATAGTTATGATTTAGAAAATAAGGAACAAATAAAGAAGAAGGACAAACAATAACATCATCTGGAATATTATCTTTATATTTTAAAATATCATTATAAGCCATATACATTTTCAAATTACCAACAACTATCATTTCTTTTCTCCTTTAAATATTTTTTTAAATAACGGTTTTCTTCCTTTTTTTATAGCTAATTTATAGACATCTAATACTTTACTAACAAAAACTTTATTAGAAAAATTATGACTACTTTCAAAAGCATTAATTGATAATTTAGCTAACTTATTTTTGTCATTAATTAAACTATTTATATAATTAATATATTCTTTTTTATTATTAAACAAATAACCATTATAATCATTTTTAATTGGTTCAATAAAACTTTCATCATTAATAGCTACAACTGGCAAAGATGCCGCTAATGCTTCAATAACTGTTAATCCTTGTGTCTCAGTGGTTGAAGCAGTAACGAATATATCACCTAATTTATAATACATACCAATATCTTTTAAAGGAACTTTGCCAGTAAAAATAACTTTATCTTGTAATTTTAATTTTTTAACTAATTGCTCCAAATTTTCTCTTTCAGGACCATCTCCAATAATTAATAATTTCGCATTTATTTTTTTATGATTTTCAATTAAAAAATCAACACTTTTTTCTAACCCTAATCTACCTACAAAAAGTAAAACTTTATCATCTTTAATATTTAATTCTTCCTTTAATTTATTAATTTTTTCTAAACTATAGTTTTTACTATATTTTTCTATTTCTATTCCAGTTGGGATTATGTGTACATCTCTTTTAACTTGATACTTATCTTTAAATAAATCTCTAGCTTTTTTAGTTGGAACAATTAATTCCGTAGCAGTTGAATCACAATAAAATAAAGTTAAATATTCAACTATTTTTTTACTTGTTTTTTTAAAATAACCTTTAGTTATATAATGAACATAATCTTCATACATAGTATGATAAGTATGAACTAATGGTATATTAAATTGTTTAGCAATAATTCTTGCAAACGTTCCAATTCCAAATTCTGTTTGACTATGTATCACATCTAAATTCCAACTTTTTATTTTTTTAATAGCTCTTGCTGGATAAACACTAGTTAATCTATAATCAAATATTCCAATTGGAATACCTGGAATTCTTAATACTTTTTTATCATAAGAATATTTTAAACTATTAGGATTGACAGTAACTATATATACTTTATGTCCTTTTTTTTCCAACCCTTTTCTTAACATCTCAATACTAGTTGATACCCCATTAATTTGTGGAATATAAGTATCTGAAAAAATTCCTATTCTCATATTAAATCTCCTTATTTTTAATATTAAAGATAATTGAACCAGTAATCATTGGTAAATAATATGTAATAAACCTCCACATAATCATCAAAGAACTTAATAATGGTTGATTAACATATACCCCAAATAACAATATAAATAAATATTCTTGACCACCCATACCACCTGGTAAAGGTATATAAGAACTTATAATTGATATAAATGATACTAAAGTAATAGCTATAATACCATCAAAACTATTATAATTACCAAAACTAAATAAAATCGTTAAAGGCACAATATATAAACATAAAAAAGCCAAACAATTTATTAATATTAACTTAATAAATCTCTTTTTATTTTTTAATAACATTTTAGAATTATAGTTAAAATCATCTATTGTTTTATGTAATTTTTTTATATAATCTTTATTTTTAATTATTCTTAAAAATGTCAATAATTTAACAACATATTTAGTTAACAATTTATCGATTTTATTACTTCTAGATAATATAAATAAAAGTAACAATATAAATAAATTAACACTAAATCCTAAGATTAAAAATACTAATATAATTCCTTCAAATTTGTAAAAATTAAAAATATAATTAATTATAAATGCTATAAAACATACTATAATGATTGCTATTTGATGAATAATTGATTCCTGCACAATAATATTAGTACTATCACTTAATGATAACTTGTTACGTTTTAAAATATAAATTTGAAATGGTTGCCCACCAGTTGCAAAAGGAGTTATAGCATTAAAGAAAAATGTCATCATCTGTAAGTTGAAAGTTTTCTTAACACTATAACTTTTAAATTGATTAATTATATCATTAGTCACAACTGATTTTAAAAACGTATAACTTAAAACAAATAAATATCCTATAAATAACCATCTAATATCTGCATTTAATAATAATTCTATTATTTCTTTGTAATTATCTTTTAAAGCAAAATATAAAACTATTAATGTAAAGATAATTATTAAAAATATATTTATAAATTTCTTTTTCATTTGATTATATCAATTCCAGGCAATACTTTTCCTTCTAATAATTCTAAACTAGCGCCACCACCAGTTGATATATGAGTAAATGCTTCTTCATAACCAAAATTTTTAACTGCACTAGCAGTATCTCCACCACCAGCTATTTTTGTAGCTTCAATATTTTTTAATATTTCACAAATACCCTTAGTACCATTACTATATCTATCTTCCTCAAACATTCCAACTGGACCATTCCAAATTATAGTTTTACTACTATCTAAATATTGTTTAAATAACTTAACTGTTTTACTACCAATATCTAATCCAGTTTCATCTTTAGTTATATCAGTTATAAAACATTCTTTTAATTCTGTTACAACGTCAATAGGTAAAATAATTTTACTTTCATTTTCTTTTAAAATATTTTTACAAAAATCAATGCTTTCTTCATCTAATAAAGATTTACCAATTTCTATTCCTTTAGCTTTTAAGAATGTAAAAGCCATTCCACCACCAATTAAAATATAATCAGCTTTTTTTACTAAATTCTCAATAACACCTATTTTATCACTTACTTTAGCTCCACCTAAAATAACTGTAAAAGGTCTACTTGGATTATTAATAGCAGGTAATAAATTATCTAATTCCTTTTCAATTAAAAATCCAATTCCACTTTCTAAATTACTAGCAATACCAACATTAGAAGCATGAGCTCTATGAGCAGTACCAAAAGCATCATTAATATAAACATCTCCTAAAGACGCCCAATATTTACCTAATTCTTCGTTATTTTTACTTTCTTTTTTATCAGGTAAATCTTCAAATCTTGTATTTTCCATTAATAATACGTCACCATTATTTAAATTATTAATCGCATTTTCTAATTCTTCACCTCTAGTAGTAGGTACAAATATAACTTGTTTATTTAATAATTCACTTAATCTAACACTTACTGGTTTTAAAGTGTTTTTTAATTTGTCACTTTCTTCTTTAATTCTTCCCAAATGGCTCATTAAAATAACCTTAGCATTATTATCAATTGCATAATTAATTGTTTTTAAACTTTCTTTTATTCTTGTGTCATCTGTTATAACACCATCTTTAATAGGTACATTAAAATCTACTCTTATTATTACTTTCTTATTATTTAAATCAAAATCTCTTATTGTTTTCATATTATTTTCCTCTCTAATCTAATGTATATGGATTTTGAGCGGTTCCATCTCCGCCTGTGAATGTTAAATTATATTTTAAATGCATTACTGGTCTTACCAAATAATCATATTCCATTGAATTACCGGATGTAAATCCATTAGCATTCATATAACGAGGATTATTATAATAACCATCTTTATTCATCAAATAATAATTAGAAAAATTGCCGTTTAGATATATATCATTATCTATATCGGTTACATAATTTTCTACAACAGATTTATCAACAAAACAACCAATAGTTTCAGGAACACTTGAATTAAACAAATCAATATCATTTGTTGTAAATATTTCTCCTAAAGATGGTAAGCCATATGAAGATAGCAAATATTCTTTTCGCAAGTTTTTATAATCATATCCCATGTTTCCGATATCATCCCACATTTTTTCACTAGTTGCGGTAATACTCATATATATTTTTTCATCAGCTACACTTTTATAATTACTTGATATACTATCAACAAATTGACCGAGATATTTATATATTTCATGTTCTTTAGTAATAGTTGGACTTGGCAAATAATTTTTTAATTCTGGTAATGTTCCATTTAATATAACTTTTAAACCATTTTCACCATGTTTGACTATTCTAAATAAACACATATTATCAGAGCCACAATAATTACCAGTAGTAGGAACACTAATGTATTCTCCTATCAATGCATCTTCCGTACTATGTGATTTCAAACTTTCTAATATAAAATTATCGCTTAAAGTTCCAGTCCCTTTGGTTATATTTATATCTCTAATCGTTATTACTGGTAATATTTCCGCATCATTAAATAAAGCAAATTTACCATCCAAAAGACCAGCGTTGTTCGATGATCTCCAATAATCTTTATCAATATTATTTGGAAAAATTATATTATCTTTGTTATCTAAAAAAGAATTAGCTTCACCTGCTCGTTTATATTCTTCAACATCTAGCAAGCCATATTTATTAATTGCAGTAATACTATCAACATCTGTTTCTACACCTACATTGTAAGTAGACGAAACTAAATTAGTTTTTATCTCACCCGGTAACACATCATAAAATTCCTCTTTTAACCAAATCATTAAATAACTATTATTATATTCTTCTGAATTTTTCCAAACTCTTTTAGATAAAGAAATATTAGTTATAGGTTGACTTGTTCGTAATCTTATTGTATTTTCCTCAGTATTAAATTCTATTATTTGCCATTGATGTCCACCATACCAAACATAATTGTTTGCTACTTGCCCTCTTGTTCCTTTATAATAATACAAATTCTCATTTACTGAATCTCTCAATAACCCATTTGTATTGTCAGGGCTATATTGTTCCAATAAAGTTTCTATCAAAGTTTTTAAATAAACTAATTCATAACTAAATGTCCCATCAGCATTTCTAGTCACTTTTACTGCATCCTTATTTGAGAATGTTGAATCATTATTTGGATTTAATGTATCTATGCTCATGTAATTATTGCTTATTAAATCAATAATATAAACATATGTAACATCGCCAGTATTATTAATAGTATAATCATCATAATTAGCCATTAGATAATTTTCAGCTGCCATATAAATATTATTTAATGATTCTTGTTTTTCCTTTTCTTCACTATTTTTAATAGTATTATTAATAGCAGGTAAAATAATTAATAACATAGAAGCCATTATAACTATAATCGCTATTAATTCTACCATCGTAAAACCATTTTTCTTCATAGTATCACCATCTTAATTATAAAATAAATTAACAATTTAATCAATATAATAGTGTCAATAATTACAAAATTGTAAGAATATTAATATTATAAAAAAATTAATGACTATTTTAAATCATTAATTTCTTCTATAGTTAAACCTGTAACTTTACTAATTGTTTCTAAATCCATATTTAATTCTAGCATTTTTTTAGCATTTTCTTTTTTATTTTGTTCGATTCCTTGAGTGATACCTTTTTCATACATTACTTCTTCATATTGCTTTTGTTCTTCTTCTCGACTTATCCATTCTACTACTAATTTATCTTCATTTGCTTTTATTACATCTTCTTTAAAATTATCCACTATATCACTCTTTTCTGATAGTTCTTCCAATTCTTTCTTTTCTAAATCTAACATTATTACCAATTCTTCACCTTTGGTAAACTTCTTACTATTATTATAATAGTTTTTTATATATTTGTCTATACCTATATTACATATTTTTATGTAATCTGTTAATTCTATTTCGTGTTTTTTATCATATAATAAATATTCGCATTTTTCATATTTACTATTTATAAAGTTTAAATTTATTTGAACTATCTTATTTTTTACTTTGTATTTATTTCCTCTTTCTGTATTTTCGCTTGCTAATTTAAAAATATAATGTAAATTTCTTATTAATATTTCTTCATTATAATTAGAATTTAGTTCTACATTTATTGTTTCTTCTTTTGTTTTTACTAATAAATCTAATCTTTGACCTCTTAATTTAAAATAATCTTGAATTAAATTTGGATTTAATATTTCTAATTCTATTATTTCTTTTTCTAAAATATATTCTAATAAAGGTTTTAAAATATTTGGTTTAACTACTGCTTTCATAAAAATTGGTTCATACTTTGCTGTATAAAACTTTTTTATTTAAATCACTTCCTATTAGTTATATACGACAAAAGTTAGGTGATTTCCTGCTAAATTATTAAAAAATTTATATTTAAACATAAAAAAAGATAGTTATTTTAAACTATCTAAATATTTAGCTGTTCTAACCATTTGATGAGAATAACCCATCTCATTATCATACCAAGCAACTACTTTTATTAATTGTTTGCCATCTACTTCTAGAATACTAGTTAATAAACCATCAACTAAAGCACCACAATCTGAACCAATTATATCACTTGATACTACTGGATCATAAGTAAATGTTAAAGTTTCATTACAACTATTCATTAAAGCATTATTAACTTCCTCTACTGTAACATTTCTACTTAATTCTAAAGTTAAATCAACTACTGAACCAGTTGGAGTTGGAACTCTTAATGCACTACCATCTAATCGACCTTTTAATGCAGGTATTACTAAACCTAAAGCAGATGCAGCACCAGTACTAGATGGAATAATATTCATAGCACCTGCTCTACCACGACGTGCTTTAATACCTTTTTTATGAGCTACATCTAAAATAACTTGATCATTTGTATAAGCGTGAACAGTAGTCATGTATCCTTTTACAATACCAAATTTGTTATTAATTACATCAGCTACAGGAGCTAAACAATTAGTTGTACAAGATGCTGCTGAAATAATTTCTTCACTACCATCTAATGTTTCATGATTTACATTATAAACAATAGTTTTCATATCACCTTTACCAGGAGCTGATATAATTACATGTTTTGCACCTGCTTCAATATGTTTATGAGCATCTTCATATTTAACAAATTTACCAGTACATTCAAATACTTGATCGATTCCTAATTCACCCCAAGGTAATAAAGAAGGATCTGTTTCTTTAAAAACTTTTATTTTTCTTCCAGATACAATAATATTTTCTTCATCAAAACTAATTTCATCTACTTTATAATTTCTATGATTACTATCATATTTTAATAAATATGCAAGTTGTTCTGCATCTGTTAAATCGTTGATTGCTACAATTTCAATTGAAGGATCTTCCTCCATAATTCTAAATACTAATCTTCCAATTCTTCCAAAACCATTAATTGCTACTTTCATTATTATCACCCTTTCTTTAATGGAAACAACTTCCACCAATAAATTCTCTTAACACTGATTCTTTTGGAACATCATCTGAAGGAATTGGTAAAAAATTCCTTAAAAAATTAATTAATCTAATTGCTTCTGGATAAACTTCATCATCTTCATGAACAGAAAATAATAAAGGTTCTGCATAAGTTTTTAAAACTCCTAATTCATATATTAAAGCAGAATTAATAATTATATCAGCTTTATTTTGGTATGGGAAAACATATTCTTCTTCACCTTCTAAAATATTTTTCCAATTTCTTAAAGTATCGGCCGCATTCCATCCACGATATTTATTATCTCTTATTATTCTCCTTAATCTTCTTGTATCAGATGTATGAATTCGATTATGATTATCAATATTTAATTGAGTCAATGGACTAATATAAATTTTAAATTTATTAGAATCATCAATAGCTAAAGTTAATTCAGGATTCAAAGCATGCAAACCTTCAACAATTATTATGTCATTTTCACCTAGTTGTAAAGTTCTGCCTTTATATTCTCTTTCACCTAAAACAAAATTATACTCAGGCATTAATACTTTTTCACCATCTAATAATTTTAATAAATGTTTATTAAATAAATCAGTATCAACAGCTCTTAAAGATTCAAAGTCATAATCACCATTAGCCTTTTTAGGCGTATCAATACGATTTAAAAAGTAATCATCAGTTGAAATACTATGAGTTTTAAAACCACGTGCTTTTAAATAAACTTCTAATTTTCTAGCAGTAGTAGTTTTACCACTCGACGAAGGCCCAGCCAATAAAACAATTTTAACTTTATTTTTTTTATTATAAATTATATCAGCTGTTTTTGCTAATTGACTGTTGTAATTTGCTTCTGCTAATTGAATTACATCATTATATTTTCCTAAAGATACAATATTATTTAAATCAGCTGCATTAGAAATACCTACAGTTTTTCCCATATTAGTATAGTCTAAAAATGCATCAAATAACATTTTATGATGAGAATAATCTTCTGTATATTTAGGATTATGTATTGATGGATAACTTAAAACAAAGCCATTATCTTTAATATAAGTTAATTTAAATTCATCCAATACTCTTGTACTGTAAGGCATTTCACTAAAGAAATAATCGTAATATTCATCTAATCTATACAAATTAATATAAGTATTACTTATATATTTAAATACTTCAACTTTATCGAATTGTTTTTTCTTTCTAAAAAAATTCATTGCATCTTTTCTAGATACGCTCAACTTAATAAAATTATAATCTTGTTTTACTAATTCTTCCATTTTAGATTCAATTTGCTTAATTATATCTTTATTAATTTCTTTATTAACCATTTCACAATAAACACCTTTGTCAATTGAATGTTGGATAATAACCTCAGCATCATTGCCTAAAACTTTTTTAATAGCTACAATCATCAAAAAATGTACACCATGTGAATAAACAGTATGACCAAAAGTAGAACTTCGATCATAAAAATCAACAGAACATTTCTTAGTTAAATTATAAGCTAATTCTTCAATTACATTATCAACCTTAGCTACCAATATAGGATAATTATACCTATTTTGAAAACTATTAGCCACTTCAGTTAATGGAGTATTTTCAGGATATTCTTTAATTAATCCATCTTTATACTCTATCCTTATCATTTTGTCCATAATATCATTCCTTTATTCTTAAAACATTATATCAAAAAAAAAAAAATTTGTCATTTTTTTTAATGAATAATTTTTTACTTTACAAACTATTATATTAAATAGGAGATGATTTTATGCTTATACCTACAATTATTGAAAAAAGCAACAATGGTGAAAGAGCCTACGATATCTATTCAAGATTATTAAAAGATAGAATAATTATTTTAACTGGAGAAATAGATGATAACACTGCTAATATAATTGTAGCTCAATTATTATATTTAGATAGTATAAACAATAATGATATTAGTTTATACATAAATAGCCCAGGAGGTAGTGTTACCGCTGGGATGGCTATTTATGATACGATGAATTTTATTAAAAGTGATGTATCAACTATTTGTTTAGGTATGGCCGCATCAATGGGAGCTTTCTTATTATCTAGTGGTAAAAAAGGTAAAAGATACTGCCTACCAAATAGTGAAGTTATGATACATCAGCCATTAGGAGGAGCAAGCGGGCAAGCAACCGAAATTAAAATAGCAGCAGAACACATTTTAAAAACTAAAGAAAAACTTAATAAAATTTTAGCTTCTAATACTAACAAAGATATTAAAACAATTGAAGAAGATACAGAAAGAGATAATTATTTATCAAGTGAAGAAGCATTAGAATATGGCTTAATTGACCAAATATTATAGAGAAGATTAATCTTCTCTATTTGTATTACAATAATATTTTTGTCCTAATTCAACTAATCTTTTAGTCATTTCTCCACCTACTGTACCATTTAATTTAGAACTTTGATCAGCACCTAAGGTAATACCTAATTCTTTAGCAATTTCATATTTTAAATTTTCTAAAGATTTCTTACTACCTGGAACTACTAATTTATTCATTTTATCACCACCTTACATTATTATTTTGGATAAAATAATTTTAAAAATAAGTGGTAAAAAAAACTAGATAGCAATTTGCTATCTATTTTAATTATTTAGCTTGGTAACCACCTAAGTGTTGTTGTCCCATTTGAACTAATCTCTTAGTGATTTCTCCACCTACTGTACCATTAGCACGGCTTGTAGCATCTGGTCCTAAATTAACACCAAATTCGCTAGCTATTTCATATTTCATTTTATCGATAGCTTGTTTAGCTCCTGGTACTACTAATTTATTTGTAGATTTATTCATGTTTCTCACCTCCGTACATTAATATCTTGTACGGAATATTTAAAAATATTACTGGTAAAAACTGGTTATAGCAAATCTTTAAAATCTTTATTAAAATTAGTTATTACTTCTATATTATCTATACATTCATCAATTAATTCTTGATAATTAAATTTTTCATATTCTAAACATTTATCTAGTTTAGGATTAATAACTGGATGTTTAGGAACAAATATAGTACAACAATCTTCAAAAGGTAAAATACTTGTTTCATATGTTCCTATTTTTTTAGCAATTTCAATTATTTCCAATTTATCTAAACATGCAACAGGTCTAATTACTGGAAAATTGGTTACACTATTAATAACATTAATACTAGTTAATGTTTGACTAGCAACTTGCCCAATACTTTCACCATTAATTAATACTTTATATTTATTAGATATGTTAGTAGCAATTCGATACATCATTCTTCTTAAAATTGTTATATTATATTCACTAGGAACATTTTTATATATTGCTTCTTGTAATTTAGTAAATGGTACTACTAATAATTTAATATTGCCAGAATATTCATTTAAAATATTAGCTAATTCAATAACTTTATTTTTAGCTTCAATACTAGTATGTGGTGGTGAATCAAAATATAAACAATCAATATCTATTCCTCTTTTCAAAGCTAAATATCCCGCTACTGGTGAATCAATACCACCAGATAACATTAAAATACCTTTACCTTGAATTCCTACTGGATAACCACCACTACCTTTAATTTCATTAGTATAGATATAAGTATCTTCTCTTATTTCTATATGAACTATAACATCAGGATTATGAACATCAACCTTGCAATCAAAATTTTTTAAAACTAGTCCACCAATTAAATTATTAAAATCCATTGATTTAATTTCAAAATTTTTATTAGCTCTTTTAGTTTCAACTTTAAATGTTTTGAAATTTTCATTTTTTAAAACTTCTAAAACACCATTTTTTATATCTTCAGTATTAGTATTTACTTTATAGGCAACTACTATTCCTTGTAACCCAAATACCTTTTTTAATTTATTAATCGTTTCATCAAAATTATTAGGTATTATATACATTCTATCTCTTTTTTTTATAATTTTTCCATTAATTTTTATATTTTCACTTAATTTATTAATAAATTGATTTCTATTACCTTTTTTAGTAGTTAATTCACCATACTTAATTAATATTAATTTTTCCATCAAAATCACCAGTTATATTATATATTATTAAATTTTTTTAAGCAACAAAAAAAGATAAATTAAATTATCTTTCTGAATGTCTTGTTTTTGTTACAACTTTTTCTTGAACAATAGGACTTGATTTATAAGTTAAAACATAAATTTTGTCCCCATTAAAAACACTATCTTCAATAACATTAATTGATTTATTACCAGTTAATAATGGTAAAAATTTTCTTAATTGTTTATAATATTCTAAAACACGTTTTGTATATTCAGAATTACTTTGTCCATAATAACCAATTGTAAATGAGTTATTTGTATCTCTTAATAACCTTGATAAATAAATTAATTGATTATCATAAACTCCATTTATTACTAAATGACCATTAATAGATTTATCATATGGTTTTGAATAGCATCCTTCACCAGCTTGTGAAATAATTAAGTTTTTATCAGCATTTAAACATATTCCATTAATTGAACTAACATTATCAGCATCAGTTATTTCATAAATTTTATCATCTTTTTTTAAATAACCAGCAGTTTTTAAAAACCAACCAAAACTTCTTTTATTTCTTTTTAAATTTTCTAACCAAATTTCAAATTCAAATTCATTTATAGTTATTTCACCTTTTTTAAATTGTTCAAACAAGACATCTTCAAATGGAATTTCGCCAAAAGTAGCTATTTCAGCTCCTTTTTCATAAGCTTTTTCCAACAAAAATCTTTTTATTAATTTTTCCGTCATTGTTTCCTCCATTCATTAGACAAAAAAATGTCTTAAACGACATTTTTAAATTATAGCACTAATATATATATATGTCAAATTGAGAAAAAAATGCTAAAACATTATTCATAAAAATTAAGTAATTTATTATATATGCCAGGCTCAATTTTATTCAAAGAATTAATTGTTAACTCTAATGACTTTTTATATTCACCTTTATAAAATAATATTTCTGAATATGTTAAACTTTTATTTATTTCATCAGTTAAAACACGATATCTATTTCCATAAACTATAGCAGTTTCAGCAAACATAGCAGTTTTTAGTAATTCCTTAGTTCCACTATATAGTTTTAAAACTAAATCTCTCGCAGTATCTACTCTAGTATTCAATGTTCTTATAGTAATAGGTCGTTTTTCTAATTCATTAACTATTTCCTTTATTGCATCAGATGCTTCACTTAACTGTGTATAATAATACTGTGGAATGACAGGAAAATTATATTCGCGCATTTTATTTTTAGATTCTCTTAATATTGTCTTTACCTCTTCTAATTGTTGTCTTGCTCTTAATTCATCTTCCTTCATACTACCTAATGCATCTAATGAATTATCTAATCTATCTTCTATATTATTTAATCGTAAAGTTAAATTTTCAATTTCTTTAATTAATTTTGAATATGCAAACGTATTATTACCAGTATGAGTTTTCAAAACATCATAATCAGTTGTTAATGTTTTTAATTCTTCTTTTATTTGATTTAATAAATTTATATCTTCATCTGATAAATTATATTCTGTCTTTATTTCATCAATTTGACTAAAAATATCTTCAACAATATTATTAATTTTAGTTATTTTTTTTACAAATGTTTCAACTAGTTCATCATAAATTTTTCTATCATTTTTTTCTTTTTCAAAATCATTAAATAAAGAGTCAAAATAATCTAATAAAACTTTTAATTCAAACAAACTATCTTCTAGATTTAAAACTTTAGTTCTATCCATTATATCGCTTAATTTTTTATTTGCTTCAGTTATATTATAGTCAACATTCAAATAATCAAGAGGAAAACCTTCTTTTACCATTTCATGATATATATCATCTATTTCTTTTATTTTTTTAGGAATTATGCTTGTAGCCATTAAAACAATTGATGGCACTTCATCGATTACTATCTGCATATGTTTTAACATTTCATCGATTGATTTTATTATTTTGGTTACTTCATTATAATCATTGTTTTCCATATTAACTTCAAATGCTTCAAATCTTTTAGAAATATTTTCAAATTGCAATAAAACTGAATTAGATACATCTCCAAATTCTGATTTAGTAGATGTAAATTTATCATATAATTCACGATATATACTTTTAAATTTTGTTATAATTGCCCTATTTCTTTCTTCACTAGAAGTTATTTCTTTTATTTCATCTAACAAAATATCAGTATTAGTTTTTACTTTATATATTTCCATTTCTAATTTAGCAATTTTAAATACAGTTGTTTTATAATCTAATTGTTTTAAAGAATAATCAGCTTCTAATATCATATCGGTTATTTTAGGAATTTCTGAATTTCTTATTTCTTTAAACCTATTTTCCCAATCGTTTAAATTTGAATCTAACTTATCATTTTTTAAAAATGTTTTAATCTTTGAAATTTCAGAATTTATTGGTGCACTATCAATAACATTTTTTTCAACTTCTAATTTATCCAAAATTGTTTTATACTTCTTATTTCTATTATTTTGAAGTAAGTTTAAAACTATTACTATTATAATTACAGTAACAACATAAATACTAACAGCAATTAAAGTTACATCCATATTCATCACCCCTTATTATAATTTTAACATATTTTTAGACAAATTACGACATAATTATTAAAATTAAGAAAACTAAATACATTCCAGAAACTAATCCAACAATAAAACTTAACAAAAGTGTATCAACAAAAGCAGCTTTATCATCTTTCTTTTTAACTAAAACTTTTGGTTTTTCTTTTGTCATTGAAGATTGTTCTAAAGTAAATTTTGAAGACTTTTGAGAATTTAATTTAGCAATTTGATCTTGTGTTAATGGATAATTATTTAATAAGTATTCTATTTGGGTTACTGAAAAATCATATAAATATTTATTAATAAAAGCATCAATATTTATTTTATTTGATTTATTCGCAACTAAATATTGTGTAACAACTTCTTCATTATATGGTGGATATTCTATTTTTGATGGTTGCTCAGTAGTTATTGTTACACCATCATTATATTCAGTATGAGTTGCTTCTTTAACTTCACTTACTATAACTTTATCATCTTTTTTTTCTGCAGTTAAAATTTGATCATTGTTTTCATCATAAAAAACACCTGTTTCAGTATTACCAACTATATCTTTATCTTGTCTTTCATCATATTTTTGCATTGCTTTTGTAGGTAAATCAACATTTGGTTCTTTAATATCTTCTACTTCTTCTAATTCAACAGAAGTTTTTTGATATTTATTCATATCTTCAGCAATGTTTAAAGCACTTTCTTTGCCATCTTCTTGTTTGAAATACTTTGATTCATTTTGTTTTGCCTTAAATTGTTCAACAAAATTTCTATTATCAACATTATCATCCATTATTTTTACTTGTCCATTTTCATCTTTATACTTTATATAATCTTTTCCATTAACCTTAAAACTAGTGATACCTTCTAAGTTTAATGGAGCAGAACTCATAACCTCATCAAAATATGATAATAAACCAGTTATTGTTTTATCGACAACATCATCTTTAAAATCTAATTGTTTCATATTATTTAATAATTCAGGATGAGTATTAATATATTTATTTAAATCAACTATATCTTTTTTCAATTCTTCTTTATTTTGATATTTACCATTTTTTATATCATTTCTAATTGCTTCTACAATATAATCAATTAAAATTATTTCTACTTTTGTAGCCTCTTTTATTTCAAATTTTAAATCTAATTTTAAATTAATTTTACTTAAATCTAAACTTATTATATTATTATCGTTTTGTAAAATTAAAAATGAACCATTATTTAATTTTATAAAACCGATTGTTTCATATTCTTTACCACTATATATAACTCTATTTGGTAGCATACTATCACCCAATCTTATTGTAACACAATTTTTGACATTATACCACAATTTTTTTATTGCTTTATGTAAAGTTAAGTGATATTATTTTAATGGGTGATATAGTGAAAAAATATTCATATTTATTTAAATCAATCAGAAATACAAGTTTACCTAATTTAATAAAAATTGTTAAAAAAGTTAAAAAAATAAGTAATAAAAAATTTGTTTTATTCGATATAATAAGTTGTTCTATCAAATACCAAGCAGCATTTTATGATTATTTGGAATTTGAATTTTATTTACTAAATGATAGCCAAAGAAAAACTTATTTAACTAATGGTAAAAACAATGAAATAGTTAAATTATTTAATGATAAATCTTATTGGCACATTTTAGACAATAAAGATGAATTTGATAATTATTTTAAAAAATATTTGAAAAGAGAATTTTTAAATTCAGGTTTTAGCAAAGAAGATTTAAATAGATTTATTAAAGATAAAAGTAAGATAATTGCTAAACCAATAGATGGTATCGGAGGTCAAGGTATAACCATCGTCGATTGTAAAGAAAAAGAAATTTATGAAAAATATAATAATTATTTACTAGAAGAAATTATTGTCCAACATAAAAAATTAAATGAATTATATGATAAATCAGTTAATTCACTTAGAATATTTACATTTTTTGATGGTAAAGAATCTTATATATTGCAAACTATTTTAAAAATTGGTAACACTGAAATAACAGATAATTTTTCTAATGGTGGAATGTATGCTTTTTTAGATGATAAAGGAACAGTCATTACTCCTGCCATCGATAAAGATGATAATATATATGGAATACATCCTATAAGTAAAAAACAAATATTGGGATTCAAAGTTCCATTATTTGATGAAGCAATTAATTTAGTTTTGGAAGCTGCTAAAGAAATTCCTCAAATTAAATATATTGGTTGGGATATAGCTATAAGTGAAAATGGTCCGTGTATAATAGAAGGTAATAGTTATCCAGGAGTATTTCAAATAAAACCTCGTTTTAGTAAAGATAAGATTGGTATATTACCAAAATATGAAAAAATAATGAAAATAAAGCTATAAACGTATTGACTTAAATATTAAAACATAATATAATACTAGTGCATCTAAGCAGCGTTAGTATGAAATTTTTAATGTGTTTATTACCTTTAGGGGTAATTATTGTGAAAGCTGCGTAACAATAATTAATTGAATTAAACACCCTATTAAATTGGCATATTAACCTTTTAGATAAAGAAAGGAGTGAATTTTAGATGGCAAGATACACAGGAAGTACAAACCGTATTTCAAGACGTTTAGGTTTTTCTACATTAGAAAATGGTAAAGAATTAGCTAAAAAACCTTACGCACCAGGTCAACACGGAAGTAAAAAATCTAAAAAATTATCTAACTATGGTGTTCAATTACAAGAAAAACAAAAACTTAGATTTATGTATGGATTAAGTGAAAAACAATTCAAAGCTACTTTTGTTAGAGCTGGTAAAATGAGTGGTGTTCATGGTGATAACTTATTTAAATTATTAGAAAGCCGTTTAGATAACTTAGTTTATCGTTTAGGTTTTTCTACAACTAGACGTGGTGCTAGACAATTAGTTAATCATGGACATATTACTGTTAACGGTAAAAAAGTTGATATTCCTTCATACACTTGTAAACCAGGTGATGTTATAGCTGTTAAAGATAATGCTAAAGATATGAGTATTATTAAATCTTCATTAGAAGCATTATTAAAAAGAGTTGAATTCGTTACTTATGATGAAAACAAAATGGCTGGAACATATGTAAGATATCCTGAAAGAAGCGAATTGAATGCTGATATCAATGAATCATTGATTATTGAATATTACAACAGATAGTAAAATATCTGTTTTTTTTATTAAAAAAAATAACCAATTGGTTATTTAGTGAAATGATAAATTAAGAACAATACACCTGTTATAACAATAACTAATAAAATAAATAATAATATTTTAGTTAAAAGATTGTTCTTTTTTATATTTTCTTTTATTTCTTTTAAATCTTCAAAATCATCACTAGAAAAATCCATACTAGATGTGAAAAATGATTTATCAATATTTTCTTGAATCAACTGAGTATTTTGTAACTGTGTATTTTGTAATTCACTATTCTTTATTTCTTCCTTAACTTCAGATTTTAAATTAGGATCACAAATTGATTTTAAATCATCTAATAAGTCAGAAGTAACTTCTGCTCTACTATTATTAGATATTGCTTCAATCATACTTTTTAATTGTTCTTCATCAACATTATCAGGTACTTTAGTATCAGAATTTAAATCAATATTTTTTAATACATTATATTTTATATTAGAATATCTACTATCTTTATCAGTTCTTTCACTTTTAGCTTTATTTAAAACATCTCTTATATCATAATTTTTTTGTTCTTCTATTTCTTCTACTAAAGGTTTTATTTCCTCTGCCTTATGTTCTTTTGGCTTGTTTACATTATTAGTTCCATTTATTAATTCTTTTATTTTTTCAATATCAATTTTTTCATTTTTTTCAATCACAGATATTCCTTCAACATTTGAGTATTCTGCTTCATCATATATAGTACGGTATAATTCTTTATTCTTAACTGTTCGACTTTTTAATTCATAATATTTTTCCATTCTACTTGGCATATCCTCACCGTACCCTTCTAATAATATAATAACATATTTAAAAAAATAATGAAATAGGTACTTGAATTTTTTTAATTATTTTTTTATAATTGTAAAGGAGGGATAAAATGAAAGTTACAATAACTGAGGAAAATTGTATTGGTTGTGGTCAATGTGAAGCAACATGCAGTGATGTATTTAAAATTGAAGATGATGGAATAGCTCACGTAGTTGGTGAAGTTAAAGAAGAATTTAAAGAAGATGTAGAAACTGCCGCTGATGGTTGTCCTACAAGTGCTATAAATGTTGAAAACGCTTAAAATTTAAGCGTTTTTTAATGCATATAATTTTTTTACTTCTTTAATTGTTAAATAACGATATTCTCCAGGTTTTAATCCCTTTAAATCTAAAAATGCTATTTTTTCTCTTTTTAATTTAACTACTTCATGATTTACAGATTCAAACATTTTTTTAACTTGATGATTTCTTCCTTCATGAATAGTTATTTGTACAAAAGAATGATCTTTGTCTTTTTTTCTTACTTTTACCTTACAAGGAGCAGTTTTAACACCATCTATTAAAACGCCTCTTTCTAGTTGTTTAATTTCTAATCCAGTTAAAACACCTTTTATTTTAGCAACATATACTTTATCTATATTATTTTTAGGATGAATTAATAAATTAGTTAATTCACCATCATTAGTTAATAATAATATTCCAGTTGTATCGTAATCTAATCTTCCTATTGGATAAATTCTTTTAGTAGTTTCAATCAAATCTAAAACTGTTTTTCTATTTTTATCATCATTAGTAGTAGTTACAACACCTCTTGGTTTATATAATAAGATATACTCTTTATTTTCTTTAGAAATTATTTTATTATCAATCATTATCTCATCATTATCGTTTACTTTAGTTCCTAATTCATAAACTATTTTACCATTAACTCTTACCTTACCATTTATAATTAATTCTTCTGCTTTTCTTCTTGAACAATATCCACTATTAGCTATAACTTTTTGTAATCTTTCCATTAAAACCACCAATTAAATTATATACTATAAAAGTAATAAAATCAAGAAATAAAGTTAATAAATAAAATACTTATTGTTATACTTATTAAATCAGCAAGGAGTCCGACCCATAAAGCATATTTTATTTTTTTAATACCAATACTACCAAAATATAAAGTTAATATATAAAAAGTTGTATCAGTTGTACCTTGAATATAAGAAGCTAATGTTCCTAACATACTATCTGGCCCAAACATTTCATAAATATTAGTTAAAATAGCTAAAGAAGATGTTCCTGATATTGGCCGCATTATTATCATCGGTAATATTTGATTAGGAATAAAAGATATAAATTTAAATAAATCAACTATATTACTTTTTAAAAAAATATTTACTGATAAAATCATTGCTAATAAGCACGGAAACAATTTTAAAACCAAATCAAAACTTTCTTTAGCTCCTTCAATAAAAGTATCATATACTGGTACTTTTTTGATAATTCCATAAATTATTACAATTAAAACAATTAAAGGCATTATATAATTAGACATAGAACCTCGCAAATATTCTATCAATTATTAAACCTGATAAAGTACTTAAGAATGTTATTATTATACAAGGTAAAACAATACCTGTAGGATTAATACTTCCATACATCATTCTTAAAGAAATAATTGTAGTAGGTATAATCGTTACACCACTAGTATTTAAAACTAAAAATGTTATCATAGATCTAGTTGCAGTATCCTTTTTTTTATTTAATTGCTGTAATGATTGCATTGCTTTTAATCCAAAAGGAGTAGCTGCATTACCTAATCCAAACATATTAGCAATTATATTAGAACTTATATAACTTAAAGATTCATGATTAGTTGGTATTTCAGGGAAAATATGTTTTAATATAATCGATAATTTACTTGATAATTTTTTTAATAAACCTGATGCTTCTGCTATTTTAGCTATTCCTAACCATAAAGCCATAACAGGAAAAATTTTAATAATCATATCAAAGGATGTTTTAGTACTATCTAAGATAGATTCGTTTATTACCTCAATATTATTATTTAATAAACAATACAGTACTCCTATTATAATGAAATAACCCCATATTTTATTTACCATAAATTACTAAACCACTCTTTCAATTTATCAAAAAAACTTTTCTCTTCTTTTTTAGTAACATATATATATTCTTCATGAACTTTTTTATCATTAATTAATACCTCAACTATTCCTACTTTATCGTTATCAGAATAATTTTGTTTTTTTTCTAATTTAAAATTTAATAGTATTTTATTATCTTTATTTTCTAATGTATAATTAAAATTATTTTTTATATATAGTGTATCTAAATAATAATTTTCATCAATTATTTCTATTTCACCTTCTTTTAAGATGTTATAATTTGTATAATTATCAAATGCTTCTTCAAATAAATTAATATGATCTACAAAGTCATTACCATCATTTAAAGTAACAACAACTAAATTAACATTATCTTTAGAAGCAGTTGTTACTAAGGTTCTTTTAGCAATATCAGTAAAACCAGTTTTCCCACCTGTTATATAATCATGACTATGTAATAATTTATTTTTATTTACCCAAGAATAATAATTCATATTAGTCCTTAACGTATATTTTTTTGTACTTACTATTTTTCTATATGTTTCATTTTTCATAGCATAGCTAGTTAATAATGCCATATCATATGCTGTAGATAAATTGCCACCATTTTCATCTAAACCATGTGGATTATTGAATTTACTATTTTTCATACCGATTTCCACAGCTTTTTTATTCATCATTGTAACAAAATTATCAACATCTCCACCAACATAATTAGCAATCGCTAAAGCAGCATCATTCCCACTTCTTAACATTAATCCATATAATAATGACTCTAAAGTTATTTCTTCTCCTTGTTTGATATAAACACCTGATCCATAAGCTTTAGTTATTTCTTCTCCAATTGTAACAACATCATTAACATCTTTATTTTCAATAGCTACAATAGCTGTCATTATTTTGGATATTGAAGCAACACTTCTTACATCGTTCATATTATCAGAATAAATAACATTTAAACTGTCCATATCCATTAATACTGTACTAGTTGCACTACTAGAATAAGCTCTTACATTTATTGGTATCAACAATAATAAAATCAACAACTTTTTCATACACTTCACCTATAAAATAGTATGAAAAAAAGTCTAAATATAGACTTAAATTTCTTTTTTCCACAACCCGTGTTTATTACAATAAGCATAAATTATACTATCTTTTTCATAATCAAATATAGCTTTTGGTTCTTCATTTGGTTTTAATAAATATTTAATAATTTTATTACCTTTTACCATTGCAATCCATTCTATATAATGATCTTCTTCCATTGGATGCACTACTTCACCTATAGTAACATATACCTTATCATCTTTAATTTCACAAAATGGTACATGTTTTTCTAAACTAGCATCTACACTATTTACTTTGATTAAATCGCCTTCATTATCTAATGATTCAATTATTCCTAACTTTTTATAAAAATTCATAATTACCTCCTTAATTTTTTATTAGCCTTTCTTTCTTTTTTTAACTCTTTCTTAGCTAATTTTAATTCCTTCTTAGTTTTTTTTAATTCTAACTTTGTTTTAATAAAATCAATATTAACATTGCTTATGACTGCCTTAACTTTAGGAAATGATTCCATTAAACGTTTCGTCCATATAGATTTAGAAATCAAAACTTCTTTAACTTTTTTTGTTATTTCTTCAGTATTATCTTTCTTTAAAAATCTAACTGCAGTATTTTTAAAACTATTAATAATTTTTAAAGAAATAGAAAAATCAATTATAAATATTATAAATATTATTGAAGATATTATTCTTAAAATATCTACATTAGCTAAAGAAAATACCGAAAATATAAGTGGATTAGTAATATATATCACAACACACCCTAATAAACCAAAAGGTATTAATGTTTCTAAACATATTCGACCATTAATATTATATTTCATTTCAGAATAGTCCCACCATCTTGCTTTAAATAATTTTTCCATTATATAGCTGGTAAAATATTCCAAAACAGCAAATAAAATCATTGACATACCAAACGTAACAAAAATACTTTCTTTATATTTAGTTAAAAAAATTGTAGCAATTAATCCACCAACTCCATAAATAGGACAATATGGCCCAATTAAAAAACCTCTATTAACAAAAGTTTTTTGGGTAAAATTATTATAAGACATTTCAACTACCCAACCTAAAAAAGCATATATAATAAATATTAAAAATAACTCTACTAAATTCATAAAATTACCTCGTTTCATAATTATATCATAAAATAAAAATTTTAACAACTTTAGCACTCACTATTGACAAGTGCTAAAGCAAGTGATATACTTTTATCGTTGATTAAAATAATCAACATTAAAAAGGAGGGATAAAATATGAATCCATACCAAGAAAATCTTGAAAATGTTTTAGAAAAATATGGACGAGATATCACACAAGCAGTGAAAGATAATAAAATTGATCCTGTTATTGGTCGTGATGATGAAATAAGAAGTATAACTAGAATTTTATCTAGAAAAACTAAAAATAATCCAGTTTTAATTGGTGAACCTGGTGTTGGTAAAACCGCTATTGTCGAAGGATTAGCTACTCGTATTGTTAAAGGTGACGTTCCTAATAGTTTAAAAAATAAAACAATTTGGGAACTAGATATGGGTGCTTTAATAGCTGGTGCTAAATATCGTGGTGAATTTGAGGAAAGATTAAAAGCTGTATTAAAAGAAGTAAAAGATTCTAATGGCGATATTATTATGTTTATTGATGAAATTCATATGATTGTTGGAGCTGGTGCTTTAGAAGGTGCTATGGATGCTGGTAATATGCTAAAACCAATGTTAGCTCGTGGCGAAATTCATTGTATCGGTGCTACAACATTAAATGAATACCGTAAATATATTGAAAAAGATGGCGCATTAGAAAGAAGATTCCAAAAAATTTTAGTTGCTCCACCTACTGTATTAGATACTATTACTATTTTAAGAGGTTTAAAGCCAAAATTAGAAGTATATCATGGTGTTAATATTAAAGATAAAGCTTTAATAGCAGCTGCTACTTTATCAGATCGATACATAACTGATAGATTTTTACCTGATAAAGCAATCGATTTAATTGATGAAGCATGTGCTACTATCAAAGTACAAATGGAATCAGTTCCAACTGAATTAGATACTTTAACAAGACATATAATGCAACTACAAATTGAAAAAGAAGCATTAAAAAAAGAAAAAGATGATTTATCAAAACATCGTAAAGAAGAAATTGATAAAGAAATTGAATCTTTAAAAGAAAAAGAATCTAAATTAAGAAAAAATTGGGAAGAAGAAAAAGAAATTAATAATTTAATTAGTAAGAAAAAAGAAGAAATTGATAATACTAAACATAAATTAGAAAAAGCTGAAAACGAATATGATTTAGAAACAGCTGCTAAATTAAGACATGGTGTATTACCTCAATTAGAAAAAGAATTAGCTGAATTAAATAATAAAAATAAATCCGATATTTTAAGTGATACAGTTGATGATAATGATATTGCTAAAATAATATCTAAGTGGACTAATATTCCTATTAATAAATTAGTCGATAGTGAAAAAGATAAATTACTTAATTTAAATGAAAATATGAAAAAAAGAGTAAAAGGCCAAGATGAAGCTATTAAATTAGTTAGTGACGCTATTATAAGAGCTAGAGCTGGTATTAAAGATCCTAATAAACCAATCGGTTCATTTATCTTCTTAGGTCCTACTGGTGTTGGTAAAACAGAAGTAGCAAGAACTTTAGCTTACGAACTATTTGATGATGAAAGACACATGATTAGAATTGATATGAGTGAATATATGGAAAGTCATTCTGTAGCTAGATTAATTGGTTCTCCTCCAGGATATATAGGATATGATGATGGTGGACAATTAACAGAAGCAGTTAGAAGAAATCCATATAGTATCGTTTTATTTGATGAAATTGAAAAAGCTCATAAAGATGTATTTAATATTTTATTACAAATATTAGATGATGGTAGAATTACTGATTCACAAGGAAGAACAGTTGATTTTAAAAATACCATTATTATAATGACATCTAATTTAGGTAGTGAATATATTCTAGAAAATGTAGAAAACTCACATGAATTAGTTATGAACGAATTAAGACAAACATTTAAACCAGAATTTATTAACCGTATTGATGAAATAATAGTGTTTAAATCATTAGACAAAAATGTAATTTATCAAATATTAGATAAAATTATTAAGGATATTGAAAAAAGACTAAGTGATAAACAATTAAAAATAATTTTAACGGATAAAGCTAAAAATTATATTGTGGAAAACTCTTATGATTCTAAATATGGAGCTCGTCCAATTAAAAGATTTGTTACTAAAACTGTGGAAAATTTAATTGCTAATGAAATTATCAACAATGATGTTAAATTTAATTCGACAATTACAATTGATGTTGATAAAGATTTATATATACAAAAAATAGACTAACGTCTATTTTTTTATGTATTCTAAGGTTTTCATAATAGCTAACTTACCATATGGATACATTAAAGTTCCTTGTAAATAAGCAATATATGGTTCTCTTATCGGACCATCACAAGATAACTCAATCGAAGACCCTTGCGTAAATGTTCCTGCTGCCATAATAACTTTATCTTGATATCCTGGCATATCCCAAGGTATTGGTTCAACATAAGAATCAACTGGTGATCCTGCTTGAATACCTTGACAGAATTTAATTAATTTATTTTCATCATGAAAAATAATATTTTGAACAATATCTGCTCTTTCTTCATTATATTTTGGTTCAACATCATAGCCTAAACTTTCAAACACTTTACTAGCTAAAACAGCTGTTTTTAAACTACTAGCCACAACACTAGGTGCAAAATAAAGTCCTTGTAATAAATATTTATTAACACCTAAACTAGGTCCTACTTCTTTACCCTCTCCTGGCAATGTTAAACGTTCACCAACTAACTTAATTAAATCTTTTCTACCTACTACATATGCACCATTAGGAGCAATTCCACCACCTAGATTTTTAATTAAAGATCCTACTACAATATCAGCGCCTACTTCAATTGGCTCTTTAGTTGACACAAATTCACAATAACAATTATCTATCATAATTATTACTTCTTTATCAATATTTTTAATAAATTTAATAACATTTTCAACTTTATCAATTGTAATACTTTTTCTAGTAGAATAACCTTTTGATCTTTGAATTTCAATAACTTTTATTTTATTATTTTTTAAAACTTGTTCTATTTTATCATAATCAAAATCATTATCAATTAAATCAATTTGTTTATAATTAACATTAAAAGATTTTAATGAACTAGGATTATCAACTATACCTATCACTTCATCCAAAGTATCATATGGTTTACCTGTAATACTTAATAATGTATCATTAGGTCTAAGCAAAGCAAATAATGTTACAGTTAAAGCATGACTACCTGATATAAATTGATTTCTAACAATAGCATCTTCTGCTTTAAATATATCAGCAAAAATCTTTTCAATTGTATCTCTACCACTATCATTATAACCATAACCAGTAGTAGAATTAAAATGTGTTTCTGATACACGATTTTCTTGGAATGCTTTTAAAACTTTTTCGCTATTATAAAAACATGTATTATCAATTAATTTAAATTGTTCTAAGCACTCACGTTCTAATTCATCAATCATTTTTTACACCACCATCAACTCTTATTATTGTATTATTAATATAAGTATCATTTATTAAATAATTTACTACATTAGCAATTTCTTCTGGATCAGCAAATCTATTTAATAATATTTTGTTTAATTGTTTATTTTTAAATTCAATATCCATATCTTTATTCATATCAGTATCAACCCAACCACAAGCAATAGCGTTAACAGTAATATAAGGAGCATAGATATTAGCAAAATTATGAGTTAGCGAATTTAACCCTGCTTTAGATGCATCATAATCTAAACTTTCTTTATAATAAGTATCAATACCATTAGTAGAAGAAATATTTATTATTTTTCCTTTTTTATTTTTAAACATATATTCACCAATATATTTACTAGTTAAAAAAGGGCCTATCAAATTAACATCTAATATTTTTTTAAAGTTATCCACAGTTTTATCTTCTAAAATTGTATCAATAGCTATTCCTGCATTATTAATTAAAACATCAATTGAATTAAATTTAGAAATTGTATTATCTAGCAATTTAATTACCTCTTCTTCTTTTGATACGTCACTTTTTAAAACTAAAACATTAGTATATTTTTCTAATTCTTCTTTGGTTTGTAAAGCATTAGTATCATCATTTACATAGGTTAAAACTAAATTGTGTTTCGATTTAGCTAAAATTAAAGCAATAGCCTTACCTATTCCTTTCGTCCCACCTGTTATAACAATAGTCATTAATTCACCTCTTTTTTTATTATTTCTATTATTTCTTTTCCATATTTATTTATCTTATACTCACCAAAACCATTTATTTTATTTAAATCATCTAATGTTTGTGGCAAAAATTTTATTAATTCATCTAATGTTTGATCATTAAATATCATATATGGTTGAATCTGTTCTAAATAAGATTTCTCTTTACGATATTTTTTTAATTCAGATCTTAATCGTTCATAATCAATAATAAATTTTTCATATTTAAGTAAACTATCACATATTTTTTTTATTGTTTCTTCATCCCGAATTATATGTTTTTTCTTTTCTTTATTTTTTAATACTTCTATTATCTTATCATTTCTAATTATTAAATTTTTATAATCTTTATCGCTTTTTTTAAAATTTAAATAAGTATAATCATTAGTTAAAACTACTAAAGATTCATATTTTAATTTTAACTTTTCTTCAATCAAAATTTCATTAATCAGATTTTCATGTTCATTATTTTGAGTTAAAGGATTTTTAATTCCTTTTTTATATTTTCCGATTCTTCTTGTAAAAGTTCCATCATTTTCAATATCTATATTACCATTTAAGTTTTTTGATTCTAATATATACATATTTCTTTTTGTAACTATTATAAAATCAATTTGTACACTTTTACCATTATAATTAAGAACCAAGTCATGCATTATATACATAGGTATATTAGAATTAATCAAATTATAATATAATCTTTCTTCACCAATCATTCCTTTTTGTAAACAATTTATTTTATAACTATTTGTTACTTCATCAACTTTTAATTTTTCTAAATTATTATTATTACTCTTTCCACGATAATATAGAATTGGCTTTTTGAAATTAGAATTAATATCTAAATCAATTATAAATCTAATCAATAAATATAACAAAACAATAGTTACAACGATTAATATTATTAACCAATATTTAGTTACAAATGAATAAATTGCGCCAAAAATTATTAATATTATTAATCCTATAACAAAATCTTCATTATCATTTCTATAATATCTTCTCCTAGCCATAAGCAAACTCCTTTTTATTAATTATACCATAAAAAAATAATTGCGAATCACAATTATTTTTCTTTTATTTCGTCAATATATTTATTAACTTTACTAGCCCATTTTGTATCAGCAGCATATTTTGGATTCATTTCCTCAGCAGTTGTTAATCCTTTTTGTACATAGTTTTTTGCAATATTATCAATAAATCCCTTAATTCCTTCGTCTAATGTATCATATTTTTTATAAGAACCACCATTACATGATGGACCGCCTACTTGACCACCGACATTATTACATTCTTTAACTAAAGTACTGCAATTCCACTTACAGCCTGTTTCATGCATTGAAATAGCAACAGCTAAATACGGATCGACACCTTTTTCTAAAGAATATGTAACATATAATTCGCCTTTGTTTTTTAAATCAGAATTTAAGAATTTATTAATTTTATCTATTAATTGTTGTTCAGTTAATCCATCATAAACAATCTCTTCTACTTCTTCTTTAACTTGAACAGTAGATTCTGCTAATAAATTTTGTTTAGGCTCTATTATAGTTGGCTTTTCTATAGTTACATTCATAAAATTACTTACTACAAATAACCCAAGAAAAACGCACAGCTTTGTTTTCAAATTTTTTCACCTCTTCATAAAATTTGGGAAAACGTCTTTAATTTTACCATAATTTTATGCTTTAGTCAAATTGATCAAATTCTATTAAAAATTGCAAATTCTTAGATTTTTCAGTGCCTTCTTTTAAAATATCATAATTTTCATAAATATTTATTACCTTTAAGCCTACTTTTTTACAAGTATTTTTTATTTCTTCTATACTAAAGATTCTAAATGTATGTTCATCAATATATTTATTATTATCAATTTCAAATATAATTTGACTTTTTTCTATTTTTAAATCTTTATTATAATTCCAAATCATAGTTCTTTGAATATTATCATAACAATCAATTTTTTGTCCTGAAGACTGTGGATTATGTAAATCTAATATAATCTTACCATTTGGTAATAAAATTTTCTTTAAATTAATTAAACATATTTCCAATTCATCAATATTTTTTAAATGATTAATCACAGCAAACATTGAAATTATTATATTATATTCTTTATTTATATTAATGTTTAATATATTCTGATTATATAAATTACCATTTATCCTTGTTTTAGCAATTTCTAACATTTCCCTATTTAAATCTAACCCATCAATATTATAATCTTTTAATAACGATGCATGAACACCAGTTCCACAACCAATATCAATTATTTTATCCTTTTTACTTATAAAGTTTTTCAAAAATAAAACTTCTTTTTTATAATCTTTTTTACTATAAAATTTATCATAGTATTTAGCAAATTCTTTGTATTCCATAAAATCACCTTAATATAATCTCTATTATATAATTTAATATTTAAAAATACAAGTTAAATTTTATTGCTTTTCATGTTAAAGTAATATAGAAATCTCAAATATTTTTAAAATAAAAAATGACAAAATTAATTGTCACTTTATTTTTATCTCTGGTCACTGATTGTAGCAGAACTATTACTAGCCTCTAATAAAGAAAGTGGATCATATGGTGAACCTGTTTTTGTTCCTGCAAGTAATGCAATATCTACTGCATTTTGTGGAATTCCCCAAGAATTTCCAGAAAAAGTAAATATTGCCTGATCAACAACATAACCACGAGTATTATATACAACATTATTCATAATGATCCCAGTAGAATTGGGATTTAAGTAACCTGATTGTCTTAAAGTATGAAAGATATTATCTCGTACTAATAAATTTGTTGAATTCAATTGTGTTACAAATCCTCTATTTATTATCCAAGTTGAAGAATCTCCAGATTGATTAGGTCCATAAATCTGACAATTTAAAATTTGATTCCCATCTCCAGCAATTTGAATAAATTCAACTGGATACGCTTGATCACTAGTCATATTTAATCCATCAATTGTAATATTACCTCCATTACATATAAATGGAATGATTGGTGCTTGAAGTAAAATCAAAGATCCAGCTCTTCCTTTTATTGTTAATCCAGATGTACTTACGACAATTTGTTGTGTTATAGGATAAACACCTTGTAAAACATTTATAATACCATTAGGTAAAGCTACAGCTAATGCTTCTTCAATTGTTTGGAATGGCTTTTCTTGACTTCCATCACCACCTGGTAACGCTGTAGATTGAACATATAAATTATATGGATTAGGCTCAATACTTCCTGTTGGGCCTGTTATTCCTATTCCTGTTGGCCCTATTGGACCTGTGGGACCTGTTATTCCTATTCCAGATGGGCCTGTTGGGCCTGTCGGTCCTGTTATTCCTATTCCAGATGGGCCTGTAGGACCTGTCGGACCTGTTATTCCAATTCCAGATGGGCCTGTTGGACCCGTCGGACCTGTTATTCCTATTCCAGATGGACCCGTTGGTCCCGTAGGGCCTTGAGGACCAGGAATATGATATATTCTCATACAAGGCATACAATTTTTTTTATTACGATTATTTCTTTCATCATAGCACATAATGTATCAACTCCATTAATTCTTTACATTATATGATTTTAAAAATATATCAGTTAATATATTTGTTGAAAAAAATAAAAAAAATTCATAATCTCTTATGAATTAAATAAACAAAATGGGGCGATAACAAAGGTTATCTGAAACCCTAAAGTAGATGTTGATAAACAACTAATCGCTACAATCATTATAGCATATTTTTTCATTAATTAACTATTTTTTTTAATTCATTAACATAATCATCTATTGAATTACATTTTTTAGACAAAGATTCTACTATTTTCTTATAATCGCTATTATATTGAACTTGTTCTGGATTTTTTCTTTTTAAAACTTGATAAAGCGCAAATAATACATTACTTTCTAATATTCTTTTTTTGTCATCCTCATCAACATAAATAAAGCAATTTAAATATAAGATTACATTTGGTCGAGTTATATATAATGGACATTTTAATATGATAGATATTGTCTTTAATTCAAATGCTTGTCCAAACAAACCAATAAAAGTAAATATTACTTGTTCAATAGCACTCACATCCTTTATTTTCTCTTTATCTATACCACAATCTATGTATCCTTGGATAATTTTTTCCTTTAGTGACATTTTAGGAGTTGAATCTACTGTAAAGAGAATATTATTTAGTTTTGGATATTTTTCATCTAATTCTTCAAAGGATAATACATTATTGTCATGTACAAAATCATCAACATCATTGTAGTTTATTTCTAAATTTTTATTTATATATTGAATAGTAATATCTCTAGCAGTTTTATAAATATTTTCTTTAATTTCTAAAATGTAATCATTGGGATTAATATATATAACTGTTGCGTCTAGCAGTTTGTCTTTTAGTTTAAGAGTATTGTCTATTGCGCTGTCTAAAATTTCCTTCATTCTATCAAAATCAAAGAAATCATTTAGCTTTAGAAATGGCAATAATTTTAGTAATGGCTCTGAGATTATTATTTTTTTTCCAGAGAAAGTAACAGGGTTTATTTCCATAGAACAATTATCAAAATATGTTGCACCACCATAATATAAATAATCGGAATTATTTAATTCTAAAAAGTTTGTTATTGTTTTTTTATTTCTTTTTAATAATAATTCTACTTTATCTAATAGCAATAAGTAATCATCGTATGTATTTTCATTTTTTTTGAACTCATTAATTATTTCAAAGTATTCTATTTGATAAGCAATGATGTTTTCAATCATTATTTCACACCCATTTCATCATTCATAATTGATATTATTTTGTCTAACAAGAATATTAAATCATCACAGCAATTAACTAATTTTTGCTCACATTCTGTATCTGCAACACTATGATAATTATGAGCAGGGTTATCACATATTAATAATGAACTTTCTCTAATAGCTCCCCAATATCCATGTGAAAAGCAAGTATCATAATCATAATATGTATCATATAAATCTTTTTCATCTGCTTCAATAAATTTTTGTCTTACATTTTTATCAGCAAAATCTTTAAAACTTACTTTTAAAAATTCTTCACTTTTTATTTCATTAGCTAACAGCTTTAATATCACTTCATCAAAATGAGTACAATTATCACTTAATGTGGTACCTTCTTCTATTCTTTTATAAATCATTTTATATTTTGAACTACCATAATCTTTAAATGCTTTCCATATATCGGGATTATCTTTTTCTTGAGAACATAAAAACTTTATGTTAATTATTATTTCTACTATAGTTCTTAAAACCAATCTCGATGTTATAGATGTGTATAATTCATTATCTATTATTTCCTTCACAATTTTATAAACATAAGTTATATTTCCTATAATTACATCTCTTTTATCATCTGCTTTTATCTCTTCGGATTTTAATATTAATTTTTTTAATTCCTTGGTTTTATCTATTAATAATTCTTTATTAGAATTTTCTGGATATATAAGTTTTTTAGGTTTACAATCAGTCATTAAATACATCTCCTCGTAAAAATATTTTGAATATTCATAATTATTTTCAAAAAAATCCATTCCTTCCATACTTGATAAACTAATTTTATATGCATCAAGTAATGGATCATCTTTTTGGGTTGAGGGATATTTTTGAATAGCATCTTTTATTATCATATCTTGTTTTGGAAAATAGATTTTATTAATTTTTAGTATTAATGCACTATATCTTACATCCATAGCAAAATCACTATGCCTATCATACATCTTTTCAATAATATCTACTAACTTATCAATTCTTTGATTATTAGATTTAGATTTATCTATAAATGATTTTCTTGTTTCTTTATCATAGTTTGAAACTACTATAATTGGATCTAAAACATTATTACCAAATATTTCCTTTATTTTATCATACAATTCTTCTTTTTTTGTTGAATCTAATTTCAAAATTAAAGAAAACTTATCGCAAGGTTCACTAAAGGTTTGAAGCATATATTGTTTTAAATAATAAAATTTATTAAAAAATTCAGTTTTAGAAATACATGAATCACGTAATAAACCAATCCATACATATTCTGGTAATCTTTCTTTAGACCAAGAACACAAATGCATAACACTACCTATAGGTTCCTGCATAAATGGCGGAATAAGTTCTTTACCAATTTGCTTGTGCTGTTTAATAGTTGAATTTTTCATAAATATCCTCCCAACAAAAAAATATCATTCTATTGAATGATACGAAATCTATTTTAATTATACCATATTTTTAGAAATAAGAAATAGTTTTGTACTAATTAGAGTCATCAAATAATTGTCTAATATCTATTTCTAAGGCATCAGCAAATTTTCCTATTGTTTCTAACAATGGTGTCTTATCTATTGATAAACATTCTA
>CAMLWC010000012.1 GCA_946488855.1 uncultured Mycoplasmatota bacterium
ATTACCTCCGGTAATGGTGACATTAGAGTTGACATTTATAACTGCACGAAGCCCACTCGCGCTGGACACAACATTGTTGTTGGCGCTACCACTGTAGGTCACGCGCCAAGCGAGAAAACTACTATATGGTGTCATTGTCCATTGATATTGTCCTATATTTAAATATGAACTACTACCACCAGCAAGATTATATTCATCTATTGTTATTAATCCTACTTTTGATTTTTCTTTTGATAAATTATTTGTACAAGTTGTTCTTGCACTTGAATTACTAGTAGTTGTTTCACTACACCATGTTTGATCTACTATTACATCATTTCCTCTCAATCTTGGATAAAAATAATTATTTAACCAATCTTTGACATAACTTTCATCCCAATTCTCAGCAGTGTTATCTGCTCCCCAAGGTATTGCTGTTACATTTTCATCTGTTATTAATCTTACTGTTCCGTCATGATTTATTCCCATTATTCGCCATAAAAAGCCGGAATACCATAATGAATTGTTTAATCCTTTTTGCACAAATAATTCTTCTGGTGTTGTTTGATAAATTAATTCAAATACAGTATCAACACCTGCACTTGATAAATCATCTTCTGATATACCACCATCTGTTAAAGCCCAATTTTCAAAATTTTCTGCTATAAAATTTCCATCACTATCAAAAAACTTTTGATTTATTATATCTATTGAATCTAATCCAGGTGCTCCATTTAGTCTTGCAACAAATATATCTTTTCCAGATTGACTACCACCTTTTAAATAACATCCACCCATATAACTGTAATTGTTATCACCTGGTGTTACACAACCATTTCCATTTGTTTCTAGATATGGAAATTGTTCTATAACAGTATCATATATTGATTTAATTGTAATATTACATTCTTCATCATATTTAAATTCATATTGTTTATACTCTTCTACCCATTTATATAATACACACCCTTGCATTTGTTCATCAGTCACTGGATTTATTATATTATCTTTTAATATACCAGCAGACATTAAAGTTGATAATTCTATTTTATTATAAAATGTTTGATATCCTATGTCATTAGATATACTATATTTATAAGCAGCATCTTCTATATTATTTATTACTTGTTCTAATGCTTTTTCTTTACTACTTTTAATTGATTTATTAATTATCGGAAATGTAATAAGTGCTATTACACCTAATATAATAATAACGCCTAATAATTCTACTAAAGTAAACCCATATTTTTTCATATCATCACCTATAATAATTTTATAATATTTTTTCTATTTAGTCAAACATATTTTAAATATTAATGAATATAATTTGATAGGTGAATATTTATGATAAATAAAAAAAGTATTTGGTTTTTAACATTATTTAGTCTTATTTTAGTTTTAAGTGTTTATTATATAACTATGCCTAGTGAATTATTAATTAGTACAAATGGTAACTATACCGAAAATAATAATGAAGAAGTTGAAATAACAGAAAGTACTGTTTTAGTAGCTTTAAGATTAGAAGCTGAAGAAAAATTATTAAAAGAGATGGAAAAATTGCAACTAATATTAAATGGTGATGGTAGTATTGAAGAAAAAAATGAAGCATTTGATAAAATGAAGCAATTAAATATGAATAAAGGAGAACAAGAAAAATTAGAAAAGAAAATAAAAGAAGTTTATAATTTAGAAAGTTTTGTTAAAATTAAAAATAATAATATAGAGGTTACTATAAAAAAAGAAGAAAATGATTCAACTTTAGCTAATAATATAATGAGAACTATCCAAGAATTATATGAAGAAGAAAAATATATAACTATTAAATTTGTTAAATAGGCTTTTTATTTCACTTATTTTCTTAAGGTACATAGAATAATATGAAGAACTATAAGCCACCTTAAGGAAGTGAGGGAATTATGTCTAAAAGTGTTTTGACAAAAAGGGAAAAACAAGTTTTTGATTTGTTAGTATTAAATAAGTCTACCGAAGAGATTGCTAAAAAATTAGGTATAAGTGAAAAGACAGTTAGAAATCATATTTCTAATGTTATGCAAAAACTTGGAGTTAAAGGACGTGCCGGTGCTGTCATAGAACTTTTAAAATTAAAGGAAATTTCATTATAAAAAGGTATATATGACCTTTTTTTTCATAATATTAATTAGGTGATTGTATGTTAAAGAAAAAGATGATAAGAAAAATTATTATCTCTACTTCTGCTTTATTTGCTTTATTTTTAATTTATTTAATACCTAATGAAAAATTAGAAATAAATCAAAATTTAGAATATGTTGATTTAGAAGTAACAACTAATAGTATTTATTTATTAGATGATTATAACTATTTAGGAAAAGCAGAAGTAGTTGTCAATAGTAAATCAACAGAAGATAAAGTAAAGGAATTAGTTGAAGTTTTAATAAATGGCGGTGAAGGCGAAAATAAAATACCTAATGGTTTTAAATCAATAATACCTAGTGAAACTAAAATATTAAGTGTTAAATATGAAAATAATTTAATTAAAATAGATTTTAGTAAAGATTTATTAAATATAAATAAAGAATTAGAAGAAAAAATGATTGAAGCTTTAGTTTACACAATAACTTCTGTTGATGAGGTTGAAAAAGTTATTATTTATGTTGAAGGAGATATTTTAACTAAACTACCACAAACAAATACAACTTTACCTAGTACCTTGGATAGAAATTTTGGAATTAATAAAAATTATGATTTCACAAATACAAAAGATATCAATCAAGTAACAATTTATTATTTAAATAAACATAATGATGATTATTATTATGTTCCTGTTACTAAATATTTAAATGACAATAGAGATAAAATAAAAATTATAATTGATGAATTAACTAGTACAAATACTTATAACACTAATTTATTAAGTTATTTAAATAGTAATACTGAATTATTAGCTATTGAAGAACAACCAGATATTTTAGAATTAACATTTAATTCATATATATTTTCTGATGTTGATAATAAAGATATTTTAGAAGAAGTAGTATATACAATTTGTTTATCAATTAAAGATAATTATGACGTTAATGAAGTTGTTATTAAAAATGAAAATGAGGAAATATATCAAGCTGTGTTAAAAGAAATCAAATAAATTTGACATTTTAATAAAAATATATATAATATTCTTCACAAAAGGAGGATATTATGAGCCATACTGATGATTTATTAACTGCATTAAATGTTAAAATTGAAAGATTAATTAATAATCTACAATGTACTAAAGATTTAAGTGAAATCAAAAAATTATTAGAAGAAGCTAATAAACTAAAATCTTTTGAATTACAAATGAAATATCCAGATGAATTTAGAAAATTTAAACAAAAATAGTTATCTAAAATTTGATAACTATTTTTTATTAACTTTATGTTCAATTTTATCCCAAACTACTTGTTTTGTAAACAAAGCTTTTAAAGCACAATAAACATAAGTAGTTAAATAAATTGGATTATAAAATATTGTTTTAATTTTCATTTTATAATTTAAATCTAATTTATCTTTTTTAATCATTTTTATTGTTATGATCATCATAATTATATATATCGACAAAACAATTAATATTAAACTAATTAAAGGTATAAAAATTGACTTATTATTAAACAAATTAATAAATAACATTATTATATTTTTTAAAAGATATAATAATACGCCTATAACTATATATATAAACGCTCTAACACCTAAACAAACACTATATTTTGAACCATAATTTTGTTTATTTAATTTCATATCTTTAACTATTAAAGGAATGTATTTTTTTCTTGCTTCAAAATATCCTTTAATCCATCTTACTCTTTGTTTTATTGTTTGTTTATATTTAGTTGGTTGTTCATCATAAAATATTGCTTTATCATTATAATAAGATGTCATATTATTTAATATTGAATATAGACTCAATTCATAATCTTCAGTTAAAGTATGGAATGGATAACCTTTCCATTTTTTTATCCAAGAACCTTTAATATAAAACCCAGTTCCTGAAACAATTACATTAGAATTGTGTTTGTTTCTAAAATCATTTCCTAATGTATTAATCATAGAAAAAGTTAAACTTGAACAAGCAGATATTATATTATCATTACCATTTTTACAATTACGATACCCTACTCCAATATCATAACCAGCTTCATAAGTTTTTTTCATTTCTTTAAAAAAATTTTTATCAACAATGTTATCAGCATCAAATATGAAATACAAATTATAATCTTTTATTTGTTTGATTGCTTCATCTAAAGCATATCCTTTTCTCTGTTTTTTAGTAGTTCTTAAAATAACTGTTGCATTATATTTTTTACATATATCTACAGTTTTATCACTCATATCTTCAACTATAACATAAACATCTTGCATATTAACAGATAAAGTTAAACTTTTTAACAATCCTTCTATAACTTTACTTTCATCTCGTGCTGGAATTAAAACACAAAAATTGTAATCATCATTATTTTTAACTACATCATTTTTATTTTTTCTAATGCTAATATTTCCAAATATTAATAAAATAATTCCAACAACTATAAATGTCAAACATATTAAATCAAACATAATTAATCTCCTTTTACAAATGACATATTAGGGAAATATTTTTTTAAAAATTCATCATCATAATATTTATCTAAAAATTTACCATAAGGCGTAAAAGCCGGAATATTGTTATTTCTTAAATTTTGTCTTATTATAGCTGACCAAGATATTGTCATATTAATAACCATAAAAACAAACAAAATATTAACTAAAAATTTTCCTAAATTATATGGTATTTTTTCAATTTTAGAAGAAACAAAAGGATATAAATATTTAACAAATAAAAAGCTAAACAATCCCCATAAAAGCATATAAGGAATAGTTACTCTACCATTTATATTTAAAAATTTATGAGAATAATCCCATGAAATAGAATTAGTAAATGTTTCTTGTAAAAATCCAATAAAATATTCTATTCCACCACCTAATAAAGCACCATAAAGAATTGTTTGATACCATTTATGATTTTTATCAATTAATAAACTTACTATAATAACTGCTCCAAAACCATAGATAACATTAAAAGGTCCATATATAACACCTCTTCTATATTCCCAAACAATATTACCTGTTCTTGAATAAACCAAAAATAAATTTAATAATTCTTCATATAATGATCCTATTATTGAACCAATAATAAAAATTGCAAATAACTTATCAAAACAAATTCCTTTAGCAAAAATAGTTTTATCTTTAATAAAATAATTCTTTAATTTTTGTAAACTTCTTTTCATACTAACCAACTTCCAAATATATTCTTATTATACTATATATTTTTTTAAATCACAAATTACAATTTTGTCACAAAAAAACTCGAATTAATCGAGTTTATTTTTTTAATGGTGTCCCAGAAGGGATTCGAACCCCTGACCGCTGCCTTAGAAGGGCATTGCTCTATCCAACTGAGCTACTGAGACAAGCAACGATATAATTATACAACATAATTTTACATTATTCAAGTATTTTTGTTTATTTTTTAATAATTTCTTGATATAATTAATTAAAGAAAGGTGATATTTTGAAAAAAGTTAGAAAAGCGGTCATACCAGTAGCCGGTATGGGAACAAGATTTTTACCAGTAACTAAATCAGTTCCAAAAGAAATGCTACCAATTATTGATAAACCAACATTACAATATATTGTTGAAGAATGTGTTGCCAGTGGCATCGAAGAAATTTTATTCATCACTAGTCCATACAAAAGAAATGTTGAAGATCATTTTGATCAAAGTTTCGAACTAGAAACTAGATTAGAAAAAAATAACAAATTAAAAGAATTAGAAATTGTTAAAAAAATATCTAAAATGTGTAAAATATATTACACTAGACAAGGAGAGCCATTAGGAAGTGGTCATGCTATTAAACTTGCTAAATCATTTGTTGGCAATGAACCATTTGCTGTTTTATACGGTGATGATTTAATGAAATATAAAACACCAGTTTTAAAACAATTAATTGAAGTTTATGAAAAATATGATTGTAATGTAATTGGTGTGCAAGAAGTTGATAAAAATTTAGTTTATAAATATGGTATTATCGATTTTGAAAATGGTGACAAAATTAAAAGTATTGTTGAAAAACCATCTATTGAAGAAGCCCCAAGTAATTTTGCAGGACTTGGTAGATACATTGTAAAACCAGAAATATTTGATGAACTAGATAAATTAGATAAAGGAAAAGGAAATGAATATCAATTTACAGATGGCATGCTAAATTTAATGAAAAAACAAGATTTTTATGCTTGTAAATTTGAAGGAACTTATTACGATATTGGTAATCAATTAGGTTATTTAAAAGCTAATATTGCTTTTGCTTTAGATAGAGAAGATTTAAAAGATGATTTAACAAAATTTTTAAAGGAGATCAAATGATCTCCTTTTTAATTAAATCTATAAATTCTTCTAATGAAACAGTTACTGTTTCTTCACTACCATATTTTCTATAACTAATTTTATTATCATCAATTTCTTTTTGGCCTAAAATTAAAGTATATGGATATTTTTTAACTACACTTTCTCTCATTCTATATCCTACTTTTTCATCTCTATCATCTAAATTAACTCTAAAATTATTTTCCAATAATTTTGAATAGATTTTTTTAGAATATTCTAAATGAAATTCATTGTTTACTGGTATAACATTAATTTGTACAGGAGCTAACCAAGTTGGGAATGCTCCAGCATAATGTTCAGTAATAATACCAATAAATCTTTCGATAGATCCAAATATTACTCTATGTAACATAATTGGTCTTTTTTTACTTCCATCACTTGCTACATAAGTTAAATCAAATCTTTCTGGCAAATTCATATCCAATTGAATTGTTCCACATTGCCATACTCTTCCTAAAGAATCTTTAACATGAAAATCTAATTTAGGGCCATAAAATGCTCCATCACCAGGATTAATTTTACAATCTTTTCCTGCTTTTTTACAAGCATTCATTAAAGCTTCTTCAGATTTATCCCATACACTTATGTCTCCAATATATTTGTCTGGTCTAGTTGATAATTCAATTGTGTATGATAAATTAAATAATTTATAAATACGATCAATAAAGTTTATTAATTTTATAATTTCAGATTCAATTTGTTCTTCAGTCATAAATATATGAGCATCATCTTGAGTGAATGTTCTTACTCTAAATAATCCATTCAATGCACCACTCGCTTCATGACGATGAACATGACCTAATTCTCCCACACGTAAAGGTAAATCTTTATATGAATGTAATTCATTTTTATAAATTAACATTCCACCAGGACAATTCATTGGCTTAATTGCAAATTCTTTTTCATCAATAATAGAAGTATACATGTTTTCTTTATAATTAGCCCAGTGTCCTGAAACTTCCCATAAATCACGATTTAACATAATAGGTGTTTTTACAAATAAATAACCTTCTTTAGTATGTTCTCTATACCAAAAATCTTCCAATTGTTTTCTTAATATCATTCCATTTGGTAGCCAAAATGGAAAACCTGGACCATATTCACTAAACATGAATAATCCTAATTCTTTTCCTAATTTTTTATGATCTCTTTTTTTAGCTTCTTCTAAAAAATTTAAATGATTTTTTAAATCTTCTTCTGTTTCAAAGCATATACCATAAATTCTTTGTAACATTTTATTTTTTGAATCGCCTTTAAAATATGCTCCACTTACTTTAAGTAATTTAAAATATTTTAATTCTTTTACAGAATCAACATGAGGTCCTCTACAAAGATCAGTAAAATCTCCTTGTGTATAACAAGATATAACAGTATTTTCATCCATATTATTAATTAAATCTATTTTATATGGATCATTTTTAAATTTTTCCAATGCTTCTTCTCTACTTAATTCTTCACGATATATTCTTTTACCATCTTTAGAAATTTTTTTCATTTCTTTTTCAATTTTTTCTAAATCTTCTTCTTTTATAACATCGTCACCCAAATCAATATCATAATAGAATCCTTCCTCAATAACTGGCCCTACCCAAAACAAAGCTTTTGGATATAAATGCTTAACTGCTTGTGCTAAAAGATGAGCACAACTATGATTAATAATATTTAATCTTTCATCTTCTTTAATATTTTTTAACATATTTCTTTCCTCCCAATTCCTCTACTTTTGAATTTTTGTTAATTTCTTGTAGTAAATTTATAGTTTCTTCTATTTGCTTTTTTTCATATAATAATAATTGCATTTCACTCCATAAATTAACTAATTTTGTCAATTGATAAATTCTATTTTTTTTCAATTTAGCAATTTGTTCATCAATTGCTGGCAATGATTGTATTCTTTTAAGTTCATTTGGATTAATATAAGGAGCAACATGACCATGACTATCAATAACTAATATTATTTTATTAGTTAAAATAAGTTCTTTATTACTAGATGCAAATTCATAAGAAACAGCCATTACATATGGATTATTAAAATTTTTCAAATCTTTATGCGTTAATCTGCGACATTTAATTAAAACTCCATCGTTCAAATAATTAATAACAAAATCTTCAATCTTCATTGTATTTTTGATTTTGTCAAATTTTTCTAAATTTTTTTTACTCATAACATTCCCCCAACAAAATAAAAAACACTCCTTATACAAGGAGTGTTATGAACACGGTACCATCCTATTTGGTTCTTAATTAAAATAACGGGTATTAACCGGAAATCTCTTTCGAGTTCTACTAATAGGTAGTAACTTTTAACTCTTATTTATTGACCTTGCACCATCGTCAACTCGCTTCAAATAGAATTCTAAAAGTCATGTCCTAAATCAACGCATTTAAATATATTTTAACACTTTTCTTTTATTTGTCAATAATTTAATTAATTTTTTTACTAAACTTTTGTTTTTACATTTATACAATAACATAGCTTTAATAAGTATTAACATTTAAATTAAATAAATTATTAATTTTATCTTCTTTATCTTTAGGAATAGTAATTGTATTTTTATCACCATCAGAAATATAACGATTACTTTCTAATATTTTAAAATTCATTTCAATATCAAATTCTTTACCATTGTTATCATAAGCTCTAATTCGTTTTAAAAATGTTTTATCAAAATTTTTATTAAATGGAGAATATTCTGCTTCCCAACCTACTCTTAAAGTAGCTATTGTATTATATTCTTTATCATTATAAACACCTTTTAAAATTGAATTAAAATTAGAATGACTTTTATCATAAGGTGAACCAAAAGGAAGTGCCACTATATTAACATATTTACCAGGTATATACTTATCCAACAAATTATATATACTACCAATTTCTTGAACTGATTTTTCTTTTGAAATTGTTGTAAAATCAGCATGTGAATAACTATGGTTACCTATATCATAACCATTATCAACTAGCCAATTTAGTATTTTTTTATTGTATTCGCTTTGATTAAATAAACCACCATTAACAAAAAATGTTGCTGTTACATTATAATCAGGATATTTTTGCTTAAAGGATTCTAAAACACCAACTGCACAATTAGGATCAATTATTATATTACCATTTTCATCTAAACCTGTTACCTTTATATTATTTGATAAACCATCATCAAATGTAATTATAATAGGACTATACCCTGCTTCTACATCTATAATACCATTAACATAATCATTTAATCTTACCATACGATAACCTGAATTATAATAAAATTCTAGATCTTTTTTAAATGCTTCAGTAGTTCTTTGGTAGCCATCTTTATCAACATTTCCACCAGTATATTTATTATCAGTAATATTGTGGATTCCATGATACATCATAATAGGAACATTTCCAGATTCATCAACTTTTAGCTCTTCATAATTAATTCCTTTAGATACATATATAATCAAATTATCATTTTCATTTATTTTACTATCTACTTCAATACTTTGTTTAAATATTTTATTAATTTCAAAAGCATTATTTTCTTCTTTTATTTCTAAATTTAATTTATTTTTATTAGCAAAATCGATAGCATCTTCTTTTGTTTTACCAATCAAATTTATCATTAAATTATTAGTATTATTTTTAGGAATAAATATATATATACCTACAAACAAAATCAAACAGAAAAATATTAAACTTATTAAAATTTTATTAATCTTCTTCATCTTACCACCTAAATACTATTATACACCCAATCAATAATTTTATAAACACATATCTTATAATAGGTGATTAAAATGTTTAGAAGATGGAATCATGGAACTTGGTGTTTGTGTTTAATTGGTTTAATCATTGTATTTTGTTGGCAAGTTATCATAACTTTTTTTATAATTACAAGATTTAATTTATTTTTATTATTTTTATTATGGATATTTATTTTATATGTTTTGTTTAGAGTAATATGGTGATATTAATTTTTCTGTTTTATACATAATATCCATTTGATTACTTATTTCTTTTGTTTGTTCATACGTTGTTTTATCAAATTCTATTTTAGGGGGCAAAGCTATCAATATAAAAAATAATTTTCTTTCATCTTTTTGAAGAGGATAGCTTTGCTCATATTGTTTTAATATTTCACTAAAATCATAATCTAAAGAATGTCTTTTATATAATATGTATAAATCAAAAATTGGAATTCCTATTTTTGATTTATCCCAACTAATTAAATAAGAACTATCTGTTTTAAAAAAATGACTTAAATCTAAATTATTGTGTAACACCACTACTCTTTGCTTAGTTTTATCTTTAATTAATTCATACCAATTTTCTATTTCTTCTTTACAAAAATTTAACGAAATAAATACTCGTGATATATTACGAGCTAATAAATATTCACTTGGACTCATGTAAACATGTGACTCTATTAAAGTTATTATATCATTATAATAGCTTTCTAAATATTCAATATTATTTTTTATATCTTCATATATTTGTTTGTAATCTTCAAAATCTACTTCTTTATAATGTGTTGTTTTACTATGCAATAAACTAATTAAATGTATTAAATCTAACATTTTTTGTTCATTAGGATAATCTAATCCTTCTATATATTCACTTATCTCATATTCTTCATTTTCATTACTAATAATTTTAGGATAATAATTAAAACTACGTGACTTTAAATAGTCGAAAATTTTTTTATCTTTATTATTTTTTTTAATTGCAAAACGCCCTATCTCTGTATCAACAATGGTTGTTTTACCATTTTTAATATAGCGATTGGGCTTTATTTGATATTTTTTTAATATTTCATTAATTTGTTTCATATAAAGAAGGTATTATCAATTTATCGCCTATTTTTATATCACTAATATCATTATATTGTTCTAAAATTTCTTTAGTTATATTATATTTTAATATTACACTTTCAATTGTATCATTTTCTTTTATAATACATACATGATACGTTGCATACGTTTCTGTTGAATCATCAAAATTATCAAACAAATTCTTTACATCTTCTGTATCCATTCTTGACAAATCATCTTTTTGTTCTTTAGTATTAACATCATCATTTTTAACTACTGCTTCTATTTTTTCCTTTTCATATTTAAATGGTGGCATAACTTCTTCTATTTTATCTAATCCAATTTCAATTGAAACACTTAATAAACTATTATTAACTATTTCATAATAAAAATCATCGATATCAATAATTAAATTATCTAAATTATATCTATCACTCATTTCAATATTAACAGGAATATTATATTTAAATTCTTCTGTATTAATACTTATATCATTTATTTTATAACTACCACTTATAATTAAATTTCCTTTTATTACTCTATCATCTAATTTTAAATCATGATCTAAAGCAATACTAACTATTTCTGCTATATTATTTTTAAAATTTATCTCTTTTTTTAAAGGAACTGTTTTTTTCATATCATCACCCTAATTAATTATATGAAAAATAGTTCATTATATTCATAATGAACTATATTTGCGAGTATTTTTTAATATAAATATTTTAGTTGAAAAACTTTTATCTAATAATAAAGGTGAACTTTTTTTATTTAATTCTATAACTTTTTTTACTCTTCTTTTAAATGTTTCATTTTTAAGTAATTCTGGAAACTCATATAAAATAGCATTTAAACTAGCAAAATAATATTCATCATTTAATAAACAATATATTGATTTATCGAAAGTTTCCTCATCTACTTCGTCTGTATGATAAAGTAAAAATATAAAATCATATCCTAAAGATCTTTTTACAAATTCCTTTTTATTTTCAAAATCATTTGAATTTATTTTTTTACCTATACAATTAAATCTTTTAGCAATTTCATGTAAATAAAATTCTTCACCATCGTTAAATTTATTTATATTTAAACTTATAATCAATTTATTAAATAAATTATAATAATACTTTTTTGTTTCACTATCATCATATATTGCTTTGTTTCTAATATATGATATTAATGAATGAATTTTATCTTTAATAGATTCTTCAACCACATCTAATTTTATTAAATGATGAGATAAATTAATAAAAACTTCAAAAAATGTTGAATTAAAAATATAAAAATCATATTTACCTTTTAATGAATAATTATATATTTCTTCATCATATAAAAGACATTGATAAAATTTAGAATAAAAATATTCATTAAATTCTTCCATTATTAATCACCTTGTATAATTCTTTAAAATTTTTAACTTTTATAAATTTAATACTATTTTTAACTTCTTTAGGCAAATCAGTAATATCATTATCAAATGGAATAATTATTTTTTTTATACCACTTCTTAAAGCACCAATTGATTTTTCTTTTAATCCACCTATTTCTAATGCATGTCCCCTCAATGTTATTTCACCCGTCATAGCTAAATCTGAAGGTATTTTTAAATTAGTTAAAGCACTTAATATTGCTAAAGTCAAAGCCAATCCAGCACTTGGTCCATCTTTTTTTATGGCTCCTTCAGGTACATGAATATGAATATCATTATTAAACATTTCATAATTAATTTTATAATATTTATGATTTGCTTTTAAATAACTTAATGCTATACTAGCACTTTCCTTCATCACATCACCCAAACTACCAGTTAAAATTAAATTACCTTTACCTTTATAATAATTAACTTCAATAGGTAAAACATCTCCTCCAAATGGTGTATATGCTAATCCGTTTACAACTCCTACCTGTTCTTTTGTTTTTTCATTGTACTTATATTTTTCCTTACCCAAATATTTATTTAAATTTTGTTCGTTTATAATTATTTTATTTAATTTAATATTATTAACAACAATTTGAGTAACTATTTTTCTTATTATTTTATCTATTTGTCTTTCTAATTCCCTTACACCGGCTTCTTTAGTATAATTTCTTATTATTTTTAAAATAGTATCATTATCAATATAAATAAAATCTTTATTTAATCCATTTTTATTTATTATTTTTGGAATTAAATGTTTAATAGCGATATCTAATTTTTCATATTCTGTATATCCTGATAAATTTATTATTTCTAATCTATCTTTTAATGGCTCAGGTATATTTTCAATATAATTAGCCGTTAAAATAAAGAAAACATTAGATAAATCATATTCTTCTTCAATATAATTATCACTAAAATATTTGTTTTGTTCTTTATCTAAGATACTTAATAAGCAACTAGTAGGATCACCTTTATAATCACTACTCATTTTATCTACTTCGTCAATTAAAAATAAAGGATTATTTGATTTTGCTTTTTTCATAGAAGAAATTATTCTACCAGGATTTGCTCCTACATATGTTCTTCTATGACCGATTATCTCAGATTCATCTCTTATTCCACCTACTGAAATTTGAACAAAATTACGATTTATAGCTTTAGCAATCGATATAGCCAAAGTTGTTTTTCCTACACCTGGAGGACCAACTAAACAAACAATTGAGCCATTTTTATTATTACTCATTTGATTTACAGCTAAATATTCAATAATACGATTTTTTACTTCTTTTAATCCGTAATGTGATTCGTCTAACGACTTCTTTACTTGCTTTAAATTATTATTATCATTAGTATAAATATTCCAAGGCAAAGAAAGCAACCATTCAATATAATCTCTTATTATATTAAGTTCTGGTGACATACTAACACATGACTCATATCTATTCAACTCATAATTCAATTTGTCTTTTATTTTTTTTGGACAATCTAATTCATTTATTCTTTTCTTTAATTTATCTAAATCATTATCTTTAGAAGAATCCCCCAATTCTTCTTTTATCATTTTCATTTTTTCTCTTAAAATAAATTCTTTTTGATTTTCATCTAATTCTTTTTTTACTTTCATATCTAAATTTCGTTCAATTTGAAACATTTGTTTTTCTTCATAAATGTCTTTTAATAACATTTCTCCTCTACCAATTGGACTAATATTATTTAGATATTCAAATATTCTATTTTTATTATTAATAATATTTGGAACAACTAAATCAGTAAATTTATCTAAGCTTGTTTCTTTATCTATAAGTGATAAAACTCCATTACTAATATAAGGAATATTATTAACATATGATTTTAATTCTTTTTTTAATTTATTAATTATTATATCTTCATTTTCTATTTTTTCTAATTCTATTTCGCTAACAATAGATTCTAAAGGATCATTAGATTTAAAATTCAAAAATTCAATTATATTTAATCTTCTTATTCCTTTTAAATCTACTCTTGTATTACCATTAGGAAGTTGTAATATATTTTCTAATTTTGATAAAACTCCAATTTTAGTATTTTCACTATATTCACTTACTACTAATATATAATTATCATGAAATAATAAGGCCATATCTATAACATTATTATCTAAATTTTTTGAATCAAATTCTAGTTTTAAAGTGTTATGAGGTAATAAGACTATACCATTTAAAAGTATTACTGGTAAGTTATATTTTTTCAATGTAATCACTTCCTTCAAAACTGATTATTATTATAGCATAAAAAAAGAATTATTCATCCAACAATTCTTCTAAATTTACAATATTTAATCCTTTCGAATTTATGTACTCTATTATTAAAGGTAATTCTGTTATCACATTATCATTTATTTTTAATGATATGATGCTTCCTTTTTCCAAATTTTGTTTAATAGTTATTAAAGGATTATTTTTTACAATTATATTAGGTCTTATTGTATAACTATTATTATTTTTACAAATATTTAATATTTCTTCATTTTCATCTTCTGTATAACAATAAGTATACTTTTGATTTCCTATTTTTGTTACAATTGTATTCATCCAACTAATTCCATTAACATTATAACTATAATTGTACCCTAAATTACCTATTGTGTGTCCATTGTCAATTAATTCAATTATTTTTTCATTATTATTTTCAAACCAATTACCATCAGTATAAAAAGTAGCTTTTATTTCATATTTGTCTAACAAATTTAAAATATCATTTAAATTATTATTTAGTTCAACTAAAAATAATAAACTTACTTCATCTTTATTACTTTTTATAATGTATTTATCATGATAATTTAAAACACTTATTTCTGGTTTTATATCTTTATAAACTAATAAATTAGAATTAAAAGAATTTATTTTTTTCATTTTTTTATAACTTTCCTTAACATCTATTTCACTACCTGATATTCCGGCAATAATAGTATTATCTTTAATAATAGCATTTGTAGGTTCAATTTTATATTGACTTTCTATATCATTTATTTGTTTTAATAAATCATCATTTTCTTTTATCACTGTTGTTATTTTATTTGTATAAACAAATGTAAATAAAATTAAAGTTACAAAACCAATTATTTCAAAAATTTTTTTCATATTTTCACCTATTTAAATATATGAAATATTTCACTTTTTTTTCTATATTTCATAATATAAGTTGAAAGGAGTTTTAATATGTATCCAAATTATCAAAATATTAATCAATACAAAAATAATTCACAATATCCTAATGATGAGAGGTTTATTGGAGGGTTTGCATTTCCATTTTTATTAGGTGGCGTTACAGGAGCTGCATTAGCACCTAATTTTTGGCGCCCACCATACAATAGACCACCATACCCATATCCATATCAACCATATCCATACTATGGGCCATACTATCGTTAAAAAAAATAGTAGATTAATTTCTACTATTTTGCTTCTTCTTGAGCTCTTGTTTCTCTAATTACAATTACTTTTATTGTACCTGGATACTGTAACGTTTCTTCAATTTTATTTTTAATATCACGAGCAACTTTATAACTTGCTGCATCATCTATCTTATCAGGTTTAACAATTACTCTTAATTCTCTACCTGCTTGCATTGCATATGATTTATCAACTCCAGGTATTTCATTTCCAATATTTTCTAATTCTTGTAATCTTTGAACATAATTTTCTAATGAATCATTTCTAGCACCAGGACGTGACGCAGATAATGCATCAGCTATTGCTACTAAAACTGATATTACATTATTAGCATCTTTATCACCATGATGTGATTCTATAGCATTAATAACTACATCATTTTCTTGATATTTTTTAGCTAATGAAGCACCTAAATCAACATGTGATCCTTCTACTTCATGATCTATAGCTTTACCAATATCATGTAATAATCCAGCTCTTTTTGCTAAGGCTACATTTTCACCTAATTCTCCAGCCATAATACCAGCTAGATGAGCAACTTCAATAGAATGTCTTAAAGCATTTTGTCCAAAACTTGTTCTAAAATGTAATTTACCTAACAATTCTTGTAATTCTGGATCTACTTTAGTTATTCCAAGTTCAAATAATGCTTCTTCACCATATTCTAATAATTTTAATTTCATTTCTTTAACTGTTTTATCATATATTTCTTCAATTCTACCAGGATGAATTCGACCATCTTTAATTAATGCTTCAATGGCAACTCTAGCTATTTCTCTACGATATGGATCAAAACTTGATAAAACTATTGCTTCTGGTGTATCATCAATTATTAAATCTACACCTGTTACAGCTTCTATTGATCTAATATTTCTACCTTCTCTACCTATTAATCTACCCTTCATATCATCACTAGGTAAATTAACTACTGTAACAGTTTGATCACTCGCTACATCACCAGCATATTTTTGCATAGTTGAAACTAATAAACTTTTTGCTTTTTTATCAACTTCTAACTTTGCTTCTACTTCCCTATCTTTAATATAAGCTGCTATTTCTAAATTCATCATTTCTTCGACTTTTTTCATAACTAAGTCTCTTGCTTCATTTTTAGAATAACCAGCTATTTTTTCTAATAATTCAACTTGTTGTTTTTTAATATCCTCCACTTTATCTTGTTCTTTTTGAATTTCTCTTTGTTTATTTACTAAATTATTTTCTCTTTCTTCTAACATTTGTTCTCTATTTTGTAATGTTTGATCTCTTTTATCAATATTACTTTCTCTTAAAAGTAATCTTTCTTCAGATTCTTTTATTTCATTTTTCTTTTCTTTTATTTCTTTTTCAATTTCTATTTTTAGTTTATGTGCCTCTTCTTTAGCATCTAATAAATAATTTCTTTTTATTTTATCAGCTTCTTTATTAGCTTTATCTATTATAGATTCTGCTTTTTTACCTGATAAATTATTTTTTATATAATTTAGTATAATCATTATTATGATTCCGACAAAAAGTCCCAACATTATCAATAAAATGGAGAGTATAATATCATTCATATATTACCTCCACTTTCTATTTTAGAGTTATACACTCTATTATTATTTTAATATTTTAACAACAATAAGTCAAGAAAATGTAGATTTTTTTAAAAAAATATTATATAATTATAAAAGAATAAGAAGGGTTGATAAAATATGTTAGGAAAAATTATTTATATAAGTAACAATATAGCTCATGTTCAAATACCTAGTAATATTAAAATACCAACTAGTTTAATGAATATGCATGTTATATTTGAAGATACAAACAAAAAAGTTTTAGGAGAAATTGATGATATTAGTGAAAATTTAATTAAAATTAGATTTTTAGGTGAAATTGTCAATAATGTTTTTGTTGGCGGTGTTATAAGGAAACCAACAATGGAATCTAATGTTCGAATGATTAATGCTCAAGAATTAAAAATAATTATTGGGGAAAATAGTAAAGAAACATTTATGTTAGGAACTAGTGCCTTGTATGATAATTATCCAATAATGGTAAATATTAATGATTTATTCTCTAATCATATGGCGATATTTGGTAACAGTGGTTCTGGTAAATCTTGTGGCGTGGCAAGATTACTACAAAATGTATTTACTAATCCAAATTTTAAACCATATAAAGCAAATATTTTTATCTTTGATGCTTATGGTGAATATCATAATGCTTTCACTAATTTTAATACAATAGATCCTAATTATCAATTCAAATATTATACAACTAATAAACAAGATACAAATGGACAACCTTTACAAATACCTCTTTGGTTATTAGATAATGATGATTTTGCTATTTTGTTAAGTGCTGATGATCATTCTCAATTACCTATAATTGAAAGAATGATTAAATTAGTAAGAATATTTTCATCTAGTGATGATATGTCTTTAAAATATAAAAATCATTTAATTGCTAAAGCTATTATGACTATTTTATATACTAATCAAAGTGCTAGTAGTAAAAGAAATGATGTCTTTGCTATCTTTAATTCTTGCTCAACGCCTCAATTTAATCCTGAAGCTGTAGTTCAAGGTGTTGGTTATACAAGAAAATTTAGAGAATGTTTCTTAATTAATGATCAAGACAATTTTTCTGAAAGTGTTTTATTATCTGAATATGTTTCTAGTTTTATTGATGAAAACTTAGATCAATATGAAGAAGAAAAAATTAATTATTTTACTTTAGAAGATTTAGAAAAAGCTTTAAATTTTACTTTAATATCAGAAGGCTTATTACGTAATGAAAAAGCTTATAGTAGCGCTATTGCTTTAAAAGTTAGATTACACTCTATTTTAATTAGTGAATATTCAAGATATTTTGCTGTCCCACAATTTATGACTAAAGATCAATTTATTGCTAGCTTAATTAGTAAAAATAATCGTAAAGTTCAAATAGTTAACTTTAATTTAGAAGATGTGGAAGATTGGTTTGCTAAATTTGTAACTAAAGCTTATACAAAATTACTATTTAATTATGTTAAAGGTATGAGTAATAGAGCAACTATTCCATTTCACATATTCCTAGAAGAAGCACATAGATATGTTCAAAAAGATAATGATACTTTCTTAATAGGATATAATATATTTGATAGAGTTGCTAAAGAAGGAAGAAAATATGGTCTTATATTAGATTTAATTTCTCAAAGACCAGTTGAATTATCAGATACAGTTATATCACAGATGGCTAATTTCTTAATATTTAAAATTACCCATCCATTAGATGTTGAATATATTCAAAAAATGTTACCCAATATTAGTATGGATATAGTTGAAAAACAAAAAAGTTTACAACCTGGTACTTGTATGGCTTTTGGACGTGCATTTAAAATTCCTATGATTGTTAAAATGCAAATGCCTAATCCAATGCCAGAAAGTAGTAATTGTAATATTCTTGGAACATGGTAAAAGAACATCATTCGATGTTCTTTTTATTATCTTTTTTTAATCCATAATGTACTCTAACTTTATCTTCAATTTCATCACATAATTGTTTATTTTTCTTTAACATTTCTTTAACATTTTCTTTACCTTGGCCTATTTTTTCTCCATTATATGAATACCAAGCACCACTTTTTTCAATTATATTTGCCTCACTAGCTAAATCTACTAATTCGCCTTCATGTGATACACCTTCACCATACATTATATCAACAGTACATGATTTAAAAGGAGGTGCCATTTTATTTTTAACTACTTTAATAGTTGTTTTATTACCAACAATATCAGTTCCTAATTTTAATTGCTCTGCTCTTCGTATTTCTAATCTAATAGAAGAATAAAATTTTAAAGCTCTTCCACCTGGTGTTACTTCAGGATTTCCAAACATAACCCCAACTTTTTCTCTTAATTGATTAATAAATATTGCAACAGTATTTGTTTTATTGATTACACCAGCTAATTTTCTTAAAGCTTGACTCATAAGTCTCGCTTGTAATCCAACATGTGAATCTCCCATTTCTCCTTCTATCTCAGCTTGTGGAACTAATGCAGCAACTGAATCGATTACTATTACACTAATTGCTCCACTCCTTACTAAAGCTTCACATATTTCTAATGCTTGTTCACCATTATCAGGTTGTGACAATAATAATTCATCTATATTAACGCCTAATTTTTGAGCATATTGTGGATCTAATGAATTTTCAGCATCAATAAAAGCTACTCTCCCACCTAATTTTTGAGCTTCTGCTATGGCATGCAAAGCAAAAGTAGTTTTACCACTTGATTCAGGACCATATATTTCAATTATTCTTCCTTTAGGATATCCACCAATTCCTAATATCATATCTAAAGCTATTGAACCACTTGGTATAACATCAATTTGTCTAACTTCATTAGAACCTAATTTCATAACAGAACCTTTACCAAATTGCTTTTCAATATCTTGTAAAACTTGATCTAATGTTTTATCATTACTTTTTGTCATATTTCCTCCTAATTTTAACTCCTACAATACTAATTATAAACTAAAACAAAATGATTGTCAATACAAAAACGAATTTTTGTTTGCTTTTTTGTGATAAAAACAAGATAGTAAAACTATCTTGTTTTTTGATAATCATCTTCATCAATATATACTTTATTACCATTTTCATCTATATAATATGGTTTATTAACTATAGTATTTCCAAAATCTATTTCATCTTCTGGAACATAAACATCATCACCATTTTCATCTTCATAATAATATCCATTATTATCATTTACAATATATTGATTTCTATTAATAACAACACCATTAAGATCTCTATTCCAACTTATGTCTGCATTAAATAAATTAGAAATTGCTCTTGCTGGTAAATATGTTGTTCCATTAAAAATATAAGTTTCTACTACATTTCCATTTACATCTGTTGGTGTGAATAAACTACCATTAAAATATATTTTAATTCCTTTTCGACCGGTTAAAGTTTTTTCTATTAATTGTTTTCCAGGTACTTTATTTGTACTAGGAATTTCTGAATAAGAATTTAAATAAACTTTATTACCATTTTCATCTATATAATATGTTCCATCATTCTCTTTTGTAGTCATATAAATACTACCATTTTTCCATTCAATATTTGTATTAAATACTTTAGATATTGCTCTTGCTGGTAAATATGTTGTTCCATTATATAAGAATGGTTCAACAACATTACCATTTACATCTGTTGGTTCATATAATTTACCATCAATATAGATATTTAAACCTGTAGAAGCTTTAATTTTAACATTTGTAAGAACACTTACTGAAGATTTTAAATCAGATGTTTTTATATTGCCTTTATCTACAACTAAATGTACTTCATTGTCAATTTGATAATATACAAAACCATTTTCTTCACTAATTCTAATTGGAGTATTATTAGCATTATATTTAATATAATCTTTATAATTAATAGAATTTTCATTGTAAACCTTTGAAACTAATAAATCTTGTTTATAATTTAAATATTTATTCAATACTTTTTTTAAACCTCTATATGATTGATATTTATTATTAATAGTTTGATTAACTAAATTTGTATCACCATATACTGATAAAAATATATCTTCATTATTTTGATTTTTATTTTTTGTATAATTGCCTTTATCTAAAGCTTTTTCTAATTTTGAATAGAATATTTCTATATCATTAACTGCTTGATTATACATTTTCAAATCATTTTTATTAATTATTTCAGTTGAATAAACTGTTTTAAAATTAGGCTTTGAACCACTATATATAACTTCTATTTCTGGTACAATAACTAATGTTTTTGTTGTAGATAATTTTGAATCATCTATTGATATAATTTTAGATTCTACAATATTATTATTTTTTATTTTATAGACATTTATATTTACTATTTTTCCTTGATTTAATGATTTTACAAAAACGCAATTGTTATTTTGTGCATAATCGTTCAAATCTTTTGTAGATATACCAGTTAAATCATGATAAGCTAACTTACATTCAGCTACCTTTGATTCAGTATATTTTTTTATTATTTCTTGTTCTGTTTTTGTCATATCTTCAAATTCACCAGAAATATTAGTTACAACTTCATTTATACTTGCAACAAATCTAGCCATACTATTATTTTCACTTTTTGTATGTTTTACTGACATTCCACCATTAGCCATAGTATTATAAATATTTTCAAAATATTCATCAATTTCTTCCATTATGTTATAAATTTCTTTTGCTTGCTTATCAGTCACATAACTAGATTTATAACTACCTTGTTTTGCATATTCTGTATCATCATCATATGTTATACTAACTGTTGGAAATTCAACATTAGCAGCTTTAGCTTTTGCAGTACCAGCTCCGACTACAAAACTTGTAGCCAAAATAAATGGTAAAGCTTTTTTTAAAGCTAATTTTTTTGTATTTTTCAAAGTTTGCTTAATTTTTTCAATATTAATATTATTCATATTTTTTCCCCCTTTAATAATATTGCTTGCTATAATATCATTAAATTATAATTTTGTCAAATTAGCGCAATATTATCTCTTTATTAATTTGATAATATTGTAGCCCTGAATATACACTTAAAACTGTTGCTATAATTAACAATACATCAGATACTTTAATATTAATTAATTCAAATGGTAAATTATTAAATAAAGTTAAAATAATCCCTAACATTAAAAATATAGTTTTAACTTTTCCTGATTTAATAGCAGCTACTACTTCTTTTTTGCTTCCAACAATCATTTTAATTATATCCACTATAGTATCTCTTGCAACAATTATAACAGGAATTATTGGATGAATTAATCCTTGACTTGCTAAAATAATTAAAACTGAATTTACTAAAAACTTGTCGGCTATCGCATCTAACATTTTTCCATAATCAGTAATCATGTTATATTTTCTAGCTACATAACCATCTAAAAAATCAGTTAATGAAGCAAATATAAATAATCCTCCGGCAATAAAATATTTAATGTCAACTACTATAAGTTCATCAATAAATAATTTAGTAGCTGTTAACCCTACCGCATCAAAAGGAAATAACAATATAATAATTATTAATACTGTTATAAAAATTCTTAACATCGTTATTTTATTTGGTAAGTTCATAATTACCTCCATATACTAAATTATCTTCATTTTTATCTTCATGTAAAATTGTATAAAGTAAAACACCAATAGTTATTAACAAAACTACAATAGCTATATATATAAAATTTTGATAAACTTTTTCTCTTTTTCTTTCTACTGTATATGGTGATTTTATCTTATTTTCTTCTTTACTTTTGCTTTCTTTTTTTATATCTTCCAAAGATAACTTTGAAGTATAATCAAATAAATATTCATTAAAATCATCAACTATTTCTTCTTTATTTAATCCTAAATATTTGGCATAATCTCTAATAAAATATTTTAAATTAAATATATCTTGAAATTTTTCAACATTACCATTTTCAATATTTACAATTTGTGAAGCATCTATCTTTAAGTCTTCAGCTGCTTCTTCAACTGAAACGCCAATACTTTCACGAGCTTCTTTTAATTTTTCACCTATTTCTTTCATTATTCACCTCATAAATAAAAAAAATAATACTTATAAGCCATGTTCTGTACTCACTAGTGAGCGACAAACATCTATCTACCATTACTGGTTCTAAAGTAAGTTTGATTCCCTACTTTAAACTCCCCTACCATAATTTGGGTTTCTTGCTTGTGGGGTTTACCGCGTTTCATTCTTCTATTACTAGAAGCATCGTTTCTGTGGCACTTTATGTCTAATTTAATCCTTATAGGACAATTTCGACGCCGTTAGGTAATTACCTACCATAGGTTATTTTTTCCCTATGCACAATCACTACTACCATCTCAGGATAGTGCAAGCATGGACTTTCCTCTACATTAAATGCAGCGTTTGTCAAGTATTATTCTTTACCATATATAATTTTTTCTAAATTTGATAGTCTTCTTAAAACGTCAACACTATTAGTTCCAGAATCACTATCAGCATTTTCTTTTAAGATATCTAACTTCATTTTTAAACTTCTAATTTCTTGTTTCAATTTCATGTTATCGTTTGTTAAATCTCTTACTTCATTAGCCAACTCTTTATTAATAGCGATAAATTCTTCATAGTCTCGCATAACTACATCTAAAAATTTATCAACTTCTTGAGGACGATACCCCCTTGTATCTAACTTAAATTCTTTTTCAAAAATATCTTTAACCGTCAACATTATTCGATCTTGATACATCTAATATCACCCAGTTAAATTATATAACAAAAAAGGATATTTTGTCAACCAAATTATCTTCTTATATTTTTAAAATAAGTAGCTAATTTGATATACTTAATATCCTCTATCATTCCATTAAAAACTTCTTCTATATGATCCATTATATCACCTATTTTAATTAAAACATATATGTGTAAACATTTCATTAAATTCGACAAAACATGTCAAAATTAGTTTAAATTATTTAGAATATATAGTATAATAATATTGGTGAGATAGATGAATTATCCTAATGGCATCAAGAAAAATTATAAAATTAGTACTAGCAATCGTGGTATGACTTTAGAACATGACATTAATGAAACTAATCTTTATTATCGTAATAAAAATATTGCAGTCATTTATAAAAAACCTACTCCTATTACTATTAACAAAGTAGATTATAAAAATAGAAAAGATGCTGTTATAACTGAAGCTCATTTCATTATTCCTTCCACTACGGATTATAACGGAATATATAAAGGTAAATATATTGATTTTGAAGCTAAAGAAACCAGAAAAAATTACTTTCCTTTAGTTAATATTCATAATCACCAAATAGAACATTTAAAAAAAATTAGAAAATGTGGTGGAATCGGATTTATTATTGTTAGATTTGTTTTGGAAAATGAAACATATTTGTTAGAAATTGACAAATTGGAAAATTTTTTAGATAATAATAATCGTAAATCTATTCCGAAAGAATATTTTATACAAAATGGTTATTTAGTTAAAGAAGGATATAATCCTTACTTAGATTATTTAAAAATAATCGATATCATAAAGGAGAGATATAATGAAGAAATTTTGGAAGAAAAATAAAAAAACTATTACTCTAGCTTTAATTAGTCTTATAATTTTAATCATAGGATCATTATTAATAAGTTTTGTTCCAACTATATTATTAATGTTATTATGTGGTTTAATATATTACTTTGTAACAAAACCTAAAAAGAAAACTAGTAAAAAGGAAATGTTTAAATCATTTATGATATTTTGTTTTTCATTTGCTATATTTTGTTTAATTATAGGTATTGGCTTTGGCGGTTATATTATTGCTACTGCCCCAGACTTTACAGAAGAAAAATTATACAATAAAGATGCTACTATTTTATATTTATCTAATGGTGAAGAATTTGCTAAGATCGGTGATGAGTTAAGACAAAAAGTAACTTATGATGAATTATCTCAATCTTTAATCGATGCTATTATTGCTACAGAAGATTCAAGATTTTTCCAACATAGTGGTGTCGACCTACCTAGATTTTTAAAGGCTTCAGTTTCGCAATTATTAGGTAAAGGTGGTGGTGGTGCTTCTACTATTACAATGCAAGTTTCTAAAAATACGCAAACATCGACTGTCGATAGTGGTATTAAAGGTATAATTCGTAAATTTACCGATATTTATATGTCAGTATTTAAAATAGAAACAAATTACACTAAAGAGCAAATTATTGAATTTTATGTCAATTCTAATAATTTAGGCGGAAATAATCGTGGTGTTGAACAAGCTAGTTTAGATTATTTTGGTAAAAGTGCTAGTGAATTAAATGTTTCCGAAGCTGCTATGATTGCTGGTCTTTTCCAAGCACCTAATGCTTACTACCCTTATCTTCATCCTGAAGATTGTGAAGAAAGAAGACAAACTGTTTTAAGTTTAATGTTAAGACATGGTTATATTAATGAAGAAGAATACAATATTGCTAAAGAATTAACAGTTGATAAATTATTAGTAAAAAAAGAAGGTGAAACTTCAACCAATGCATATCAAGATTTTATTGATACTGTTGTTGATGAAGTTATAAAAAGAACTGGAAACGATCCTTATGTAGTACCTATGAAAATTTATACTACTATGGATAAAGACATGCAAGAAAATATGAATAACGTTATGAATGGTACTTCTTATAAATGGAAAAATGACGTTGTTCAGGGTGGTTCAGTAGTATTAGATGTTAAAAATGGTGAAATTAAAGCTGTTGGTGGCGGTAGAAATCGTGTTGTTAGAGGCGATAATTATGGTACTAATATTAAAAGACAAATAGGATCATCTGCTAAGCCGTTATACGATTATGGCCCTGGTATCGAATATAATAATTGGTCAACTTATACCCCATTTACTGATGAACCAGTCAGTTATACAAATGGACCTAGTATTAGAAACTGGGACAATAAATTTAGTGGATTTCAAACTTTACATACAGCTTTAAAATATTCAAGAAATACTTCAGCTTTAAAAGCATTTAAACAAGTTAGTAATAAAAATATTCAAAAATTTGTAACAAATTTAGGTCTTTCACCCGAAATTGAAAACGGTATGATTCATGAGTCACATGCTTTAGGTGGTTATAATGGAGAATCCCCTCTTACAATTGCTGCTGCTTACGCTGCTTTCTCAAATGGTGGGTATTACATTGAGCCACATAGCTTTACAAAATTAGAATATTCTGAAACTGGTGAAACTTATGAAGTAAAACCAGTTACTAGAAAAGCAATGAGTGAAGAAACTGCTTATATGATTACTAAAGTATTAGAAGATACTTCTAGTTATGCAGTTGGATTAAGTGTTAATGGGGTTAATTATGCAGCCAAAACTGGTACTACTAACTTAGATTATGATACTATTAAAGACCATGGATTGCCAAGTAACGCTATTAGTGACAAATGGATTGCAAGTTTTAATGATTCATATGCTATCGGAGTTTGGTATGGATATAAATATTTAGACAAAGAATATTGTTTAACTACTTCCGATTATTCTATAAAAACATTATTTCAAGCTATAGCTAAAGGTGTTTATAAAAAAAATTCGAGTTGGACCCAACCAGATGGTGTTGTTAAAGTTGAAGTTGAATCTGAACTTCCAACCGCAATGTTAGCAAGTGAATATACACCTAAAGATAAAAAAGTTACTGCTTATTTTAAAAAAGGTTTTGAACCTACAGAAACTTCAAAAAGATATAGTCAATTAGATAATGTTACTAATTTAAATTATACTAATAACACATTATCTTGGGATGCAGTTCAAACACCTGATTTTATCAGTGAAGATTATTTAAATCAAATGTTTTCAAAATTATATTCTGACGAAGATATGAAAAATAAAGAATTAAATAAAAGAATAGAATATAACAAAAAATATATTGGAACTATTGTTTATAATGTTTATACAAAAGATAGTAGTGGTAATTTGAAGCTTATAACTACAACTAGCAATACAAGTTTTATCTACCCTACTACTGAAACTACAACATTTGTTGTTAAAACAAGCTATAGTATATTTAAAAATAACGCTAGTAGTGGTGCTGAGTTTACTGTAGAAAATAGTGGTGGTTCTATAATAAGTAGTCAATTAAATGGTAATTCTACAATTAATTTATCAATTGGTGAAAAATATAATGAACCTGAAAAACCAGTTATAGTTTTATTAAATGGTATTACAGATATTACTAATTTAGCCACTATTACATGCACTGTAATGCGAAACTCAGATAATCAAGTATTCAATAGTACTTCTTACATAAATACTAATAAAGCAGATACTTATACAATAACATATCATATAAAATATGGAAGTTATAATGATACACAAATTAAATTTATTCAAATAAATTAAAAGAAGGAAATTTATCCTTCTTTTTTACATATGTTTTTCAATTTACAATTTTCGCATTCAGGTTTTACTGCTTTACAATAATATCTACCAAATAAAACTAATTGATGATGAATACGACATAAATTGTAATCTTTAAATTTTTTAGTTAATTTTTTTTCTACTTCATACACAGTATCATCTTTTTTTGCTAAATTTAGTCTTTTACTTACTCTTTCAACATGGGTATCCACAGCAATACATGGAATATTATAAATATTACTTAAAACAACATTAGCAGTTTTTCTTCCTACACCTGGTAAACTTTCTAAAAAGTTTCTATCATTTGGTACATAACCTTCTAATTTTTTAGCGATTTCAATAACATTATTAGCTTTTTTATTAAATGTTCCGATTGGTCTTATAATTTCAATGATATCTTCTACTTTAGCATTTTTTAATTTATCTAGACTATCATATTTTTTAAATAAGACATCAGTAACCATGTTTACTCTTTTATCTGTTGTTTGTGCACTTAACATAGTTGCTATCAATAATTCATAATCTTTATTATAATTTAATTCACATTTTGGATTAGGTATTAATTCATCTAAATAATCAACTATCTCTTTCATTTAACCAATCATAATCAAATAATTTCTTATTTGATTTTTTACTTTCAAATTTTTTTCTATCATTAATTACATCTTGTTCTGTTTTAATACCTTTTTTACTCCAATCTCTGATAATTTTATCAATATATCTTAAATTATTAACATTATTGAACACTGCTTCTTTTAAAGCTAATAAAATTAAATTATCATCAAAATCTTTTTGCCAATCGCTTATTATTTCATAATCCATTGGTGATAGTGTTCTACCAAATTCTTTTTCAAATATATCAAATATATTAGTTGATTTTTGCTCTTTACCATTAATTATTATGAATGCTAATTTATTATACAATTCATCTAGATTAAATATTTCCTCACGAACTTTTTTATTTATTATATCAATTTTAATAATTCCTTTTTCAATTAATGAATTAATAAGTTCCATTGTTTCATTTAGTTTAAAATTTAAATCTTTACTTATCTTTTTTGGATTAAATGTTTTATCAGAATTAATAAGATATATTAAAATTATTAATTCTGAATCGGTTATATTTAAATTTCTATAATTTTTAAATAATACATTAGGAATATAAAATGATTCATTTTTTAATATATCTATTACCTTACCCAACATAAAATCCCTCCTTAATTATCTTTACATAATTCATCTAAATCTTGCAACATATTATCTACTTCAGTAAATGTTTTTGGTCTAGCACCACAAGCATATATATGACCGCCACCGTTATATTTTGAAGTTACTTCATTTATAATAGGTCCTTTTGATCTAATAGAACATTTTATATAATCATTACCTTTATCTTCACTACAAAATGCTATTACTTTTACTTCTTGAATATTATTAAAATTTTCTATTAAATTACCAGCTGTAGAACAATCTACACCATATTCTTTTAAAACATCATCTGTTATTTTTAAATAGCCTAAACCATTTTCTGTTACATTTAAATTAGATGCAAGATAACCAGAAAATTTAATTTCTTTTAATGGTCTATTATATAAATTACCATATAAATTTGTAAAATCTAAATTTGTTTTTTTTATTAACCAAGCTATTAATTCAAATGTTTTAGTAGACGTATAACTATACAAAAATCTATTAGTATCAGCAACAAGACCTATAAATAATTTAGAAGCTATTGCTTCATTTATTTTTAATTTAGTATTTTTAATAAATTCAATTATTAATTGACTTGCACTACTTGCATTATCTTCAATTAACTCAATATCGGCATATTTTTCAACAAACGGATGATGATCTATTTTTATTACATAATTGAAATCACTTGGATTTGCTCCATCTATTCGCTTAATATCTGGGGTATCTGTAACTATTAATAAACTATTTTTATAATCAATATTATCTAATCTATCTAAATTTCCTAAATAACGAAATCTATTAGCTGAAGTTCCTATTACATATACTTTTTTATTAGGAAAATTATACAAAATTGTTTCTTTTAAACCAATAGAACTTCCTAAAGCATCAGGATCTGGTCCTATATGTCTTGCAATAACAATTGTATCATACTTTTTTATTTGTTTATATATTTTCTTATAACACATACTATCACACTTTCTACTGCAATAATTATACTATATTTAAATAAATATGTCCATAAAAAAAGAAGGATTATCCTTCAATAAAATGGTTCTATAATAAATAGTGTTGGTGAAAAATCACTAATACTATTTTTTAGTA